>CAYWIK010000009.1:0-56270 GCA_964458315.1 uncultured Spirochaetales bacterium | reverse complement strand
CAAATCAAACCCTATGAAAAAACATTTTTTCCTATTACACTGTGGCTTATGAGCAGCTTTGACGAATTCGACGATTTCCTCGACTTCGAAAACGATGAAATCGAAGAAACCCCTGACGAAGACTTAAACGACGAGTTTGACTCATATGAAGACGGTTACGAAAGTATCCAAACCATCGATGAATATGACGAACTCGGTGAGTTTGAGAGCTTAGAAGATTACCAGGAATGGGAGAACGAAGAAGAGGAACATCAAGTCGATACGAGCGACTGGAGCGATTCCTTTGACGATATGGAAGCCGGAGACTGGCAGGAGCAGTATCATGTGGTCGACGACTTTGAAGACGAGGAAGAAGAGTTCATCGACGACGATGAATTAGCCAGAATGGAAGAAGAATATTTTGACGAAGAGGACATTCTATAATGAGTAAGGAATATACAGCGGAACTCGAACTTGATTTCGACAGCGACAGCACCGGCCTCGTTCCGGTGGTCACCCAAGACTCCGACACGAAAGAAGTGCTTATTCTAGCCTTTGCCAATAAAGAAGCTTTTGAAGAAACCCGCAAAAGCGGATACGCCACCTACTATAGCAGAAGCAGACAGGAACTATGGAAAAAAGGAATGACCTCGGGAGACACGCTCAAAATTGATGAAATCCGCATCAATTGTGAGCAAAACTCTCTCGTATACATGGTAACACCCCAGGGGAAAGGCGCCTGTCACGCCAAGCGCGAAAACGGCCTGCCCCACACTTCCTGCTATTACCGGCGGATACTGCCGGATAACACCCTCGAATTTATAGAAACATAACAAATAGAAAAGGGAATTAACATGAACGACAAAACATTGACGATCGGGATGCCCGCGGGCTCTCTTGCCGATCCAAAGCGGGGGGGAAACCTCGTTCAGCTTCTAGATGCTGCCGGTTTCAAGACTTCCGGATACGAAAGCGGCGGGCCGACCCGTTTTCCCAATCTCCAGTTTCTCTACGGCTGGGACGGCCGTCCTCAGGAGTTCGGCGCTCAGCTCGGAATCGACGAGCTGGATGTCGCGATCGCGGGTGACGACTGGATCCGCGAACGCGAACTGGAGCTCCGGTTCGAATACGGGAAATCCATAGACCTGGATAAAGTGCTCTCCCTCGGCAGAGGCGGGGTGCGGATTGTCGGCATTGTGGGCGCCGAAAACGGCGAATCCGATTGGGAAACGGTATTTACCCGGCTTTCGAAAGAGAAAAAACTGATCACCGCCGTATCTGAAATGCCTTATATGACCCTCGACTGGATTCGGCGCAGGTTTAAGGAAATCAAAGTCCTTGACCGTTTTGAAAAATTTTCCATCCAGAAGTATAAAACCCCGCCGAAGATAGACTTCGGCGTTGTTGTTTATGAAACCTGGGGGAAAACAGAAGCAAAAGTAAAAAACGCCGGCGCGGACCTCGGCGTTGAAATCACCCAGTCCGGAAGCGCTATCCGTAACTACGGTCTCACCATCATCGACACAATCATGGAATCTGAAACCGGTATCTGGACAAGTCCGCGGATTAAAACAAACCCCGACAAAAACGAGCTGCTCCGCATGTTTCTCTTAAATCTTTACGGGACACTCAACGCGGAAAATAAAGTTTTTCTCCTTTTCAATGTACCGAATGAACATGCCGGCACTGTCGAGGAGTACCTTGAATGCAACAACCTTTTCGGTGACGAGCCCACCATCAACAAAGGCGAACATTTTACCGAATATTCGATTCAACTCGATATAACCGATCAGGTAAACCCGATTGCCGAAGTACGGTACCGCCTGGCAAAACTTGGTGCGAAGAGTATCGAAACAATTCCTCTTTCTTCTTCAATTCCCAGTTTTGATTGTATAAAATATTGAAAAAGGTTCCTTCGATGGGAGAAATATACGTCACCGGTCATCGAAATCCGGATCTCGATTCAACCTGCTCATCCTACTGTTATGCCCATCTGAAAAACCGCATCGATCGGAACAACACCTATATTCCGGTCCGCTGCGGAAGCATGAATCAGCAGACAAAATCGGTTTTTAAACGATTTAAAACCTCCCCGCCCGGGATGCTCAAGGACGTGTATCCGAAGGTGCTGGATGTCGTACGGCGGGACCAGGTGCTTCTCGGCGCGGATGAGCCGGTGCTTCGCGCAATCCGCCTGCTCGACAGTAAAAACGTGAGCGTTTTGCCCGTCTTTGAAGGTTCACGGGAGCGCAAGTTTTACGGGACCGTCAGCATCAACGAGATCAGTCAATTCTTTATCCGGGAAAATACCGGAGAGCGTCCGGTCTATTCGTTCATCATCGATAATTTTTCTTCCGTACTTCCCGGATTTTTTTATAAACGGGGAACACCCGAGGCATTCGCCGCGCCGATCATGACCGGCGCCATGCCGTACGCGCGAGGCATCGAACGGCTTCAGGAGTTACTTCCGCAGAAACCGGTATTGATTGTCGGCCTGAGGCGGGACATTTTAGAATATGCCTGTGAACAGCAGCTCCCCGCGATCATCCTTACCGGCATTAATAACGGTGAAAAAATCAATTATGATTTTTCCGGCTTTGAAGGGTCGATATTCATTTCGGAAATAGACACGGCGGAAACCATCCGCCTTCTCAGATTGAGCACCTCGGTCCGAGAACTCGCTGAAAACAACCCGGAGCTGGTAGACAGCGGAGATCGTTTCGACGATGTCAAAAACAGGCTGGTCAACTCCGTTTATCGAGGCCTTCCCGTCTTTTCCGGAGAGCAGTTCGAAGGGCTCGTTACCAGGCGCTGTTTCATTGAAAAACCGAAAAAACAGTTGATCTTAGTCGACCATAATGAAATCTCCCAGAGTGTTCCGGGGGCGGAGCAGGCGGATGTCCTGGAAATTATCGACCATCACCGTTTAGCGCCCCAAAAGACCGTCCAGCCTATTTATGTCTATAACAAACCGGTCGGAAGCACCTGCACCATTATTTTTCATCATTTCAACATAAATAATGTACGGATTGATAAAAAAATAGCAGGCCTCCTGCTTTCAGGAATTCTTTCCGATACGGTCCTGCTTAAATCGCCGACCGCAACCGATGAGGACCGGGAGGCTGTTTCGGTGCTTGAAAAACTTGCAGGCCTTGACCGGGAAACCTACGGAGAAGAGGTCTTTTCCCAAACGGCGATTCTTCATTCAGAGCCGGCGCCGGACCTCGTCACCGGCGATTTCAAGACTTATACTGAGTTCGGGATTTCCTTCGGGATCGGGCAAGTGGAAGTGGTTACCTTCGCGGAGGTCCGGGAGGTTAAAGGCCGGCTCCTCGAGGCCCTTGAATCGATCGGCCGGGAAGAGCGCCTTGACTGGACGATGCTTCTTATAACCCATGTAATCAAAGAAAACAGTATGCTTCTCTCGAGTTCATTTCCTGAAGGTGAAAAAAGGCTGGCCTATTCCCGGACCTCCGATCACCTCTTCGAACTTCCCGGCGTCCTTTCAAGAAAAAAACAGCTCTTGCCTGAAGTCCTGCGCGTGTTAGAAGAAATGTCTAATGTCTAAAGAATGCCGGGAATTACCGCTTTTCGCTCTTCCGGATACTCCGGAAAGGTTTCTTTATACCACTTGTGATGAGCGATTGCCCGGGGAAAGAGATTAAAAATCGTCCATAGGGCAAAAAACAGTCCGGGCAGGGACCAGGTAAGGAGCGCCCAGCCTGCCCATTCTACCATTTCGCCCAAATAATTGGGACAGGAGACCCAGCGGAAAATCCAGCCCCGGGGAATTTTATACTCCGTCTCTCCGGGCTTGCGAAGGTTCCGCAAGATTTGGTCCGAACGGATGTGCATAATAAAACCGGTAAAAAATATAACCACCCCGGCTATAAACTGCGGGGTGGTCAGCCATTCGACCGTATATTTCCGCGCCGGTCCCGCGTAGGTGTAAAGATACCGGCTTTGAAGAAACGCATTCATAGAATTGAAAATAATCGCGAATATCATGATTGAAAGAGGCATGGTACGGTTGCCTCGGATCATGGAAGAAAAAATGAAAGAGCGGTATATGTAATGGGTAAGCCAAAGGCAGAGAAAGATCATCGGAATAAGACCGAATCCCCAGCCCCCGGTGATAAAAAAGAGAAGAAAAACGAGAGGAGAAACACTTTCCATGATGATCCAGCCGGCCCGGTTGTTGAGTTCCGGGCCCCAGCCTTTCCGATTGTGCCTCCCGTAGGGTGCGGTGACAAAGAACAGAGAAATAAACACAATGGTGCCGATTCCGAGAAATGTCCAAAGAATTATTGAATATATAGTACTTGTGTTCATCAATTTCCTGCATATTATATCACAGGGAACAACGAGTTTGTAAACAGTTGATTGACACAGCCCGCCGAAGTTTTTAAGCTGTTGCCGAAAGGAGACACCGTGGAAGACCCGAAATTGCGGTTGACATCGTTGACCACCGCGGCCGGATGAGCGAGCAAAAGGGCTCCTGAGGAGCTGTCGCAGGTCCTGCGGCCTTTGTTCGACCTCTTTCCGGCGAAAAACAGTCCTAATCTCCTCATAGGCCTTCCCGGCACCGACGATGCCGCCGTGTACCGTCTTACCGACGATACGGCGCTCATTCTGACGGTGGATTTCTTTACCCCCATCGTTGACGATCCGTATGATTACGGCTATATCGCGGCGGCCAACGCTATGAGCGATGTATACGCAATGGGCGGCAGGGTGCTCCTTGCCTTGAATACATGCGCTTTTCCTCCCGGCCTTCCGCCGGATATTATCGGGGAGATACTCCGCGGAGGAGCGGAGGCGGTGTCCCGAGCCGGCGGGGTGATTGCGGGGGGACACACCATCGACGACAATGAACCGAAATACGGGCTCTGCGTTGCCGGGACCGTCCATCCGGACCGGGTGCTTGCCAAAACCGGCGCGGTCCCCGGAGACGCTGTGGTGCTGACTAAACCCCTTGGGACCGGGATCATCACCACGGCGAATAAAGGCGGCGCCTGCGGCCCGGAGCATCTTGCCGGGGCGGTGCATTCTATGAAGCAGCTGAACGACTCTGCCGCCGGACTGCTGAGTGAAGCGGGGGTAACCTGCTGCACCGATGTCACCGGTTTCGGGCTTATCGGTCATGCACATGAAATCGCTTCTAAAAGCGGCGTTTCAGTCGTGCTGCACACCGAAGCCCTCCCCTTTCTCCCCGGAGCAAAGCGGTATGCGGAGGAATCTCTCTTCCCCGGCGGGGCCTGCAAAAACTTCGATTGGTATGAAAAATCAGTTTCCCGTGACGACTCAATGGTGACCGAGGAACTTCTTCTGCTTCTCTGCACACCGGAAACCTCCGGCGGTCTGCTGGCTGCAGTGCCGCAGCAAAAACTAAAGAGGTGCAGGGCCCTCTTCCGTGACGCCGGGCACGATCTGTGGGAAATCGGAAAGATAGAAGAATTTGTTGATAAGAAAGGTCCGCGAGTACATCGAAATGAAAAATATTCCTTACGAATCGATCCCGCTGTTTCTTCTCATAAATAATATTTTTTTCGGTATTTTCGGTTTAAATAGAACAAGGAGTGTCGGTATAACCGTCACCGTCAGGAGGGCGGTGGTAATCATTGAAACGGCGACAAGCCAGCCCATGTCGTTGATAATACTATAACTCGAGAAGAGCAGGACCAGGAAGCCTAAGCCCACGGCTATGGCATTGGAAAAAATTCCCCGGGATGTTTCGACAATCGCATCGACGATGGAATGGATATATTTCCCGCTTTCCAGATAGAGGATGCGGAACCTGGAATAAAAATGGATGCCGTAGTCCACTCCCACGCCCAGGCCCACAGATGCGATAATTGCCGTAGCAGGGTTCAGGCTGACGTCCGACAGCCACATCACGGCAAAATTAAACAAGATCGCGATGCTTACCGGAAAAGTGATCAGCATTCCGATGATCGGATTTCGGAAAAAGATAGATAACATAACCAGTATCGCTCCGATGGTGACAAGAAGACTGACAATCTGGCTTCTGACGATGATTTCGCCGTTTCGTAACCGTATATAATCGCCCGCGTATCGTACGTTTATGTCCTCCGGTACATTATTTTCGAGGACCGGCCCGATTTCGGCAAGAAGGCTTTTCAATTTCCTAGTGTTGGAATCCTGTAAGCGCACATGCATACAGGCGGTTGAAAAATCTTCATTGATAAACTTCGAAACCAATTCTTTGTCCTCCCGGTCTCCGGACGCAAGCATGCCGGTGAGGCGTTTAATAAAAAGATCATTCGGAGGAATAATATAGAATTCTTCGTCCCGCCCCCTCATGGTGTAGTAGAGCATTTTCACGATGTCGGCGAGAGACATGGTGTATCCAACATTTTCCTGTTTTCCTATTTCTTTCTGAATCGAATCGATGGCATAGATTATATCCGGTTCTTGAAACCTTCCTTCCCGGTCCGACTCGAAAACGATATACAACGTGCCGATGCCGCCGAAGGAAGCTTCGATATCCTCGGTGACCTGCCGCAGCGGGTCGTTTTCTTTGAAATAGCTCACTTCGTCGGTATCCGCTTCGGTCCGGGCCAGGCCTAACACCGATAAACCGAGCATGACAAGCACGACGGTAATCTGTATGGGCCAGTACCGCATAATACCGAGGGCCGTATGCTGCAAGAACCGCATTTGCACAAAATGTTTTTTAAACAGCTTTTCATTTTTTTGCTTTTTAAACTTGAACGAAGCAAGAATGATTGGAATATATAAAAGAGAAAACCCCATAGCAACCAAAACACCGAAAGCGAGAAATATTCCCATGTTCCGCAAGGACTGACCGCTCGAAAAAACAAGGGAGGAGAAACCGAAAGCAGTTGTCACGGAAGTCAGGATAATAGGGGTGCTGAGCTTTTTCATCGTCTCTCCCACAGCGCGCAGTGGGGTAAGGTTACGGTTATTGTAATGGAGAAATTCAGTGAGAATGTGTATCCCATCGGCGCAGCCAAGGGAAATCAGGATGACCGGAATGACCGTCTCGGTGAGGGTAAGGGGGGAATTGAGGACCCCTTTCAATCCGAAAGTCCATATAACGCTGATGAGGGTCACCATGATAGGAATCAACATGGCACGAAAACTTCGGAGCGCAATGAGGAGAATGACCATTACAACGCCGACAGCTAACGGAAACAATTTGAGCAGATCGTTCGACATATACTGCATGATAGCCGACTGAATAATAGGATGGCCCGAAAGTTCGATTGTAATAAAGGGATATTTTTCACGGAGTTCATTGACCGTTTTCTCGAGCCTTGCCGCGAAGTCTCGTAATAATGTGTCGTTGTAGCTGATATCCACCGAAACCGGTATGGACACGATGGTCTTTTTTCCCTCTGCGCCGATGAATTTTCCCGCAAAAAGCGGATTGTTCTGCAGGGCTTTTCTCACCGACGCAACCATTTCGGCAGACATATCCTCGGTGAACTCCACAGACTCGAGGTCGGGAAGGGTTTTAGCGAAAGTGGTAATACTGAGCGCCTCTTTCTCCAGGGCCCCTTCAATTGACCCCAATTCCTCGGTGATATCCGATATCGCTGTTAAAACGCGCTTTTCGAATACCGACCTGTCGGAGGAGATGAGAAGTATGACCTCTTCGGTGCTTCCGAACTGTTCTTCAATTTTCCTGTTATAGGCGAAAGCAGGATCATCTTCAGGCAAGACTTTTGTAATGCTTCCGTCTATTCTGGTACGCAGGGTAAACAGCCCGAATGCAATAGTCACTGCACCGAGAATACTGATGATGAATATTCGATTTTTGAGAATATCCTTGAGCATACGAAAATTTAACAGCAGAAAAGGAAGTAATCAACCACGGATTGACACCTCCGGCGGATAATGACAATAATAACGTCGGAAGTTGATGGGGTCTGGTGGCCCCCGCGGTCTTCAAAACCGTTGGCCGCAGAGAATGCGGCGGGAGGTTCGATTCCTCCCTCTTCCGCAGATGGAACCGGTAAAGCTGTCCTCCCTTCCGCAGATCGAAAAACTTATGTCCCATGACCGGCTTCTGCCTTGGGTGTCGAAAATAAGCCGCCCTCTTCTTGTGGAATCCGCACGACGTGTTGTGGACAGGGTCCGCAAGGATATGCAGTCCGGCGATATCTCCCCTCCGTCTATGACGGAACTTATAGAGATGGTGGAGACGGTCTGCACCAGGTACTGGTCGCGCCGCATCCGCCGGGTCATCAATGCCACCGGCACCCTTCTGCACACGAATATGGGCCGTTCGCCCATTCCTTCCGAATCCTGGGATTCCGCCCGGGGGATCAATACAGGTTATTCCAATCTTGAATTCGATCTGACGTCCGGTAAGCGGGGAAAGAGAAACGGGCTGATTCCGGACCTGCTTTCGCTCCTCGTCGGTTCCGAGGCAGCCTGCATCGTTAATAATAACGCTGCCGCGGTTTACCTTATTCTTTCTGCTTTTGCAAACGGCAGAGAAGTAATCGTAAGCAGAGGAGAACAGGTCCAGATCGGCGGCGGTTTCCGCATACCTGAAATTCTCCGTGCTTCAGGCGCCCGGCTCAAAGAAGTGGGCACAACAAATATAACAAGCCTGAACGATTATGCCGAAGCAATCACGGAAAACAGCGCAATGATTCTTCATGTGCACCGTTCGAATTTCGCACTGCGGGGGTTCAGCCGCTCTCCGTCGACTTCGGAACTGTCGGGGATTTGTACCCCGGGTATGCTTCTATGTGTAGATCAAGGTTCGGGCGTCACAACCGAGTCGATTCCCGGCGAGACGACGGTAAAAAAATACCTTAGAGACGGCGCTCATTTAGTTTCCTTTTCAGGAGATAAAGTTCTCGGCGGTCCGCAGGCCGGCTGCATTGTCGGGAAAAAAGAGTATATCGAAAAGCTGCAGCTCCATCCGCTCATGCGCGTTTTCAGGCCGGGTAAAACGATCTACTCACTCTTAGAAGACCTGCTTATACAAAGATTGAACGGGAGTCCAAGCTTCGCCGGAAAAATGCTCGAAACCGATTTGGAAACCTTAAAAAAACGGGGCAGGAGAATCCTCTACCGTATCGACAGAGATTTCGCCCGAATAATAAACTCCACAATAACCACAGGCGGGGGTTCCGCTCCGGATGAAGAGTTCCCGTCCCTCTCAATCCAATTGTCCCTGCCGATTCAGGCGGACGAAGCCGCACGCCTTCTGCGTGACCTTCCGGTCCCGGTTATCGGGACCATATCGGAAGATGCGGTGCTGCTCAACCTCGCAGCTGTCGACGAACAGGATATCCCTTATCTGCGGGAATCGATCGCCTCGCTTATAGAATCTTCGGCAGGGAAGGTTTAAGCATGTTTGTCATTGGAACCGCCGGACACGTCGACCATGGGAAAACCCGCCTCATCGAGGCGCTCACCGGAATCGACGCGGACCGGCTGCCGGAGGAAAAAGAACGTGGAATGACCATCGACTTAGGGTTCGCCCATTTCGAGGGAGAAACCGGCAGACCGATAGGAGTGATCGATGTTCCGGGACATGAAAGGTTTATCAGGAACATGGTTGCGGGCGCCTGGAGCCTTTCCTGTGCCCTCCTTGTTGTGGCCGCGGACGAAGGCTGGATGCGGCAGTCTGAAGACCACGCACGTGTTTTAGCCCTCATGGCGATCAAACCGGTCGTTTTAGTTATTACAAAAGCCGATTTAGTCTCGGAAGAAGACGCGGAACTTATTAGGGAAGACGGCCTCGACCAATGTGAACGAATTTTCGGATACCGGCCGGAATCGGTCGTTGTCTCAGCGCTGACAAAAGACGGGATATCCCGTTTAAAGCAGCTGATCAGCCTCACCCTGGCGGACGTGCCTGAGCCGAAAAAAACAGGGCCGGTATGTTATTATATCGACCGGGTATTCACCATCCGCGGCGCGGGCACCGTTGTAACCGGCAGTTTGACCGGAGGCAGCCTTGCGGAGGGGCAAGAAGTGCTGGTGCTGCCTCAATCGCGAAAGGTACAAATTCGTTCGATTCAGTCATATTACGCAGACGCGAAAGAAGCAGGACCGGTCTCCCGGGTGGCACTGAACCTGCAGTCGGTCCGCAAAACGGAACTTCACCGCGGCATGTGCATAACGGACGATCCCGGTGCTTTTTGGACGGAAAAAGAGTACGTCGTTACTCTTGAGGAAAAACTCGCCGCCTTCGATGGAAAACCGAAAAGAGAAGTTGAGATCTCCTACGGCACGGACCACCGGATTGCTTCATTGTTTCTTCTCAAAAGCGGCAAGGCAGCCCGCGTCGTTTTTGAAGAACCGGCAGCTGTCCGATGGAGTCAACGCTGCCTGCTTATCCGGCACGGCGGCAGTTCGGTCTTAGCCGGGGGCAGGTTCCTGTGGCCGGGAAAAACGAGCCGTATTGAGCGGCACAAGATCGAAATGATAATGGACCGGCTTACCGTTTCGGCGCTCACCGATTTTCGGCAGCTGAAACTTTTACGGTATGGATGGATCAAAATCGACTCTTTCACCCCTTTTGCCGATATTCCCGGAATACAAATCGTCCGGGCCGAAGATTATATTCTCCTTTCTGAAACGGAAAAACAACTGAAAGAAAGAATCGTACACGAAATCTCCGTCCCCGGGGGCGCCGTGCTTTCTGAAGTTTCAACGAAACTGGCGCTGCCGTCCCCTCTCGTCGAAGCGTTGCTGTCCGATCTTCTCTCCGCCGGTCTGGTAAAATTAGAAAACAATGTATACTTTTGCGGCCCCTCCGGAGGAAAAGAAAATGCTATTACAAAAACCGGAAAAAAGATCCTCGAGCAGATGATAGCAAAGGGGAAAGAAGGCACCGACCTCAAATCCCTCTCAATTCCTGGGGCGCAGAAAGAGCTGCGGTATCTGGTCCGCATAGGAGAAGCGGTTCCCCTGGAAGGAAGCATCTATTACACCAAAGATACTTATGCCGGATTGGTTGAAAAGATTCTTTCCGGATTTTCCGTAGGCGACAGGTTTTCAATACCGGAAGCGAAGGAGCGGACCGCCCTGTCGCGAAAATTCATGATCCCGCTCCTCAACCGAATGGAACAGGACGGGTATGTCCGGCGGCAGGAAAATGAACGGGTTGTTCTAAAAGCCGAATGAAAATCTTCCGGTAATCGCGGCGTGGTTTACCTATTTTACGTAATATGCTTCATCGCCTGTTTGACGGTCCACTTTTCGTGGACCAACCCGGCCATCGCCTCTACCATTGCAGTTGTGTTTTTATACTGCCAGATATTTCTGCCGATTGCGATCCCCCGTGCCCCGGCCTGCATGGAATAATAGACGTCGTTGAATACTTCTTCCAGACTGTTGTTTTTTTCGCCCCCGAGTATTACTACCGGGATTTGACAGCCTTCAATTACTTTACCGAATGTTTCTACATCCCCGGTGTAATATGTTTTGACCATATCCGCGCCGATTTCCATGGCGGCACGCGCTGCAAGTTTAATTCCCTCCGGGTCCGCTGAGGGCATATCTTTTTTCTTTGCCATCGATTCTATCATGACCGGCAGTCCCCAGCGGTTACACTCGTCCGCTACAAGGGAGGCGTTTTTAATAAACTCGCCTTCCCTCGGGTGTCCGAATTTTACAGTCACCGCCGCTCCGTCCGCTCCGTACTCTAATGCGGTCCTGGGAGAAGAAATCATTTCTTCCTCGAACATCCCCCCGAGAACGGTAAAGCCGCCGGTAAGCCGCAAGACCAGCGCGATGCTTCTGTCCCATTCATCTATTGCGGCCCTTGCAAATCCTCTAGTAGTGAGTATGCAGTCCGCTCTCCCTTTAATACAGGACCTGATTAATGGACCGGGTGCGTTTAGCCCCTCCAGAGGACCCGCAATACCGCCGTGATCTACCGCGACGCAAACACAGTTTCCCGTATCTTTGCGAAACAGAGAATTCATCCGTAATTTTTTGCCGACATCCATATGTTAAGTCCCCCCTTTTGTTTTTGTACTGAGGTTTTTAAATACATTCTTGAGCCCGGCGTATGAATCACGATATAAGCCGAACAAATGGTCGTATAGTTCCCGGTTCTCCCGCCGCGGTCTGTAGATCTTTTCTATTTCGACGGTCGCTTCGGAAGCTTCCGCAAGAGTTCTGTATCGGCCGAGACCGAACATCGCTATGCTCATGTTTCCGGTAAGCTCCGCGTCCTTCATGACCGGTACGAGTATTTCTTTTCCCGTTATGTCCGCCTTCATCTGCGTCCAGATACCGCTTTTCGCCTGGCTTCCGGTAATGCGCAGATCATGCACGGGAAGACCGATTTCCTCCATAACGGTTATCACATCCCTAATAGCAAACCCCACCGACTCTGCTACCGCGCGCATCAATTCTTTTCTTCCGTGATTCAACGAAAGGCCAAGAAAAACTCCCCGGGCATGAGGGTCCCACAGCGGCGCGCGTTCACCCGCGAGGTATGGTAAGAAAAGTAAGTTGCCTGCGCCTGCGGGAACTTCATCGATATCCTTAAATATTTCTTCATATGAAAAGCCGGTCTTTCCCGTAATATTCTTAATCCATTCTAAGGCTTTTCCGGAAGTCGATACAGGACCGGAAATGTTATAGAGTCCTTCGATAATATGGGACATACAAAGGAGCCGCCGGTCTTCGACCAGCTTTCCGGTACAGAGATTGATTCCTTCGGAAGTGCCTGAGCGGTCGCAGACGCGTCCGGGCGCGATTGTTGCGGTCCCTAAGAGGGAAACGATAAAATCGGGACCCCCCGCGAACACCGGGGTCCCCGCGGGAATTTTAAACCGTTGCTGAGCATTGCGCGTTACATGCCCTGCCAATTCCCCCGGCCGTATAAATCCGGGAAATTTTTCCCAGTCCATTCCCAGCCGGGTCACCAGTTCTTCAGTCCAAATATAGGGCCTGTATTCAGGAACCGGAAGAATTGTATACGGTTCACCTGTAAAGAGATAATTTATAAACTCCGGGCATGAAAAAAAGTATTTCGTTTTTTCGTAAATATCCCGCTTGTTCCTATAAACCCAGAAAGCTTTCGGCAAATAAAACGCGGGGTCGATGTAAACTTCCGCAAGCCCGGATACAATATCCGCTTCATCGATACCGCGGCGGTCCATCCAGGTCATGGCCATGTCCAGGGGCTTGTCCTTAGGGCCCACCGGTATGAGTGTTGGACCGTTTCCGCTCACCACTATTGCGTGTAACTTTTCATATCCGTTAAGTTCAAAAGTTTCGGTTATGTATTCGAGCGCGTCGACCCATTTCCCGGCATCTATTTCATGGTAGAGGGGGTCCCGGTGCTGTTCGAATTCGATCTTTCTTTCGGTCTGCTTGAAGAACTTCCCATCTTCGGTGAAAAGGGCCGCTTTCAGTGCGGTTGTACCGATATCAACGACAAAAATCACCGGATCACCTTTCATTTTCCAACAAAACCCGGAACGTTTCCGGGCTCATGGCTTCTTCTATTCCGCGGGTGACTTCATCAAATCCGATTACTTTGGATATCAACGGCTCAACATCTATTTTTTTAAATCCGATAAGCCGGACCGCTTGATGAAAATCGTATTCCGTACGGGCTTCGCTTCCGGTAATCATCACCTCCGTACGATGCACTGTATTCGCATCGATAGGAATGGGAGGTTTGTCTAAATATGAAGTATAAATATTAAGCCTTCCGGTTTTCCCAAGAACTTCCAAGCCGGAAGTTAACGCCTCCCGAGAAGAGCTCGTCACGATACAAGCATCGACGCCCCGCCCTTCAGTTTCTTCGAAGATTGCAGATTTTAAATTTTCATTGTTTGTGTCTAAGCTCCTGAACGAACCTAACAGCTCTGCGGTTTTTAATCTTTTTACATCGGGATCGGATACGAACACCCTGGCGCCCATGGTGAGCGCGACCTGCAGATGCATGAGCCCCATGGGACCCGCGCCGAGTACAAGAACGTCCTCCGCAAGTGAGAGCCCTACCTTCTTCAAGGACCGGATACAACAAGCCACGGGTTCGGAAAAAGCCGCTTCCCGGAACGGAGTTCCTTCAATGAGCGGGTACACTTGCGAACCGCGTACAGCCCTGTATTCTGCAAAACCGCCTAAGACCCGCTGTCCCTTCTTATAACGGTTAACGCACATATTCGATTTTCCCGTCCTGCAGTAATAACATTCACCGCAGCGGGTAACGAGATCCAGGGCAACCGGCATGCCGGGGGAAAAACTGCCGATTACCTTGGGCCCGACTTCGATGATTTCACCGGATGCTTCATGCCCCGGAATAATAGGAAAAAATATTTTCATATCCCCCTTATAAAGGCGCTGTTCCACCGTGCAGATTCCGCATGTTTTCAGTTTGACCAGGATTTCATCCGGTCCTATTTTCGGAATGTCTATATCTTGAATTTCAATCTTACCGGGTTCAACCAACACTGCCGCTTTCATCTGCTACACTCCTATTTTAAACTACCTTTTTGCTGATTTTGTAATACCGCCAGATCGAATATCCGATCATTGCAATGACGGTGAGGATATACGGAAACGCTAAAATAAAATCCGCCGGTATATTGATCGCTCCTTGCGCGAAATTGGAAAAGCTCTCTGCAAATCCGAACACCGCCGAAGCAATGAGAATGCCTACGGGTGTTTTATTACCTAAATAAATTGCAACCAACGCGATCCATCCCCGGCCGGAGGTAATCTCCGGCACGAAAGCCCCCATATTGAGGGTGAGCATCGCGCCTGCAAGCCCGCAGCTAAAGCCCGAAATGAGGATCCCGTACATCTGGTATCGTTTGGGCTTGAGTCCTAATGAGTCTATTGTAGACGGATTGAGCCCGGTCCCGCGAATCCGTAAACCAAAGGGCGTTTTGTATATAACAATCGCAGCAATAACTACCGCAATCCAGCTCAAATACACGAAGATATTGTGACCAATGAAAATGTCGCCCAATACCGGTATTTTCTGCAGGGCGGGAAGCGTGAGCACGGGAAGCCTGGGCAGATTGTCAAATCGGATAACCCCTTTATTGCCGAAAATCTGAAAGGCAAGGACAACGGTGATCCCGGAAGCGAACAAGTTTGTCGCAAGCCCGCTTATAAACACATTAGCCTTCAATCGCAGGCTGATGAGACCGAAAATATAAGCCATAAAAACCGATGCGGTTATTCCGATAAGAATACCGAGAAACAGACTGCCTGTCGCTGCAACGAAAACTACGCTGAAAAACGCCCCGATCAGCATAAGTCCTTCCAAAGCGATATTGAGCATACCGGCCAGTTCCGTAAAAAGCCCGCCGATAGCGGCCAAGAGAAAGGGAGTCATAATGCTGATTGTGTTGTGCAGCAAAGGTATCGGAAAAGAAGAACCGCTCATACCGCAATCTTCCTTTTTCTGAATTTGACCAGCGAGTAAAGCGCCTGCGCTGTAACGAGGTAGAAAATAATCGACTGGGCCACGGCGGCGATCTCGAATGTGACGTCCGAATGAAGCATTGCGGCCTTGGCCCCTGCCTCCAGATAGGCGAAAAAAACCGCAGCCGGGATTACCGCGATAGGATTATTCTTTGCAATCAGGGCGACGGCTATTCCGTTCCAGCCCATTCCCGCGGTAACGCCTTTTAAACACCTGTAATGAGTTCCGAGGATTGATATGCTGCCGCCTAATCCGTGAAAACCTCCGCTTATAACCATCGGCAGAAAAAGATATTTAGGAACATTTATTCCCCCGTACCGGGCAAACTCCCGGTTTATCCCGCACATCCGCATTTCATATCCCCAATGTGTCCGCTGCAGGAAAAAGTAGGTCCCGATCGCAATGATAACGGCGAAAACAATACTTATGTCGAGTTTCGAAGGGCGAAAAATCCTAAGCAGATGGTATTGTTCGGCTATTTTCCTCGTTGTAAGCAGGTTGTTCTCCGGATCATTCAAAGGACCGGTAATAAAATAATTTATGATGAGCACGACCGCGCTGGAAATGAGAAAAGAAGAAATGAGCTCATCGGTCCCCCACTTCATCCGGAAAAAACCGGAAAGGCCGGCCAATACGGCGCCTGCCGCTATGGCTCCGGCAATAGCGAGGATTCCCCCTGCCGTCCCCATTGCGTTTGGAAGCAGGAGACAAATGACCGTTGCAGCCAGCGCCCCCGCATATACCTGCCCCTCCCCTCCAAGGTTAAATATGGATGATTTAAAGGCTACTGCAATTCCAAGGCCGGTAAAAATAAGGGGAATAGTCTGGTTGAGCATGTTTCCGAAGTAGTATGCATTGGTAAAGGGGCCGATAAAAAAGTAAAAAATCGTCTGTATGGGCGTTTTGCTCAGGACAAAAATAAGGATAATCACGAAGGCGAAGGATATGAAGACCGTGAGCATTAATCCTGTTGCATCGCTGAAAAGATCGATTAACTTACGTTTTCTCATGTTGATTCTCCAGGTAGTCGTCCCGCAGCCCAAGCATATATTCTCCTATCATTTCCTTATCCGGTTTCTCGGTGTTAGGTAAATTGCAAACGACCCGTCCCCTGTATAGAACCACGACGGTGTCCGCAAGGGCGAGTAGTTCGTCGAGGTTCGAAGAAATAAGAAGAATTGCGGCGCCGTTTTCGCGCATTTCCAGGATTTTCTCATAGACAAATTGACTGCTGGCAATGTCCAAACCCCAGGTTGGTTCGGAGAACACAATCAAATCCGAATTAGACGCGAGTTCCCGTGCCAGAATTACCTTCTGAATATTGCCCCCGGAAAGCATACCGATGGGCATCGAGTCCGTACCGTCGATTGAAAACTGTTCGATCAACACCTTGGTAAACTCCCTGACCGCTTTATTTTTAAAAACCCCGCCGTTGATGAAATCATGATGTTTTGAGATGATTAAGTTTTCGCGGACCGTCGAATTAAGGCTCGACCCTCGAAAAAGTCTGTCCGCCGGAACGTAAGAAAGGCCGTTTTCACGAAGCTCGAGGGTATTCAACCCCGTAACATCCTTACCGTCGTGAATAATTTCCCCCTTTGTGACTTTGCGTAATCCTGCAATCACATCCTCCAGTTCCCCCACCCCATTACCGCTTATACCCGCGATGCCTACAATTTCACACGACCTGACACATAAATTTATGTTGTCCAGCACAGGTCTGTCCTGCCCCCCCTGGAGGATGGACACATTCTTGAGCTCTAAAACCGCAGCTCCGGCTGTTTTTTTTGCCTTTTCCACTTCAAAAAGAACGCTTTTCCCCACCATGAGCCGGGACAACTCTCTTCTATCCACCTCTTCGGTATTCCGGACCGCGACAATCTTCCCTTTCCGCATGACCGTGACACGGTCGGAAATTTCCATCACTTCTCTGAGTTTATGGGTGATAAGAATGCAGGTTTTCCCGTTCCGGACCAGCATCCGCAGGGTCTTAAAGAGGCTGTGGATTTCCTGCTCCGTCAGAACCGAAGTCGGCTCGTCAAGGATAATAAGTTCTGTTTTTCTATACAGCATCTTGACGATTTCCACCTGCTGCATCTGTCCCACGGTGAGGTCCCGGATCCTGCTTTTCGGATTGATACTAAAACCATGGTCGTCAATGACTTTCTTTACCGATTTGTTTGCCCGCGCGCGGTCGACGAAAAGGCCGTTTCGCCGCGGTTCGACTCCGAGTATCACATTCTCCGAAACCGTAAAATCCGGAATCAATTTAAAATGCTGATGCACCATTCCGATTCCGAGTTCATTTGCATCAAGGGGGGATTGGATTTCTACTTTTTTGTCCCGAAGAAGTATCTCGCCGTCGTCCGGTTGTTCGAGACCGTAGAGAATTTTCATCAAGGTTGTCTTGCCGGCCCCGTTTTCTCCTACGACAGCATGGATTTCGTTTTCTTCAACTTCGAGATCTACATGATCGTTGGCAATGAGTTCTTTTACCCAATAGACTTTCGTAATCCCCTTCATGCGCAGATAGGACATCGACCAATTACCCCGTTATCTAATGTGGAAGCCGGTTAAAACCGGCTTCCGGACGATCATTAAAGTTCGGGTACTTCAAAGTGAAGTTCGCCGCTTCTCATTTTTTCCACAACTTCGGCCATTTTTTGCCGTACATCCTCGGGCACGTGTTTTTTGTAAAGGGGATCGCCATCCGCGAAATCCACATACCCGTCTTTGGTGTGTACAACATCCGCCGTACCATAAGGCAGCGTGCCTTCGATCGCTTTCTGCACAGCCTCGGATACCGCCCTTGTCTGGTTCAATATACCGCATCCTACAATTACGCCGGGGGCGATATCATATTCGGCGGCGTCGAAATAGAGAACATACTTTCCCCGTTCCTGTGCGGCCTTGATAACACCCTGGTTTGCACCCCCTGCTATGGTAAGAATGATATCGACTCCGGCGTCGAACATGCTGTTGGCAAGGTCCGAGGCCTTGTTTGCGTCGTACCAGTTACCGATGACCCGATAGTCCAGTTCTATTCCGGAATCCACCGCCTCGAGGCCTTTGATATATCCCGGTTTGATCATCTTGAGGAGTACGGGGTATTCCTGTGCTACGATCATTCCCGCCTTCAGGTCGGGATTCGCACCTTCCATATCACTGGTTGTTACCAGTCCGCCGAGATATCCGACAAAATACGCCTGCTCTACCTGATTATACAGAAGGGTATAGATTTGGGGGGTTCCTTCCATGTATGCATCGACATTTACAAACTTCTGATCGGGAAAGTTTTCCATGACTTCAGCGGCGACAAAAGGCATGGCGGGGTTGGAAGTTAGGATGATATCGTACTGTCCGGTAGCCGCAAGTGAGGTGAGTTTCTCCGCCCATTCGGACTGGTTAAAACCGCCTTCAATGACCTTGGCGGTTGCATGCTCGTATTCAGCCACCGCTTTCTCGGCCCCTTCGACCATCTGCTCGTAAAGAGGGCTTCCGGCGACAACACCGGGTACGAAAACTGCAATATCGAAGGACTCCGTTTTCTCTGCCTTCTCCTCGGATTTTTCAGCCCCCGGTTCGCTTTTTTCCGTTTTCTCTCCGGCTTCCTGTTTTCCGCCGGCCAAAATACTCATCGGAAGAAGAAAGCAAAAAATCATAACGATACACGTTACAATCCATCTATTCTTTTTCATACACATCGCTCCTTTATATAAATTGCCTTGTAACTGATAAGAATTATGCTGCCTTCTGCTATTCTAGGTAACGATCAAACCGCCAATAATGGAAGAAAGCATGTGTTACTTCCGACTATAGCATGGAAGAATCCGGAACTCAAGAATCGTGCACCCGGCGGCGGCATTCCTGTTGTAAAAAAGGACCGCAGAGGCTATGATGGCATCGCCAATATTACAAATAAGGACAGGTCATGGAATCTCTCATTCCTATATTTACAAAAGCAACAGAACTTCTGCAAAGCGGCGAGAATATCGTTATGGTTACCGTTTTCGACGTGAAGGGAAATACTCCGGCAAGAAAAGGGGCAAAAATGATCATCCGGACCGGAGACCGGCCCGTCGGCACAATCGGGGGAGGAGCATTGGAAACTCATGCCCAAACGGTCGGGGCGGAGCTGTTCAAGACCCAAGAATACAAAGTCGAAACGTACGATCTTGGGCAGCTCGGCATGAAATGCGGCGGAAGCGTCCAGCTCATCTATGAATTCATGGAAGGAACCGAAAATTTCGTTCTTTTCGGCGGCGGGCATGTTGCCTCCGCTCTCGCTCCGATCCTCGAATCTTTAGGCTTCCGTACCATCGTAATGGACAACCGGGAAAGTATAATTCAAACCCATGAACAAACCGGGAGGACCGCTATTCTCTGTTCGTATGAAGACATCACGCCCTGCAGTGAGTATTTCTCATCCGGTTATGTTTTTATCGCCACTCATGGACACGCCTTTGATACGGTGGTTTTAGAGCAGGTATTGCGTTCGGAATCCTCCTTCAAGTATGCGGGAATGATCGGCTCGAAATCGAAAGTAACAGCCGCATTCAACGCTTTGAAGGAAAAGGGACTCAATATTCCATCATATGTCTATGCACCCGTCGGTCTCGACCTAGGCGGCGATACCCCTGCGGAAATCGCGGTTTCCATTGCGTCTGAAATCATTTCCCTTCGTTACGGAAAAGAAACTCCTCATATGAGGATTTCGGTTTCATGATTACAAAATAGTTGCAAGCATAATCGCTTTAATCGTGTGCTTCCGGTTTTCCGCCTGGTCCCAAGCCTTTGACCGGGGACCGTCAATCACTTCCGCGGTGACTTCGTTTCCTTTTACCGCGGGAAGGCAATGCATAAAGATGGTGTTTCCTTTCCCGCCGGCACGCATCAGTGCGTCGTCGACACGGTAAGGTTCGAGGATTTTTTTTCGCTCGTTGAGTTTCTTCTCTTCACCCATGGAAGCCCAGACATCGGTATAAATGACATCCGCATCCTTAACCGCCTCGTGAGGATTGTCGGTAACGGTCACGGTTGACCCGGTCGCCTGGGCGTAACCCTCGCATAGCTTGACGACCTCCTGTGCCGGGAGGAGCTCCCGCGGCGAAGCGGACGCGTAATGGACACCCATCTTCGAGCAGCCGATCATGAGCGAGTGGGCTACATTGTTGCGGGCGTCTCCGACAAAGGCCACCCGCTTTCCGGAAAGGCCGCCCAACGCTTCTTCGATGGTCATGAGGTCGGCAAGCGCCTGCGTCGGGTGAAATGCATCGGTAAGCCCGTTATATACAGGAACACCTGAGTATTCCGCCAAGGTCTCGACGATTTTCTGATCGAAACCCCTGTATTGAATCGCCTCGAACATCCGCCCGAGGACCCGTGCCGTATCTTCGACCGATTCTTTTGCGCCGAGCTGGATGTCGCTCATCGAGAGGAAAACCGGATGCCCTCCCTCTTCGCCGAAGGCGGTTTCAAACGCGCATCGGGTCCTTGTAGAACGTTTTTCAAAAATCAGAGCGAGAGAACAACCGGAAAAACGCTGTAACCGCTTTCCTTTTTTCTTTTCTTGTTTTCCTTTTACCGATAAATCAAGGAGCCCTCGAATTTGTTCCGCGGTAAAATCCTTTAACGTGAGAAACGACCGGCCGTGTAATCCTTTTATGTTGCTGCTCATAGCACTAGTTTATAGAGGAACCAAAAAAAATAGTCAACGGCGGTCCTTATCCGTCGTTTCCGGCTTCTGTTTTTTCACGGTAAATCCGCGCGAAGAGATCCTCCGCAAGCTCCTGCAGCTGCTGCTGAAAAAAAACTATTTCTTCGCCGGATAAACTAACGGGAAAATGGTGTGGATAAAGGGCACACACCGGTCTTCGGCTGCCGGCGGAAGTCCGTAAGTACATTGTACCTTCACTCCAGAAAAAGTCATGCGCCGGGACACCGCGTTCGTCGACCGTGTCGGTATCCGGCGCCGCGCTGCCGGCCGCAGTCTCCTCTTCTCTTTTCATTGAAACAATCCAGCGTTGAAAATCGCGGAGACTGCTCTCTTTCACTTTTTGAAATATCTCATCCCGTTCCGCATTGCATGTGTTAAGCGCCTTGTCCAGATAAACCATCTTTTTCAGCCCGTCTTCTTCATGAAAATCAACTGCTTCCAACTCTGAAGCATGCCGGATAAGGGTGTCCCCGATTTTTGCATATTCTTTTGCCGTTTTATAATTGAGGGGGATCCGCTCCATTTCGAGATATTCGTGGAAGTTTCCGGCGCCCACTTGGGTGTAGAGTTTCTTCCGGTCTATATTTGCCAGGGCCTTGCAGAGCACCACTTTCGAAAGCACAAGCCCGTCCATGGTCTCCATTATGCCCCGTTCGATTTCATAGAGATTGTTCGATTCTATATAATCGAGGGAAAATTCGGTTTGGTGTTTTCCTCCACGGCGCATTTCCGCGATTTTTTTATTGAGTTCCTCGACCCGCTTCAAGACTTCGGATCTGTTGTGTTCGTTTTCCGGCATCCCATTTTTATATACCATAACGAAAGATGATTGTCACCTGTTCAATAAATCAAATTCGCAAGTATGAGAAATAATGGAAGCGTGACAATAGAAGCCGCATATGTGTGGATGATTCCGTTACTGATAAATATTTCCTGCTTCCGCCTGCCGAATGCCCGGGCAGCGATAAGGATGTTCGTTGCGGGAGGCACCGCCGCCTCGAGAACAAATGTTGTTTTCATCGCCCTTTCCAGTTCCGCAGAAAGAGACCTGAAGGATATAAATAAAAAGAGGATTACAAAAATCGCTGGATATATTGCCATCCGAAAAAGTACAAACCAGATGAAAAGTCTGTTAAAACGTATTTCAGAAAGCGGAATTGTAGATAAAATTGCGCCAAGGAGAACCAGCACTCCGTATAAGGCGATTTCACCGCAATAGGAAAAACCAATTTGAACGAAATCAGGAACGTAGTTGTAAACACCCGCTGCCGCGACAACTATTCCTGCAAACAAACCGATTAGAGGCATATTCAATTTAAAAACAAACTTACCGTTTTTTTCGGCCGAAAGGGCCGAAACAGTGACGGACCAAAATATTAGATTGAAGGCGAGAAAGTAGAAGAATAGGTATACGCTCATAACCTGCGGCGCGATTGAGCGAATGATCGGAAGGGGAATATATCCCGCATTATGCATTGCAGTCAGAATCATTAATTCTCTCGGAAAAGAAGTTTTAAATAGAGAAACCCTCTGTACAAGAAGTTTTGCAATAAGATATTGTACCCCGATCATAAAACAGCACGCGGCAAAAAAAATTGCCATCCAGTACCAGCCGGCGGACACAGCCCCGCTCCAGCCGGTCCCGAGGGTATGGATAAAGTAGACCGGAAAAAAAACATTTAGAATGACTTTAAGAAGAAGGTCGGTCCTCTTTTGCAGCGGTTTTATTTGAAAGAGGAGGTATCCTCCCAGAATGAGGCCGAAAATTTTTCCAAGAGTAAAGGCGATCGAGCCTATGCCGGACATTTATTCGGTCAAAGCTTCGAGATCGCGCCGGATTTTATCCAGTTTTGCATTCACCGTTTTTTTTGCTTCATCCAGTTCTACACCCGGCGCAGTCCTGCATGATGCATAAAATTTAATCTTCGGTTCCGTACCGGATGGTCGGATGGAAACGATACTTTCGTCATCGAGGATGAATTGAATAACATTCGATTTAGGCAGTTCGATAGAAGTTTCCGTGCCTCCCTTTAAATCAAAAGTTTTGCTTTCAAGATAATCTCTTATTTGTACAATTTCCCTTTCGGCAAAACGTTCGGGACGGTCTTTTCGAAGGCCTTCCATGATGCCTGTGATTTTCTGCTTTCCTTCCTGCCCCTCAAACTTTTTCGAAATTAAAATTTCTTCGAAATAACCAAACTCACGATATATCTCTTCCAACCGTTTCAATACGGTTTTGCCCTTGGAAAAATGAAATAAGGTCATTTCCGCGGTCATTGCCGCTGCTGAAACCGCATCCTTGTCCCGTACTGCCGTCCCTACGAGATAACCGTAGCTTTCTTCACCTCCAAAAACATAACTGTAACCGCTCTTTTCGAACTCCCTGATTTTTTCCGCAATATATTTAAATCCGGTCAATACGTCGAAAACCGCGGCATTATATTTTTTTGCAATAAGGGCCTGCAGTTCCGTGGTCACTATGGTTTTGACCAAGGCCGGCTTTTGAGGAAGCCTGCCGGCGGCTGAAAGCTCTGCAAAAATATAGTCGCAGAGAAGGACGCCGAGCTGATTGCCCGACACCAGCGTATATTTCCCGTTGTCCGGTACTGCAATCCCAAGCCGGTCACCGTCAGGATCGGTGGCCATGACAAGGTCCGCGTTTTTCTTCCGTGCCAGCTCGAGGGCCATTTCCAGCGCGGACGCTTCTTCCGGGTTTGGATACCGGACTGTCGGGAACTCTCCGTCAGGTTCACTCTGCTCAGGAACGGTAATCACTTCGAGTCCGAGGTCGCTTAAAATATCTACTACCGGGCGAAACCCTGTTCCGTGAAGGGGGGTGAAAACGACGTTACATTCGCTTCCATATTTTTCAAAGACCTCCGGATGGATGGACAAATTTTTGATCATTTCCATATATGGTTCATCGATTTCCCGGTCGATAATCTCGAGCAGTCCTAATTTCATCGCCTTTTCTTTTTCCATTGCTTCAATCCGTCCGGTTACCTTCCGCACTTCTTGGATAATGGCGGAATCATGAGGCGGAACAATCTGTCCTCCGTCGGACCAATAGACCTTGTACCCGTTGTAATCAGGAGGGTTGTGACTGGCTGTGATGACAATGCCGGCGGTTGCCTTCAGTTTTCTAACCGCATAGGACAGCTCCGGCGTAGGGCGGAGGGAGCTGAACAGGAAGGATTTGATCCCCATATTGCAGAGAGTCAGGGCCGCTTCCAGGGCAAAAGTTTCGGAATAGCGTCTTGAATCATAGGCGATGACTACCGCGGCGTCTTGAGCTCCGGCAGCCTGAATATAGTTACCGAGCCCGGCGGTTGCTTTGCGAACAATATACGGATTGATTCGATTAAAGCCCCCGCCGATCTTCCCTCGTATGCCGCCGGTCCCAAAATCTAGTTCCGTATAAAACCGGTCTTCCAAATCTTCCCAATCAGAATTTTCTATGCGTTTTTCGATATCCTCTCGAAAAGTCCCGTGAAACTCCCATTCTAAATATTTATCCGCCTTCTCTTGGATTTCTTTCTTGTTCATAATTACCTCCCATGCCTATAGATAATTGAAAAGTTCCGCCGGTTTGAGTATAACACCTAAAGCCCCATTTTCCATAAGCTCTTCTTTTCCTCGGAATCCCCATAAAACCCCTATCGGGCTCATTCCCGCATTCCTTCCCGTCTGCATGTCCACTCCGGAATCTCCCACAAAAAGTATCTCCCTTGGGGACAGGTCCATTTTTTCCGCAGAAATTAATGCGCTCTTAGGATCAGGTTTTCGCGGGAAATCCGGTCCGGAACCGCGAACGGACAAAAATTCCCAGGTACTCAATAAGGTATCCGCCACTTTTGCAACAATTTCGTGGGACTTATTCGAGAGTACCGCCATCGGTACTCTTTTATTCTGCAATTCCGAGAGGAGTTCAGCAATGCCCGGATAGAGGGACGTTTTTCCAACCGGATCCGCGGCGTACCTGTCGACCAACTTTTCTTCCATTTCATCGATCAGGGGATCATTATTAAATTTATCAGGAACGGACAAGATTATAAGGTTGCGCAGGCCGTTTCCCACCATCTGTTTATATTCTTCCGCTTCATAGGTCTCGAATCCGTACTCGTCTAAAAGTGTATTCATGTGGTCCGCAATGTCTTCTATCGTGTCGGTCAGTGTTCCGTCTAGGTCGAAAATAATTCCTTTTTTACCCATATACTCCTCTTTCCCGAAAACTATTCAAAAGGTATCATATACCGGTATGGAATGTAAAATCCTATTTTTAGAGCCCTTTTACGGCGGATCACATAAAGATTTTGCAGACGGGCTTGTCCGGCACAGCAAACATGACATTACCCTCATGACCCTTCCCTCGCGATTTTGGAAATGGCGTATGCGCGGGGCGGCCCTCTATTTTGCGGAGAAAATACACAATCCCGGGGATTACGATTTAATTTTTGCCTCCGATTTGTTGAGTCTTTCCGACCTCAAATCAATATTAGGGAAAAAGGCGCCGCCCGTCGTGCTCTATTTTCACGAAAACCAACTTTCATACCCGGCGCCAACCGGAGGAGAACGGGATATGCACTTTGGCTTCACCGATATTACCTCCGCGGCAGCGGCCGATCGAGTCATGTTCAATTCCCATTTTCACTGCAATGCTTTTTTCAACGAACTGCCCGGCTTTCTGCAAAAAATGCCTGAATACCGGCCAAGCTGGGTTATCAATGAAATTCGGGAAAAATCCCAGGTCGTGTACCCGGGAATCGAACTTCCCTCTGCGTCGCATCGGAACAGCCTTACGTCCGAAAATCGGAATGCCGAGGCCCCGGCATTTCTTCGCGGACTCGATGCACCGCTTATTCTCTGGAACCACCGCTGGGAGTTTGATAAAGGTCCCGAACTTTTTTTTCGTGTTCTCTACGATCTCGACACCCGCGGCTTTCGTTTTTATTTAGCCCTTGCAGGAGAAAATTTCCAGATGGTACCGAAGCCTTTTCTCGAAGCAAAAAAGTTTTTCCGCAACCGTATTGTGCAGTACGGATATATTCCGGAAAAAGTTAATTACCAAAAACTGCTCCTTCATGCCGATATCGTTGTGAGTACCGCCTATCAGGAAAACTTCGGCATTTCAGTATTAGAAGGAATAGCCGCCGGCTGCCTTCCCCTCCTTCCTTACCGCCTTTCATATCCCGAAATCCTTCCGCCCCGGTATCACCCCGAATGCCTCTATGAAACAACAGATGATCTGACATCAAAATTGTCGAAATTGCTTCGTCAGGGCAGGGTTGAGCCTCCTGAAGGTCTTGTAAAACATGCAGCGAGTTTCAGCTGGAATAACCGTATTGCCGAATTTGATTCCCTGTTTGAAAAATGGAGCTATGCAGGATAAGCATGGACAGTTTTTACGCATACTATGAAAAAATATTTGGACCGCGCTGGGAAAAACTCTATAACGCGCTCCTTACCGAGCCTCATTACCACACCCTCGGGGCCCCTCTGCTCCGCCCCTATTATCTCGATAAAGCTTCGTTAATCGCAGCCTCTACGCTTCCCCTGTCACCGGGGGACAAAATCCTCGATATGTGCGCGGCCCCGGGAGGCAAGACCCTCGTCTTAGCTGCAAGGCTTCCTCCATCCGCCCGGCTGGTGGCAAACGAAAAGTCCCGTTCACGGCGCGCAAGACTCCATTGCGTACTGAAAGATCACCTTCCGGATGAGCTTCGGGAGCGGGTCCAGATAACAGGGCACGACGCCCTCCGCTGGTGTCTTTATGAGCCTGAAGGGTTTGAAAAAATTCTTCTCGATGTACCATGTTCCTCCGAGCGCCACATTGCCGGATCTCCAAAATACCGGGAAAAATGGTCCCCTGCCCGTACAAAACACCTTGCCGCCCAGGCTTACGCAATGATTTCATCTGCTTTTCTCGTCCTCAAGCCCGGCGGGATTCTACTCTATTCGACCTGCGCATTGTCGCCTTTGGAAAATGATTCGGTAGTGGATAAGCTTCTCAGGAGGAGAAAGGGACATATCAATGTATTGAATGCCGAAAGCACTCAGGGAGAAAAAACGGATTTCGGTTTACACATACTGCCCGATGCTGCCGGAAGCATGGGGCCTATTTACTTCAGTCTCCTAGAAAAGAAAGGGTAAATCTTTTACTACTTCCACCGCTCCCTGCCGAAGCAGTTTATACGGGATAGAGGTCGTATCGACGATCGTAGAAGGCTTATTTTCCGTAAAATCACCGCCATCGATTATTATGTCTACCTCTTTTTCAAATTCGTCGATAATCCTCCGAATATTATTGACAGGAGGTTGGCCGCTTTTGTTTACACTGGTAGAAAAGACAGGAACATTAACTCCCTCTAAAATTAAGCGGGTAAAAGGATCATCCGGGACCCGCACGCCGATCTTCCCCCCCTTTTTGTTTTGGATGATCAGGGTAAGCGGGCCGGGCCAGTATCGAATAAGCTGTTTATCAATATCATGTGCCGCCATTCTTGCTGCCTCCTCCGCGTGGAGGTATAGCTGAATAAAAGGTTTCGACTCCCCCCGGCCTTTAACCTCCCGAATTCGGTCTTCCGTAACGGGAACAATCCCGGATATACCGTAAATTGTATCGCAGGGAAAAATTACGATACCCGATTTTTTTAATACTTCAACCGTTATACGCACGGTGTCAGGATTTTCGAGAGGAATGACCATTTTCTCTCCTCTTATGAAACAGTAAAAGAATAAACGAAAGGATTATGACACTTATTGAGATTGTTCGAAAGACCGGTTTTTTGAGCGCAGGCTTTTGGGAAGGCGCAAGCAGCCTGCCAACTGTATAGAAATTTTTCGATTGTCTATAACCACTTATTTCTATAATACCTTCGTTAACTCTATAATAACCTACTTCTCTTGCTTCAACTGCAACTTTTTCAACGCTGCTCTTCAGTGCGGATAATTCTCCCTCCAGTTCCTCTTGATTTTCTTCGATCTCTGCGATATTTTTTATAAGTGTTTCTCTATATTCTTCAAGGTCCCGCATCGCAACCACACCGCAACTTCCGTAAAAAAGATTTAGAGCGGAATATATCAAATATCCAAGGTAGACAGGCATGAGAAGCAGTAAGGCTTTCTTCATATTTGATTTTACGGTTGTTTTTTCCAATTCCTTGAGTGCAGGTTATTATACTAATTCTGATATTGCGATATTATTGTTTTTTAGATATATTATTGCTATTAATAGGCTGCTGATTTATTCCGATACTCAAGTAAGGTACAGTATCTATTCGGGAGTATACAATGGCCAGTGAAAACGAACATAATCCTCACGATATCGATTCCCTTTCTTCTGTTCCCGAGGACGAAGAACTGGAACAGTACGGGGTTTGGGTAAAAACAGGACCGGAAGATTACACGGAAGGGGAAACGCCCGAGGAGTATTCCTTGAGCGACCTTCAAAATGATAAAGAGGAGGAAGGCGGACTTACTTCTGAAGAAGAAGACCTCCTGGAAGATTTGGAATCGAAGGAGCAGCTTGAATCGGAAGATTTTTTCGAAGATCTCGAGATTCCCGATGTCGAGAGTGTTGACGTTGATGAAGATATCTTTGACATTGAAAGCGAGATTACAGAACCGGAAGAACCGAAAGAACCGGAAGAAGAGAAAACAGAAGAATTTATTGAAATTCCTATTGAACCGGCTGAAGATGAGGACATTTCTGAACTTCCGGACTTTGAAACAGATACAACGGAAGAAGAGGAAGAAATTGTACTCGAAGAACCTGTCGAAACTGCAGAACCTCTCGAACCTGAGTTCGTTGAATCAACGATGCCTACCGCCGAAGGTAACCTCGAAGAACTCGGTCTCGAAGATATACAGGAATCCGATTACGGCGAAGACCTGCCGGAATTAGAAGCCGAGGAAACCATCGAATTAGAGCGGGAAGAGCGGAAAATACCGGAAGAAAGTACTGCTGCATTCGACGAGTCCTCTTCCGCCATACTTCAAAAAATCGAACAAGAACTTCTCTCTATCAAGAATGAATTATCTTCTTTAAAACAGGAACTATCTGAACTACGACCTTCAGACCGGACACATCTCTCCGCCGAAGAAGAAAAAGCGGAAGGCGGCGGATTTTTTGAGGAAGAGGAAGATGAAACCATCGCCTTAACCGGGGATGAGCTTGATAATATCTTAAACACTGCTGAAATAACGGAAGAATCTTCCATAGGAACGGAAGCTCCGGAAGAGGTATACGAAGCCGGCACAAAACCGGAAACGGAAGAAGAGCCCGAGGAGTCCCTTTCAGGAGAAGAAACTCTTACCGATGATGAACTCGATAATATTCTAACCACAGCCGATTTTACGGAAGAAGAAGGTGAAGAAGTAGAGGTTTTAGAAGATGAGTTTATCGATAATGAAGAGGAACTTTCAATCCCGGCCCTTGAAGAAGCTGAAGAGGCTGAAGAAGCTGAACTCGAAGAAGAAATACCTGAAATACTCGATGAAGAAGGTTCTATACTAGATCAGGAAGATATCATCGATGAATCCGCCGAAGAACTTTCAACCGAAGATCTACCCGAGGTAGAAGAGGAGATAACTGAAGAACCGTCTTCTGCCGGACCGGAAAAACGGCGCGAAGAAATACATCCTATCCCTGAAAATGAGATCATTGAAGAGATTGATGTCGAGGTTCCGGAAAAAACGCCTGATGAAGATCTTGACGAATTAGAAAGTGAACTGGATACTGATTTTTTAGGAGAAGAAATAGATTCAATCGCTGTTGAAGAAGATGAAGACGAGCTGGATGTAATAGCGGAACATGAGGAAGCCCTCGCATCCGAGTTCCCGGTTCCCTCAGGTGAAGAAGAAGCCGTCGATTTTGAAATTGCTGAAGAAGAAGAGGGTCTTGAGGCAGAAGGACAAACGATCGAACTGGAACAGCCTGAAATTGAACTTGGAGAACCAGAAGAAGGGCCGGAGGAAGAGGAAATACCTTCTCTCGGCGGTGAAGAGATTCAACTCGAAATTGAGGAAGGAGAAATAGAAACACCAGAAACTTCTTTGGAAGAAGAAGAGCTCGAAATCGAACCGACTATGGAAGAGGCCGGTCCGGAAGAACCTTTCGAGGAACCGTTAACGGAGGAACCATCAGCCGAGGAAACCGAAGAAATCGAACTCGAAGCGCCCCCTGAAGAAGAGGAAGCGCCGGAACCAATGTTCGAGGAACCGGAACTCGAAGTTCCCATGGAAGAGGCTGGACCGGAAGAACCCTTGGAAGAACCAGAACCGGGTACGGACGAAAGGGAGCTCACCCCGCCTCCTCACACCGATGTTGAGGCCGCGATTCCTGAAGAACTGAAAACCGAAATAAAATCCGTCCTCAGCTACATGGACCATCTTCTTGAATCTCTGCCTGAAGAAAAAATCCGTGAGTTCGCTCAATCTGAGCATTTTGAAGTTTATAAAAAGCTTTTTGAAGAACTGGGATTAAAAGGATAATGGGATTATTAGACAAAGCGCTTTCTTTTAGCGAACAGGGAAGCCTCCTAATGCATGCTTCCAGGATCAAAGAGCGAAGAAAGCCTTCTCAAATCTTCACGGAAAATACTATAAACCGCAACCAAAAAAAAAAGAGTAGTTCCGGAGAAGAAAACGGCCTCTCGGCCGCAGCCTGGCTCGATTTAAAAGATGTCACTGATGACGAAGGCTTGAACGATAAAAATACGCAAAATGACGAGTCATTAACACATTTCAACCCTTCCGAAGCTCTCTCCTCCCTTTTAAATTGTATTCATGATACACAGGCGGATCTTCAAGCTCCTGTGGAGTTGTTTAATATAATCCGCACGGTTTTTTCCATAGAAAAAGGCGCCTTGCTTCTGCTAAACCACCGTGAAGAGCAGTTCATCGGCTGGGCCCACAAAGGCTACGATAAAACGACTAGAAGCCGACTACGGCTTCCGTATGATGCCGCGGAAAAGCTGTTCCCTGAAAAAAATCTCCATCCGAAAATACTTGAACATGAAGAAATCGACACCCTTCGTCCTTATTTTTCTATGCGGGAGTATTCACTCTTAGAAAAAACTTATCTTCTGCCGTTCATTTATCGTAATGTAATTATAGGAATTCTGCTGGTAACTTCATCTCCCGTACTCTTAAAAGCTGATGAATCCTTTTTTGAGCCCTTTAAGAATGTTTTTTCTACCATTTCTAAAATTATTTATCATTCACGAGAAGAAAAATTAAATAAACTTTCTCAATCGGAAGTCAAACCTAAAAATTTGATCCTTCAACAAATTACTTCACTCACCGAACAGGCACAACATGATGGCTCACAAGTTTACTTTTTGGTATTTAATTTTCAAAAATTGCTGAATACTGTGCGGAGTGAGCTTGAAAACATCGATCAGTATCGTATTCAGGAGGATATACTTCAGGTTGTTACTTCGATGATGCCTGAAAACGATAAAATCTTTTTTGTTGATCCTCATAAACTTTTAATAATTTTGTCGGGCCGGTATCATATTAATGAAAAATTATTTATACATCAAATTACCATGGCGCTGCGTCGACTATATTCTTCTTTAAAAAACTTCCAATTCGATACCTACAATATCATCACGTATCCTGATGATGCTTCCCGGCCGGATGAGATTATTAAACTTATTTTTCAATAAATATGATCGCAACGTTTTTATCAAGAAGCGGCTTACAATCTGCTTCGTTATACAATAAAAATTTACATTCACCGTATGATCCTGAAAAAGAGGCGGAACGATTTGTTCACACACGACTTGCTTCTCCCCCGACGACTGTCTTACTTCTCGGGCCTGCGTTGAATTATATTTCTAAGCTTATTAGAAAACGCTACTCTTCAGTAAAAATTATTTCTATATACTATTATAGGGACTTTTATACCCTCGATCACGATAATTCTACTGCAGCTACATTTTATACTGATGAAAAAAACTTATCCAATTTTCTATATGCTCATATTAATGAATTTGATTTAGAAGGATTAGCCGTTATCGAATGGCCGCCTAGTGCAAATATCTTTCCGAAAATTTCGGTGATGGTAAATAAAGTTGTAAAAAATTTTGTAGAACAACTTTACGCCGGCTTCCTGACCGCCGGTCATTTTGGCAGACAATGGATAAAAAACAGTATTAAAAATTATCTTTTTCATCAGAAAGTGATAACGAATTTTTCCATAAAAAAACCTGTCCTTATCACCGCTTCAGGTCCAACGCTCGAAGAGTCCCTTCCTCTTATTGAAAAATATGAAGAAAAATTATTTATTGCCGCCCTGCCCTCTTCTGTTGAATTTTTAAATGAATATGGTATCCATATTGATTTAGTAGTTACAACAGATGCCGGATACTATTCGTCTTATCACAATGAGCAGGTTCTAAAAATCTCGACGAGTATGCCGTTAATAGCAAAATCCATAACGTCATACTTTGATTCCGGACTTTCCCATTTTCCGGTCCATATTTTCGGTTCTAATGACGCGTATGAAGCCGTTTTCCTTCGTTCCATTGTCGAAAATCCTTGTTTCATTCCATCAAATGGAACGGTCGCGGGAACAGCTTTTGACCTTATATTGGCAAAAAAGCCGCCCTGCATTATTTTCGCGGGTTTGGATTTCAGCTATCGAGATATTCTCTCCCACGCCCGCCCTCATCCATTCTACACGGATTTTCTTTCCAAAACCAACCGTTTCGTTCCTTTCAATTCCTCTTTGTTTTCACGGTATATTACCTTCAAAGCTACTTCGAAAGCCTTTTCAACCTTTGCAGCCTGGTTTAATTATCGGGTCCCAAATCTACCAATTCCTGTATATCGTTTTAACCCTTCAGAAGTGCCCGTCAAGGGGATGATTCCGCTCACCGGAAAGAGTGCCGAGAAATTATTCCTTGGTTCGAACTATGAGACGGAAAAACAGAATTGTTTTAAATTTACTATCACTAAGAGCGAAAAACAAAAACAGCTTATTTTTCTTATTGAAAAATGGATTATGGCCATTCAAAACTTCCTGAATAAAAATAAAATATCTTCTTATGAAGAATTCTGTAATGACCCCTTTCTCTTCGCCCTTCTTCGATTTAGTAATCCGCTTTTACTGAAAAAGATTAAAAAATTATACCGCCTTGGCGATACGAATACTGCCGATCGACTTGCCCGCGACCTAAATAATGAGACCCTTGATTTTCTGCATAAACTCCTCGGCTGGTGCGAATAATGGACAGCGATACACTTCTCCAAAGGAATCTTCTCGCCTTAAGTTCAAAAAACGCAAACGCAACCCAAGCCATAGCCCAGTCAACAGTCCGGAGTTCAGTTGAAATCGGCTATTCGAAAACCGGTCATCCGGTCCCGATTGTTCACTCCGTCGGACACAAACGCTCTCTTCACTCTCTCGTTGATCCTGTTCGTGAAGGAGAACGTATCGCGGATGCATATCGAAAATCAGGATATTTTGTCGTGCTCGGCCTCGGAGCCGGATATCACATTCTTCCTCTCCTTATTTCGGAGGAAATTTCTTATATACTAATCATTGAACAAGACCTGTCGCTTTGTAAAAAACTGTTTCTTCAAATCAGCTATCAGGACATCTTGCTCAACCCGAAGGTAAATCTACTAATAAACGATACTCCGGAAAAAATTAAACATTTTATTCTTAGCAATTATTATCCCGCGATCAATGGGAATCTTCAAACGATTACGCTTAGATCGAGGTATGAAATGGAGTCATCCTATTTTAATGATGTTCTCCTTTCGATTAAAGACTGTATCGGAGAATTGTCTGATGATTATACCGTTCAGGCCCATTTTGGTAAAAAATGGTTCTCCAATACCATTGCCAATTTAAAAGCCGCGGAAACAAGCACCTGTACCCTTCGGCCGATAAAAAAAGCTTTAGTTACCGGAGCCGGTCCGTCTTTAGAAAGTCAAATAACAGAAATCAAGGAACTCCAAACCAAATCTTATTTTCTCATTGCCACCGATACCTCACTGCCTTCCCTTTTGCGCTTCGGAATTTTACCGGATATTGTTATCTCAATCGACTGCCAACATATTACTTACCATCATTTTCTTTCGGGATATCCGAAAAATATTCCCCTCGTACTCGACCTCGCGTCGCCTCCCACTCTTACCCGTATAACAGATAAGATTTTTTTCTTTACCAGCGGTCACCCTTTTTCTCTATACGTCAATTCTCACTGGAGACAGTTTCCTTATATCGATATTTCCGGCGGTAATGTGAGTCATGCCGCAGTGTCTCTCGCGGCGACCCTCGGCGCAAAAGAAATTTATTTGTTCGGGACTGATTTCTCCTACCCGGAAGGAAAATCATATGCCCGCGGTACCTACTTATATCCCTTTTTTCAGTCCAATGCGTCACGATTCAGACCATTAGAAAGCTCTTTTATTCATTTCCTGATGCGAAACGTGAATATGCATAAGGAAAAAAGCGGTGAGATGATCCGGTATACAACGAAACCGATGATCAGTTACAAAAAGCGGCTGGAAAATTCCTGCGCGGGCCTCTCGTCCAGGATAATTCCCGTACTCGGCAAGGGTGTTCCCCTCAATATTCCGCCGGTAACAATTGTACCCCGTCGGGAGCCGATGAGCAGAATCTTTTCTGCCGGGGCATCGTCCAAAGGCTGGAATCAATTCCTCCAGGATTATGATGAGGGTTTGAGGAAACTTAAAATCCCTGCAAAAGAACCATTCTCCGCCTATTTTTCAAACCTCGACCCCCACGAACGCGATCTATGGATAACCCTTCTCCCTGCAGCTGCCGCGATCAGAAGAGAAAACCAAAAGAAAGATTTGGACAGCAGAAAGATTCTAAAACGAGTAAAAGAGTGGAGCAGGCTTGTTATTCAACACTATATAAAAAATCATTGCCTATAAACAATTCCCGCGTAACCGACCATCGAATCCCCGGGATGTATCGATGCACTGGTGTAATAGTCAAGGAGGGATCCCCTTGTGACGCCGAGTTGCCGCGCAAAAGCCGCAGCTGCAGCAGCTGCGCCGGCGGAACAGGCGGCCTTTTCACTATTACCCGCTTTTAATATTTTTTCACTATCCATCTCCACCATCGCATCTATGATTTTTTTATCGTTTACCTCTTCAACCCACTGCCGCGCTTTTGCACCTACCCCTTTTGGTGTAAATCCGTACGATGGCCCATAATGGGTAAGGTCGGTGGAACCGATTACCGTCATATCCACCTCGCCGGATTGATGCAGTTGTCCAAGTTTTTCACCTAAGGTTACCGCCTCTTCAGAAGGAGAAACCCGCATATACAAAACTCGTTTCCCCTTCATTCGATAAGCTACGATCGGAAGCTGGATTTCTACCGTATTATCGGCAAATTGGTCTTCTCCGATAGATAGATGATTACGCAGTTTATCAAGGAGCATCAAGTCGGCCTGGAGAACACCGAAAGGCGTTTCATATCCCTCTTCCGGCGCTGCTAAAATGCCGCTTTTCGGCGCCATATGACCGCCGATTACGACAACCGTCGAGCAATCCCTTCTTAAGGAAGATATTGCACCGAAAGCAAGTTTTCCGGAAAAAAACCATCCTGCATGCGGCACAACAACGGATACCGCATTTTGTTCGATATTATACTCCGTTTCCCACTCTTTGAACTGTCTGATTGTCTCCACTTCTTCGGTCGGATACCATCCTGCAGGTAATGTACGTTGCCTTGTTTTCATATTAACCTCCTCTTAAAAAATAAAAAAAACTATTCCAATTTACAATTTTTTCCGTATAATAAAGTCATGAGCAGAAAAATTACGCTTCTTTTTACCATAATCGGGCTCGCTGCTCTGGTTGGAATTATTGCAGCATTTTCTCTCCGCGTATACCTTGTGCGTTCCGCTAATTTCGATAAAACTGAAGAATCTTTTAAAGAGCTTTCTTCAACGGTAGCGTCCTCATACCTTGCCCGGGGAAGTTTTACTAATCCTTACTTCATTCGTCGTATGAAGTCTTTTTTCTCGGATCATCCCTCGATTACGGGACTCGTTGTTTATACTGCGGAAGGCGCCGAGTATGTATACGCAAGAAATTCCGAAACCATTGCATTTAATCCGGAATCGGAGGAGGATTGGATAGGGGCGCCAATATTTACCGTACGTACGTTTTTTGAGCATGTTGAATCCTCCCCGGTCACAATACCCACTAGAGAGGGAGTTTATATTGCGGCGGTCCACACAATTATGGGCCGGGAGAAGTTCTTTGTTATTCTTCGTGACAGTATAATCGCGATTTCTGCACTCTTTCTTATTATCATTGTATTTCTTGCAATCACTCCCCCTAAACAGGCGGCGGAGACTTCGAAGAGAAGCCGTAAAGACTCATTTCCTCAACAGCCTTCTAAACTGCCCGGTTCCCATATCGAGCCTATACAAAATGAGCAGGCTTCCCCAGCCGAACAACCTTCGTCATCGAACGAAAAGGCAAAAGGCCTGTTTTCATCCAAAACCGGCCTTGGGTGGGAACAGTATTTGGAAAGCAGACTCAGCTTTGAACTCCGCAGGGCTGCATCATACGATCAGGACCTCGTTCTTGTCCTTCTCGAAGACCCTCAGTTTCGAAAGGATTCGAATAAATATCGTTCCGTAGCGCAGCTACTGTTAAAACACTTCACCTTCCAGGATATGCTTTTTGAGTACAGAGATGACGGATATGCAGTCATTCTGCCGAATACTGAGCTCGATCCTGCAATCAGAGAAGTGGAGAAATTCTACAAGGAAACCTGTGCATCGAAGACAACAGAGTGTAAACTTGCTTCCGGTTTAAGCTCGAGAAACGGCCGTCTTATCAACGGAACAAGGCTTATTGCGGAGGCCTCACGCGCTTTAAGTAAGGCAATGTCCGATCCTCAAACCCCAATCATTGCTTTTCGATCAGACCCGGAAAAGTACAGACAGTTTATTGCCTCGAACTTGTAAGACTATTCCGCCGATGCGCTTTCTCTCGCCCTTTCTCTCGCGAAAAGGTCCTTCTTCTCTTTCAGGATTTTTTCCAAAGCCCAATTTTTTACACTGTAAATATAGGGTGAGGAATCTCCTTTCACATAGTAAGAATTCTCCTCATGCTTGTTTCCGACCATGAGTTCGTACTTGCGCTTGTCATTCGTTCCTATTGTGATCAACGCCGTCGGGTTCGCAAATACATCGCCCGGCAGCTCTTCGTTCGGCACAAAACTGCCTCCGCGAAGCGAAGCCAATGAGTTTACAATGGCTTCTGTTTCGCTCTGAAGCAGCGGTATTTCAGGATCATCCTTAAGGACCCATCGCTGCCCGCTCTCTTCGCCTAAGAGCGCAATCGAATAATCGAGGGTGATACTTCCGGACTCGGTATCGAGTTTCATTTGCCGTGCAATTAGTTGAACCTCCGATATCTCTTCCGCTCTAAAAAAATCTTTAAAAATATTCAAATCAGCCCAGTAGGATGAATCTTGGGAAATATAAAAATCAAGGCTATTCTTGATTACATAAACTTGATTGCCTTTTCCCAGTTTGACATATTCCTCGCTTCCCTGAGGGGAGCCTCCGAGTGTACCGATAAGGATTGCGTGAACCAATTCGCCGTCGGCATCGTACAGTTCGATTCCTTTGTTACCTTCCTCTAAGCCGAGTTCCGCGTAATGCTCCTCTTTCTCCGTGACAAGCCGCACGGTTGATGCATTTTGCAGTTTTTCCGCGAAATTATTGACCTTTTTTTCATCCGCGGGAAACAACTCATTCCCCTTTCGGATAAACCATCCCTTTTCCACATCACGTATCATTTTTATCTGTTTATCGCCTCCGAATAGTACATAACTGTAAACTTCTTTCGGATCAAAATTCGGAACGAGGGCTGCTTCATATCGCCCGGCATAGGCCCTTGTCCTGCTGAAGATATTTCCGAAAACAAAAATAACGGCCAATACGCCGAGAATAACACTTAATACGATGATTCGCTTTCTTCGGTAATCCATTTTATTCCTCCATGATCCGCTGTTTCTTACGCCTCAGGCTGAATCTTCGCACACCGTATAGAATTACGATCAGCGGGATGATAACAACATTAATGATTACAGAAAAGAGAAAAGCCCTTCTCTTCGCCTCCGGATCTCTGATCTTATTCAGACGGATATCCCGTGTGGAACGAGTTCGAATATCGAGAAGATCGTCGTCATTGGTAAGCCATTCCGCCACATTCTGTGCGAAGTTTATATTATACATACTGTCTGAATACTGCAGAATATTAGACGCAAAATCCGCGTCACCGATAACGATCATCCGGGTCTCTTCGCTCCTGCCCTCTCCAAAAAAACTGGGAAACTCACCGGTGAGAAGGGCCCCGAGCACATATTGGCCCCTGGTCTCTCCCTTGGACATGGCAAACATTTGTGATTGATAAGGGTTCGTGTTGAAATTTTCTTTCATGAGCCAGCCTTCTTCCGATGTCTGTATCAATGCCTCACCTTCAACTGTTTCCGGCGGGTCGATAAAAAGGGGGTTCGCCCAGAGGAGATCGAGACCTCCGAACCGCGCGGTAATCGGGTTGTCCTTTGCGACGTTTTCTTCAAGAACCATAATCCATTCCGGGTACTTTCCGATTACCTGCCAGGCAACGTTGCCTAAAAAATTGGTGGGGACCCGGAATTCCCGGGCAAATTCATCCAGAACAATCGAACTTCCCAGCCCCACTCCGTATGCTTTCAACATCTCGAGCATCGGGGCGTCCTCAATCGGAAAAGCCTGCAGATTTGCCTGCAGATCGATATAGACCGATTCTGCGAAAAAACAAGCACTTCCGCCGTTCATAATATAGGTGTCGATGTGCGTTAAATTTTCCACACTAATATCCTTGTTTCCAAGAACAAATAAAGCAGAGAGGTCCTCAGGAATGGGCTCACCAAGCATGAGCGGCCGGACTTCGAAATGTTCCTGCAGTCCCGATAATACCATTGAGTAATCTCTTTCCAGCTGCCGGTTTGAATCTCCGACGATGATACCAAGACTCCTCGACTCGTCCCTGACTAAGGAGCGTATTTTCGTTGTTAATTCATATTCCAACGTATCCGTTCTAACTACTAACGGTATGGTCTCAAACCGGTCAAGGTATTCGATAACGATACCGGAATAGATTAAGGCTACAGACCGCTCGTTTCGTTCGACCACCTCGACTTGCTGAGGAGCGACTCCATACCTTTGTGCATCCTGTTCAGCACCTTCCGCCGCGGGGTCCACCATTTTTACCGAAATTTTCCCCCTAGAATGGGCGGCATATTCATAAAGAAGGTCTTCTACTTGCCGCGGGGCGGAGGACAATCTATCTAATTTTTTAGAACGGAAATAGGTGATTTGAACATGCTCAGGTATTTCGGTAAAAAGCTTTTTCGATACCCCTGAAATTGTATATACGCGATTTTCCGTAATATCGATTCTAAAAAAGAACCGAATCGCATTCATCGCGGCAAATATAAAAATTGCAACAAGTATAACTGTAGAAATAATTTCGAATCGTTTTCGCAGCATCATCATCTCCCCTTTATTTCCATTTCCTGAATACAAGCACTTTCATATTTAAAAAGAGAAAAAATGCAGTCAAAATAAAAAAGTAAGCTATATCCCTCGAATCGATAAGACCTTTTTTAAAACTTTCAAAGTGGTAATCCATGGCCAAATAATTCACCACCTTAGCGGTCCATGACGGCAATTCCAGCAAGACATTTAGCCTCCCGATCAGGGTAATAAATACCAGAGCGAGAACACTGAAAATAAACGCGGAAATTTGGTTTTTCGAAACCGAAGAAATAAATTGCCCGATAGCGATACCCGCACTTCCAAGAAGAATCGTCCCGAGATACTCCCCGACAATTTCCCCTGCTTCGAAATCTCCAAGGGCGTTTAGGGTTAGGGGAATCGGAATAGTAAGGACCATGACGACAACGACCAGGATTAAAACCGAAAGATATTTCCCGATTACAATCTGCCAATCCCGCATAGGCAGGGTGAGCAGGATCTCATCAGTTTTGAGTTTCCTCTCTTCAGCCCAAATGCGCATGGTCAACGCCGGAATAAGGACAATGAAGATAATCGGAACAATTGAAAAATAACCGCGCATAGAAGCAAAATTACCGGCTAAAAACTGCTGTACAAAGAAAAACCAAATTGCACAGACCAGCAGAAAAAACAACGCTGCAACGTACGCGATCGGCGAGTTGAGATATGACCGCATTTCCTTTTTTATTACCGCACCGACGTTACTCATTTTCATGCTCCTCCTTTCCGGTTAATTGAATAAAAATATCTTCAAGGCTCATTTCGAGGGCTTTTATTTCAACCAGCTTTACCTGATTTTCTACGGCAAGATCGAATACCGCTTCACTTGCCCGGTCCTTTTCCCGCACGGTAATTTGGAATTCCCGCCCGTTTTCCTTTTGGTTTTGGGAAAGCACCCGCTCCACTTCCGGGCAATTATCGAGGGCCTGTCCGAATCTTTCGGCCGTACTTCCCAACACGCTAAGCTGCATCTGCGTTCCCCCTTTCAATTGGCCGCTTATCTCCTCCGGTGTTCCGGATGCGATAATACTTCCTTTGTTCATAATCATGACTCGCTTACACACCGCCTCCACCTCGCGCAGAATATGAGTAGAGAGAATGACCGTTTTCTCTTTTCCCAATTCGGTTATCAGTTTTCGTATTTCGACAATCTGGTTCGGATCGAGACCGTTTGTAGGCTCGTCCAAAATAAGGATATCCGGATCATGGATAATAGCCTGGGCGAGCCCCACGCGTTGAATATATCCTTTTGAAAGTTGATCGATCGGTTTATAGACCACATCTTTTAAGCCGCAGATATCAATTGCACGCTCCCGCATACGTGATTTTGCTCGTTTTTCTATTTTTCTTGCATCGGAAATAAAATCGAGGTATTCATCAACATTGAGATCGGAATATACAGGTGCGTTTTCCGGAAGATAGCCGAGAATGTTTTTAATGTCATCCGAATTATCGTAAATATTCCAGGAACCGATCTCTACGGACCCAAAATCCGGAAAATGATAACAGGTGAGGATTTTCATAAGAGTTGTTTTACCCGCCCCGTTCGGGCCGAGAAGGCCGACAATCTCTCCTTTTCCTATTTCGAAAGTAACGTCCCAAACCGCCTGTGTTTCACCGTAGCTTTTCGCAACCTCATTTACGGAAATCATTTGTAACTCCTCTCGTGATTAGTCTTGATAGGGAATCGGTATGATTTGTCCGTCCCGAGTAAGAAATGTGGGGGGAAATATCGTTTTTGCCTCTTTCAACAATTTTTTTAAATCATATTCCGTATACCTCGGGCTGAAATGTATCAGTCCCATTTTATTAACATTGCCGCTTTTTGCAATACGTGCGGCCTGTACCGCGGTCAAATGCTTTTTTTCCTTCGCGCTCTCTTCTAAATCTTCCGTAAACATCCCTTCGCAGATTAAAAGATCAGATTCCCTTACATGAGCTTCTATACCCGGAACCGGAAGAGTATCGGTGACGTAACTCACCTTCCTGCCTTTCCTCGGCGGACCCATCACCTCTTTCGAATCAACGGTCCTTCCGTCGGCGAGGGAAACAGTTTCCCCTGACTGCAGCTTCGACCAGAGCGGCCCCCTCGGTATTCCCATACGCTGCGCTTTTTCAGGGAAAAAAACGCCCGGTCTGTCATTTTCTTCAAATACATAGCCCACGCACGGTTTTGAGTGCTTTAAGTGAAATGAACGCACGGAGAAATCTTTCGAAGAATAAACCGCTTCGCCCCCTTCGATTTCAATCACCTTTACTTCATAATTAATGTACATATCGAGCACCTTCATGCTCATTTGAACATACTCTTTTGTCTTCGGGGGTCCGACAATATAGAGAGGCTCTTCCCGGTCAACTTGGGATGAGAGCATCATAATACCGGGCAGTCCGGTTACGTGGTCTGCATGAGTATGGGAAATAAAAATTGCCGAAATTTTTTTCCATTTCAGGTTTAGTTTTCTTAAGGAGACCTGGGTGCCTTCGCCGCAGTCGAACAAGAAAAGTTCTCCCTCCCGTCTAAGCAAAAGGGAGGTTAAATGTCTCTTCGGTAACGGCATCATGCCGCCGCATCCAAGTATAAAAGTTTCCAGATTCATGCGCCGATTCCCGTTTCGAATTCAGCCTGTCCGGTTTACCCGGCGGTTTCTACAGGGAGAGGTTTTTTTTCTTTTTTCTTGAGTCTGAAATTTATCTTATCCCCTTTGATCCCTACGGTTATCGTGTCTCCTTCCTTGAACCGATTCTTGAGTATTTCCATTGAAAGCTGGTCTTCGATCTCCTTTTGAATGACCCTGCGCATTGGTCTGGCGCCGAATTTTACATCGTACCCCTTGTCGATAAGATACGCCTTGGCCTTCGGGGTAATCTCGAGATGTATCTTTCTCTCTTCGAGCCGTTCCGAAACTTCCTCGAACATAATATCGAAAATGCTGTTTATCTCTTCCCGGGTAAGGCTGTGGAAGACCACGATCTCATCCACTCTATTTAAAAATTCAGGTCTGAAAAACCGTTTGAGCTCGCTCATGGCGGAGTTCTTTATTTCGCTGTAGGGAATAAGTCCTTCATTTGCCTGGAACCCCAGTGAAGAGTCACGGGAAATTTCTCTGGCCCCTACGTTCGAGGTCATGATCAGAACGGTATTGCGAAAGGAAACTTTATGCCCAAGGTTGTCCTGGAGTTCACCTTCTTCGAAAATCTGCAGCAAAAGGTTGAACACGTCAGGGTGGGCCTTTTCGATTTCATCGAGAAGAATAACACTGTATGGTCTTCTTCGAATCTTCTCGGTAAGAAGCCCGCCTTCTTCATAGCCGATGTATCCGGGGGGCGCTCCGACTAAACGGGAAACATTGTGTTTTTCCATAAAGTCCGACATATCGAGCCTTACCAGGGCGTCTTCATTGCCGAAAAGAAATTGCGCAAGTGTCTTTGCGAGAAGAGATTTGCCGACCCCTGTGGGGCCGAGAAAGATGAACGAACCGAGTGGCCGTTTGGGAGAACTGAGCCCCGTCCTCGAACGCCGGATTGCGGATGCCACAACCTCGATGGATTCGTTCTGCCCGATGACCGTTTTATGCAGTTCATCCTCGATTTTTAAGAGTTTTTCGCTCTCGGTCTGAACGATCCTCGCGAGAGGAATACCTGTTATATCGGAGATTACCGTCTGAATGTCCTGCTCTTCGACAATATTTTTCTCGCTTTTCAGGGTCTGTTGCCAGTTTTTTTTCATCTCTTCGACTTTTTGCTTAAGCTGTCTTACCGTGTCGCGGACGGCAGCGGCTTTTTCATAGTTCTGGTTGTTTACCAGAGATATTTTTTCCGCGGTAAGATCTTCTATTTCCTGTTCCAGTTCAGCAAGTTTTTTCGGGCGGACGCTGTTTTGGATCCGCTTTCTCGATCCTGCTTCATCGAGCAGGTCAATAGCCTTGTCAGGCAGGAACCGCTCGGTGATATAACGGTAAGAGAGATATACCGCGCTCTTCACAGCTTCCGTCGTGTAGGTAACGTTATGGTGCTCCTCGTACCGTGATTTGATTCCGTTTAATATTTCTACGGTTTGCATGGACGACGGCTGGTCGACATAGATGGCCTGAAACCGGCGTTCGAGGGCCGCATCCTTTTCTACATATTTCTTGTACTCATTCAACGTAGTTGCGCCGATACATTGCAGTTCCCCTCTCGAGAGTGCCGGTTTGAGCATATTTGATGCATCGATAGCACCTTCCGCTCCACCGGCTCCTATTATCGTATGGAGCTCGTCAATGAAAAGTATTACATTCTGTACGGTGATGATCTCCTTCATAACCCGTTTGAGCCGTTCTTCGAACTCGCCCCGGTATTTTGTGCCGGCAATAAGAGATGCCAAATCCAAAGTGACCACCCGTTTCCCGATAAGTATTTCAGGTACGTTTCCATCTGTTATGCGCTGTGCCAAACCTTCGGCAATTGCGGTTTTCCCGACTCCCGGTTCTCCAATCAGCACAGGATTGTTTTTCGTTCTCCGCGCTAATATCTGGACGACCCGCTGGATTTCCTTTTCCCGGCCTATGACCGGATCCAGCTTATTTTCACGGGCATAATCTGTCAAATCCCTGGAAAAATCATCAAGGGTCGGCGTCGACTTTTTTACGTTTTGTGTCGTTTTTCTTTTCTGCTGTTGCTGCTGCATCGGATTTATCTTTTTTCTTTCTCTTCCGGTACCGCTCATTTCGATAATTGCTTCCCGCAGACCGTCCACGCTTACTCCGTATTTATTCAATGCCCGCTCGAAGCTTCCCCCCGTCTCTCTCGCTGCTGCCAGCAGCAGGTGCTCGGTCCCAATATATTCATGCCCCAAATTTCTCGCTTCTTCCGCAGACCCCTCGAGTATTCGCTTCCCCCGTTTTGAAGGCGGTACATCACCTAAAATAAAACCGCCTTTTTTCTTTGGAATGTTTTCTTCGATTTCTATCTGCAGTTGCACGGGATCAATGTTCAGCTTCTGTAAAACTTTGTATCCTAATCCTTCCCCGTCCTTGAGTATTGCGATTATGATATGTTCCGGAAGAAGCTGGTCCGAATGGAAACGCTTGGCCTCTTCCTGAGCTGTTATGGTTAATATTTTTTGTGCTCTTTGTGTTAATCCTTTGAACATATATGTATCCTTCTATCCTTCTATATTAGTTAAAGTTTTTCTTATCCTTTCGGCCCGGTAAACATCAATCATTTTGGAACTCATCTCCACTTTTTCTCTTTCCATGTACTTCTGCATATGGGCTGCCTGGCATTCAAAGAGAAGCTCTGTTGCCTGTTCCAGAGGAAAAGAGATCCACCCGAGTACGATGCCAAGTCTGAGGTTGAGCAGGTGCTCGATTCCCTCCTTAGCGGCAAGTGTACGGCAGTTTGTCAAAACTCCGTAGGACCGAAAGACTTTATCCTCGAGCTCGATACGCCTCTTTTCAACCAGCTCCTCACGTACCCTTCTCTCATAATTTACTATCTGATAGGTTACATTTTCAAGCTTTTCCAATAAATCTCTTTCATTTAATCCAAAAGAAACGGTATTCGCAATCTGATACATATCACCGAGAGAGTGGGTATCGTCCCCCCAGAATCCTTTAACTCCCAGGCCGATCTGTACAATCGCTTTACATGCCTTTTCCACCAATCCGGCTTCAGCCAGGGCGGGAAGATGCAGCATCGTAGAAACTTTCATACCGGTGCCCAAATTCTGCACTTCCGTATTTAAATATCCCAAATCGAGTGATACCGCGTAATCCAGATTTTCTTCGAGTACCTGATCTTGAAACTGGAGGTCTTCGAAGGCACGATTGAGGTTTAATCCTCCCTTAAACGTCATAAGCCTCAGGTGGTCGACATGGTGGACAACACCGAAAATGTTTTTTTCCCGGTGGAGGAAAAGCCTTCGCTGTTTTTCGAGGGTATACTCCTGCGGAATTATATTCCTTTCCATGAGCATTCTTCGGTCGAGCTGGGTTATATCGCCGACCCGCACCGCCCAATAGGATTTTGCTTCCTCCCCCGCAGTAAACGCTTCGGAAATCTCTTCTTGGATTGTCTGCGAATCCGATTCCTGAAGTCTGTCGTTGAACAAATATCCGGCTAAGTTCCTGGAAAACCTGATACGGGATGAAATAACACAGTCGTTTTCCGGCCCGCTTTCCGCATACCAGGGTACCGTCAATGTGTCAATATTTCTGTCAGTCACCGAGACCCTCCGAGGCCTGTTCTAAATTGTGGATCTTGTCACGAATTATCGCTGCCGCCTCATAATCCTCATTTTTTATGGCTGCCTGAAGCTTTTGCTTCATTTCGGTTTTATCAATGAGGAGTTTTTTAAATTCCCGCAGTTTTTTCGGGTATCTGCCGATGTGCTGATGGGTACCCGAAACACTTTCCAGAATTGCGTATATATCTTTTCTAAACACCTGAGCGCATTCGGGACAACCTAGTTTTCCCTCTTTTTGAAATTCCTTATATGTCATACCGCAATTCGTGCAGAAAGAATGATCTTTTTCATGCTTTACTTCTGAGGTCACATTTAATAAACCCGTCAGAAGTTCGGAAATAGAAAAATCTAGATCGGCATTCTCACTGGTAATGCCCTTTTTCTCCGCGCACTCCTCGCAAAGACGAAGTTCGATAATTTCACTTCCCATGATCTGCTGTACATGAATCACGGCTTCGTTTTTGCCGCATATCTCACACAGATTTTCCGATTTATCTTTCATAGGTATATTGTAATGAAAAATAGCAGAAAAGTATAGTAAAGATGTCAGTAACGGCGCAGAACGTCAAGCGGTTTCATGCGTCCTGCCCTTCTGGATGGAAAAAACGAGGCTGCCAAGGTTAAAATCATGGAAAATCCGGACACCAGCGCAAGCTGCACGTAGGTGAAATTAATCGGGATTTCCTCGAGATAGTAATCCGGGTTTAATAGTTTTTTTCCTTCTAAGGCGATTGTACCGTCACCATTGCCTAACTGCATGAAAAACTGCCTCATGCCGTTTATTGTCTTTTCCAATGCTTGTATGATCTCGTTGATATTCAATACTATCGCCATGCCTATCGCAATTCCGACTACCGTCCCTAAAAATCCTATCCAAAGCCCGGTAAAGAGAAATATCCGGCGTATCATTTTCGGACTCCCGCCGATGCTTTTCATGATAGCAATTTCCCTTTTTCGTTCCATCACGATCATTACAATGGCCGAAGAAATGTTGACTGAGGCAACGATAAGGATGAGCGCCATGATGAAAATGAGAAGATTGCGCGTAGTCTCCAATGACTTGTACATCGATTCTTCGAGTCCGTACCAGGTATAGGCGTACCATCCTTTCGGGAGGTTCTGTTCAATATCCCATACCATCCTCCGTAAATTTGCATAAGGATCGCCGGTTTTTACGCCGATGTACCTTGAACCGGTTTCGGAGAAGAGTTTTTTACCCTCCTGTAACGGAATAAAAACGGTAAGCGCGTCTAGTTCCCGATAACCGGTGGTAAAAATACCGCTTACCGTCTTGGCTGAGGGGCGTAAAATCATCGGCCGTCCTGGTATGGTTTTTGCGGTAAGGATTTTAACTTGGTCCCCGGGTTCCACTCCCAGGGAATCCGCAATTTCTTCGCTCACTATTATCGCATCCGGTTCTTCGAGGGAAAATTTTCCTTTTAAAACGTTTATATATCGCTCGAATTGCGGGTCCCTTTCCATGATATCGGGCGGCAGCGCGCGTACCGCGGTCCCTGCCTTTCCTCCCTCCGCGTAAAGAAGCGTAGTTCCCTCGATTACCGGAAATGCCGTTGTAACGCCTTCTATTTCCCTCACCCCTTCAAGAATTTGATCGATCGTATCATCATCCGTATCGAGATAGGTACGGACCTGCAGATGGAATGTTCCTACTTCCACATACCGTTTAGTAATTCCCTCAATCATTCCTTCCGCCACCTGCATCACGAGAAGAAGCGGAATTAGACTGATCGCGATAGCCGCAATCGCCCCGACCATTCTCCGTTTTGTCTGGTTTTTATATGCCTTTCCCCGTAAATACCGCAGAGATATAAAGAAAGGAGTTTTAAAGATCATATCATCTCCAAAATTCCGCGGCTTAAATGATAGGCTGCGTCAGTCCTCGAAGCCAGTTCTTTATCGTGGGTTACGAGAATGAGGGTTTTTCCCGCCTCATGGGCCATTGAAAAAAGAATTTCTTCCACATTTCGTGAGTTATTTTCATCCAAATTGCCGGTCGGCTCATCCGCGAGGATAATTTCAGGTTCATTCATCATAGACCGCGCCACTGCAACGCGCTGCCTTTCTCCGCCTGAAAGCTGGCTTGGATAGTGAGAGAGGCGTTCCTCGAGATAGACACGCTTAAGGAGCATATCGGCCCTTTCCTCCGCATCAGCTTTACTCATTCCGGCCATGTAGCCCGGCAGCAACACGTTTTCAAGCGCAGTGAAATCTTTGAGCAGAAAATGGAACTGAAAAATAAATCCTACCGTATGTTTTCGAAATTCCGTCAAGCCGTCTTCCGACAAGGCATCGACCTGATATCCGCCGACCCGAAGGGAACCGGCCGTTGCGGAATCGAGGCCGCCTATAATATTGAGCAGAGTACTCTTCCCGGAACCGCTCTCTCCGGTAATAGAAACAATTTTCGGGTCCCTTACCTCGAAGTTTACCCCGCCGAGAACGGTAAGGAGCTCCGTCCCGGTCCGGAACTGTTTTTTTAAATTACAAATAGAAATAATTGTATCATTTTTCATCATAGTATCACTCATAACGTAAAACTTCGCTCGGTTTAATCTTCGTTACTTTTCTCGAAGCTACGAAGGCTGCCACTACCGCAGAAACAATAGCAAACATACAGATGAGCAGCACTTCCTGAAAAGGCAGTTTCACCGGTACTTCACTCATGTAATAATATCGCGGTGAAAAAATCGAGACTTCTTCCAGTCCTGCCGCGACAATCGGACTTGCTATCCGCCTTACAACGGAAAGAATACCGTTTGAGACGATTTCAAAAATCCGAAAAACAGTATTTATATTATACGAAATCAATAAACCCAACAGGGTCCCTCCTACACCGCCGCTGAAGCCAATCAAGACACCGTCAAAAATAAAAATATTTTGTACCGATTTCGTGGATGCGCCGATTGATTTCAATAAACTAATATCCTCAATTTTTTCGAAAACCGACCTTTTGAGCGAATGATAAATATTCCCTCCGACTACGATAAAAATAAGGCCGATAAGAACCATCATTGCAAGCTTTTCCATCCGCAGTGCGCCGAAAAAAGAGCTGTTGAATTCCCTCCATGAGGTGATTTCTTTGTCTTCGATAAAAGGAAAGGAGGACTTTACATTCTCGATGATGCGCCGGTCTTTGAATCGGTTTTCCAGTTTGACCCCGATTATCGGACCTTTGCCGCCGGAAACCATTTCGGGAAGGGTCCCGAGGGGAATAAAACCAAGTCCCCGGTCGAATTCATAATAACCGCTTTTAAAAATGCCGGTTACGGTAAAAACAATGTTTTTAGGATCGGCCCGGCTGAACTCTACTCCGGCGAGGGTAAGCAGCGAGACCGTGTCGCCGACAGTAACACCAAGATTGTTTGCAAGTTCCAGCCCGATGAGAATCCCCTGTTTTCCCTCTTCCCATATGCCGCCCTTTATAAGATTGAGCTGCCGCAGAAGCCCGGGGTCGAGGGAACCGATTGACGAAGGAACGCCGCGAATCAGACACGGTTCAAACCCGGAAGTTTCGCTGCTTACCATCGTCTGGGTCTCCATAAAAGGGAGAGCTGATTTTACACCTTTAAGGGAGGTCAGATCCTCCGCGGTTTCCCTATAATCCGCACTTTCTTTGGTTTCTATTCGGAGATGGAAGGAACTGATTTCTAAAATATCCTCAATGAAACCGACCTGGAAGCCGTTCATGACCGCGAGTACCGAAACGAGGGTCATCACACCGACTGCAATGCCGGCTACCGATAAAATTGCGGGCGCAAAACCGCGATCACGTCTCTTTGCTTGAAAATATCGTGAAGCTACAAATAGGGGCCAGTTTTTTTTCATATCAGCCTCAATAGTGGGCGTCCAGCGGAGCATCGATGAGAAGCTCCTCGCCGACTTTCCGTTCGTTTTTATAATGTATTTTTATAAACGGATTACCCTCTCGATAGAGATATTCGTAGGTCTCATCCTCGGAAATATACTCTTTTTTTGAAACCAGTCGGTCCTTTTTATAATATAACTCTACGCTCCGTTCTCCTCTTTCGTCATAAAAAAATTCCCATTTCTCCTTTTTATCCGGCGTACGTTTATATTGAAGGATAAGCTCTTCTTTCTCATTGTACTCAAATAGGTTTTCTTCTAAAAAAATCGAGTCCTTTTTTTTGAGCGCCCGTATTTTATTTCCTTCTTCGTTATACCAACTGCTTTCGATTACACCGGTATCATAATTTTTATATACCGACATTTTCAGGGATTCTTCTTCATATGCGAACTCTTCCGCCTCGGTAAGCTGCAACCCCTTCCATTCTTCCTTCGAAAGGGTCCGTATTGCGTCCCGGAAACGAACCATAACTCCCGCTTCCGCCGTCCCGTGCCACTCCCGGGCTACACCGTTGCTTCCGAATGTATACACAGAAAGAAAACTATTTTTATCCGGATATTCCCGTACAACCTTGATAAGTCTCCCTGAATCGTCTCTCTTATAAAGGTTTCTGTAAAGTTCTTCTCCGTCTGCATTAACAACGCGAATATAACGAAGGTCCTCATTCTCATACCGATATTCGTGTCTTTCCGTAACTGCATCTTCTTCGTAATATTCGATCACGTCGATCTTCCCGGCGGGATAATAATCGACAATTGTTTCTATTTCTCCTTGCACGTACTCATACACCCTTTTACCGCTTTCCCGTTCAACGATTTTCCACCGTTTTATTTCTTCTTCCTCTTCGTAGAGTATTTTTATAAGCCCGTTATCGCTTTCGCGTATTTCGAGAATATGCGGGAAATCGTTGCGCTGAAATTCCATAATCTTTTCGAGGGGCATTCCAAGCTCGTTGGAACGAAAAAATAGTTCATCCCCGGCTGCATGGAAACTGTTAAAAATAAAAATAATAAACAGCAAATAAATAATTTTCATGCTTCCCCTAATAGAATTTTTACATATTCTTCTTTAGAAAATGGATGAAGATCTTCATATTTCTCCCCGACTCCCAAAAACGCGAAAGGAATTCCCAGTCGCTTTGAAATCGAAACGGCGATTCCTCCCTTAGACGAACTGTCATATTTTGTAAGTACGGCATAGTCGACGGGGACGGCTTCGTTAAACAGCTCAGCCTGCCGAAAACCGTTCTGCCCGGTTGTGGCATCAATGATTAGTACTCTTTTATATACCGCTTCGGGGGCCCTGTTCTTCACTATTTTATCTATTTTCTGGAGCTCTTTCACTAAATGAGCCTTATTATGCATCCGTCCGGCAGTATCTGCAATCACAACGGAAGCATTTCGAACCCGCGCGCTCTCAAGGGTGTCCCAGACAACCGCTCCCGGATCCGCGCCCGGTTCCTGTGCTATGACCGGAATTCCCAAGCGTTCACCGTGAAGCTGCAATTGATCGATGGCTGCAGCCCTAAATGTGTCCGCCGCACTGAAGTAAACCCTTTCTTTCCCCAGTTCATCGGAAAAATATTTTCCAAGCTTCGCAATGGTAGTAGTCTTTCCAACCCCGTTTACGCCAAGTACGAGAAAAACGGTAAACCCGTCTTTTTCCGCGGCAACTTTTTCGGTGAGCAGGTAATCCATAATAATATCGCTTAGCATTTCCTTTAATTCTGCAAAATCGCCGATTTTATTTTCTTTTGCCTGTATCCGCAGTTGATCGACAATTTCCATTGTGGTCATGGCGCCTATATCCGCCTCGATTAAAGCATCTTCCAACTCTTCAAAGGTCGTTTCATCGATTTTATTGTTTCTAAAAATTTCTTTAAGCCGTACACCCAATTTCTTCTGCATTCAGCTTTCTCCCGCGATAATATATTCAGCAAGGTTTACCACCGTATTAATCAGCATCGAGGTAACGATGACCAACGAACCAATATAAGAGTGATAGGCGACTGCCGACCTATTCAAATTTTTGTTCATTCCATCCGTATCGTTGTTTTGTGAGGCGATAACATACCCCGCGGCAAAGTCCTCCGACATGCTGTAAAGGAAAAACGGCAAAGGGAAAGTAAGAACAAAAAGTCCCGCTGCCCGGTAAAACTCGTCACGTTTTTTCCCAATATACTTTTCCGTATCCATTTTAAACGGCGACAGCCTTAAAAATATTTCATCCGGGGTTTCCGGTGAAAGGGTCAGTTTTGCCGTATTGTACAGGGGGGCTTTAACAAAAATACGTTTCAGTTTTCCGGTTTTTGGAATTGATACGGGAGTTCTGCCGATCCATCTCGAATCGGCATACACATCCGCGCCGAAAGGAAATGAATCGATCTGCACGGAATCAATGTCCTTCTCTTCGAGCTCGACAGACAGCTTATTTTTTTTGGTTTCTTGCACATAGTATTCTATTCTCCGGTCCCCATACTGTTCTGCCATGATGTCAATAACATGCATACCGGGCTCTACAATAATTTCGTTTAATCTCCCGGAACCCCAATACTCTCCGTCAATGTAGATATCCGCGTCTTCCGCGGAAACTTCGATGGAGAGCATGGCCCAATCACTCCCGATTGCAGCTCGGATAATTTGAGCGCTGACCCGTTCGCCCAATTTTTGCATATCGGTCCGGGAAGCGGCATCTTTAATCTCCAGCTGATGTTCTCCCAATATGTTGTTCCAGACATGGACATTTAGAAAAAAATAATCTTCGATTTTTTCAATTGAACCGTAGATGTACATATCCAAGGCGTTAGCTTGTGCCATATATGCAGGGGAGAAAGCCATCTCTTCGAGGAGGGCGACGTTGTTGTCTTTTTTTACAACGGACACAGTTTTTTTATCTTCAACTTCTATATTTTCTAAAGGATAATTCTTAAGCTTAGCGATTTGGTCTCTTATCTCCTTAAGCTTCTCGTTATAGGTTTGGAGAGTTTTTTCGGAACGGTTTTGTGAAAAAAATATTTTATCCCTCTCATTCATCAATGTGTGTAATTCTTTCTCCCGTGAATCTATTAAATTGTCAAGCAGTTTCCGCCGGTATCCATCTTTTTCGCCCTGCGAGAGATGGTGATCTTTACATAACTGAATTTTTTCTAAAATCAAGTGAGGGAGATTCATGGTCAAATATGTATTTTCCTCGCCCAAGTCGATTCCTTTAAATCTCGAAACTCCGACGGACCAATGCGGCTTGTCATCGGTAATCGCGGCTGTTTCTTCCGCATAGAGACCTACCGAGGACAGGAGCAGAAACACAAATATTTTAGCGCAGTAATGCTTTTTGAAGAGCTGAAACAATTCTTTCCTCTGTAAACGGTTTTACCACAAAATCCTTCGCTCCCAGCTGAATGGCCCTGATCACATACTTCTGCTGCCCTAAGGAAGAACAGATGATGACTCTCGCTCTTCCGTCAAAACGAATGATACGGCTTAAGGCGGTAAGTCCGTCCATAACCGGCATGGTGATATCAAGCAGTACAAGATCGGGACGGCACCGCATATATTTATCCACCGCCACCTGACCGTTTTCCGCCTCATCGATCACCGCGAATCCATTTTTAATCAGGATATCGCGGAGAAGCCCGCGCATGAACGAGAGATCATCGACTACGAGTACATTCGGCTGTTTTACCTCTTCTTCTCCCAATTCCACTTTAAATATTCTTCAATAAACGGATCGATCTTCCCGTCCATTACGCCCTGTACATTACCGGTTTCAAAATCGGTCCGATGGTCTTTTACCATATTATAGGGATGAAAAACATAGGAACGGATTTGGTTTCCCCAAGAAATGTCCTTCTTATTTGCAAGTTTTTTCTCCTGTTCCGCGTCCTGCTGTTTCTTATAATAGTCGTATAACTTCGATTTGAGGACCTTCATCGCAGTGGCTTTATTTTTATGCTGACTCCGCTCGTTCTGACACTGCACAACAATACCGGTTTCGAGATGGGTAATGCGAACCGCGGAGTCTGTTTTATTGACATGCTGTCCTCCCGCCCCTTGTGCCCGGTAGGTATCAATCCTAATCTCTTCCGGCTTTATGTCAACCTCTATTTCATCGTCCACCACCGGGGATGCGTAAACCGAGGCAAATGAGGTGTGGCGCCTCCCTCCGCTGTCAAAAGGCGATATTCTAACCAGCCGGTGAATGCCGGTCTCGCCTTTTAAATATCCGTACGCATAGTTTCCCGTAATTTCGAGGGTTACCGATTTTATGCCTCCTTCAGCCTCGAGAAGGTCAATCATATCGAGTTTATATGATTTCTCCTCCGCCCATCGCGTATACATCCGTAGAAGCATGCTTACCCAATCACATGCTTCTGTTCCGCCCGCGCCGGAATGAATGGTCAAGAAAGCCGGCCGAACATCAAGCTCGTCGCCTAACATTTCGAGGACCCTCAGTTTTTCGAATTCCTGCTCCTGTTTTTCTACATTAGTGAGGAGTTCGATGTCAATCGATTCATCATTTTCCGCCCGCGCCAGATTATACAGACCTTCCAGATCTTCGAATTCCTTTTTCAGCTCTCTCCACGGTTCGTAACGTTTTTTTAAATCATTCAGCTGCAGCAGTATCTTTTCAGCATTTTCCCGGTCCTCCCAAAAATCAGGTTTTCCGGTCCTCGCTTCCAATTCTTGTATTTTCTGCTCTAACAATTCGGGGTCAAAGACGCCTCCATACTTCGTTGAGTTCCTCTTTTAGATCTTCTATTCTCGTTTCCAATTCTGTATTCATTACGATCTCCATATTTTTATTTTTGTATTATATATTTTTTCCACTTTTTTTGGGTCAAAAATGTTATAACCATCGTGTCATCTACCGGGTACTGATAAAACCGTATCTTATCATAATAGTCGGTATTTTTATCAATATCCCTCTTCATTCTTAGCAAAGACTCCTCTTTCAGCTTTGTAGACTCGAAAAGGTTTTCAACAACTTGTTTAAACCCGTACATTTTTAAAATTTCAATTACGGAATTTTTATTATCTTCACTACCTATATCGCAGACTACAGCCACAAACATAACAATAGTGTAAAAATATCAAAAAGAAGTGTCAAACCCTATTTTTTTCTATGGACTTTCTCGGGCTAAGCCGATTATTATAGTGATAATGAAGAGGTTTTGGTTTCTTATAATTATTTTAATAATCCCTTCTTCCCTCTTTGCGCAAGAGTCACGAGAAGTGTTAGCGCCTTTCGTCAGCAGGCTTAGCGTAAAGACGGGTGAAGGGAATGTGAAACTTACGTGGAAAGACACTAAAGACATAAACGGCACCTGTGTCATTTATCGGTATTCGGAAGAGATCACAATGGCTAATTTCCATAAGGCCGTTAAGGTCGGTGAAGTGCCCCAAGGATCTGAAGCGTTCATCGACTACCCCGATTCGAAGGGCCCTCATTTCTATGCCGTACTCATCAAAGACCAAAACAACAATCTCTACGATCTTTTTATTCCTTTTCGAAACAAAAGCGTATCCGGCGTCACCCTCGAAAATCTTGGAACTGAAAAAGAGCTTGCCGCTCAGATTACCGGAATAGATACGCAGGTACAGAAAGATTCGATCCTTGTGACTTTCGAGAGCACGAAAGAAGACAGAGAACTCATCATCTACCGGAGCACAACGCCGATGAGGACGAGCACCGATCTTGCATATGCCCAGCCGCTTCGGGCCATCCCCAGTTCGCGTACAGGGTTTCAGGATTTTCCGGTACCGGGGATATCGTACTATTACGCGATTATGGACAGCGGATTAGTCAAGGTGGGGGAAATTTATTTCCGTCCCGGCGAAAACAGCACAATTCTGCCTTCCAGCATTCCCATCGGGACCAGGGTCGGCCTTCCGGAAACAACGGTAAGCAGGAACCTGCCCCTCCCTCTCCTGCCCCTGACGCTTAAGGTCGATACCGGAGAGTATTTAGGTTCGCCGGAGCCGGTCCGCCTGCCCGAAGAAGCAGCGCTCGATACCGCAACCAAAAAGGCTGTTGCAGGAATTATGGAAACGATTCCCGCCGTCACGCCTAAAGAGCTAAAACCGCTGCTGCTCGTTGAAGACAAAGGTCCTACGGTAAGCGGCGGAGAAGAATATACCCTAAAAACAATTCTCAATAAAGAATTTGCAGAGCAGCGATGGCTTGAATGCGAAAAACTTCTAAAAAACTTCTTAAGTGTCCATCGTACTGCTGAAATAGAAACCCGTGCCAGATTTTACCTGGGACAAGTCCTCTATTTTCAGAAGAAATATCGAGATTCCTTTTTGCAGTTTATCCTTATTCAGGACGCACTCTATGCAAAAGTTACTCCGTGGCTGGACAACTTGTTTTTACAGTTCCGCTCATCGTAATTCATTTCTTTTGGTTAATTATTCGTTGTGTGAAAAGCTTAAAGCTAAAGTGTTTTCCCAGGAATCCCCCGGTTTAAGTTT
>CAYWIK010000008.1:32126-56630 GCA_964458315.1 uncultured Spirochaetales bacterium | reverse complement strand
AGAAGAAGCTGGTTTGGAAAAATCCTTGATTTCAGCTTTCGTACAACCCCGTGATTTTCTTCCTTTGGAAGAGCGATGGAAGAGGTGGGTGGAGATTATCGACAGGTAGCAATTGATTTTTCCAGTTATTCGGTATTGCGGCTATAGAAGCGCAGGATCGACCTTCCGTAAATCTTTATTTTGCGCTGTCTAAGGTCTCCGATTGCTTCGGGAAGGAAGTCCTCTTTCGGATGATGTAGTAAAAGGACGCCTTCTTCATGCAGCAGTCCGTTTTCAGAAATCAGTTCGATCAGTTTCCATTTTTCCCGGTAGGAGAAAGGCGGATCGAGGAATATATAGGTAAAGGTTTTTTCAATTTTCCTCAGGAACCGTTCAACCGGCATCATTCTCACGTAGATATCGCTCTCTACAAAAGAGATGTTTTTTTCAATGGTATCTCGTTTTTTATAATCCTTCTCTACAAGCAAAACCGGTTCCGCTCCGCGTGAAGCGGCTTCGATCCCTACGACTCCCGAACCTGAAAAAAGGTCGAGAAAAGAAGAACCGGAAATATTTCCCAAGGTTGCGAACAGTGATTCACGCATACGGTCCATTGCCGGCCGTATTACGCCTTTAGGACAGTCCACTTTTCGGTTTGTATATTTTCCTCCGGTTATCCTCACACGAAAATGATACAGAAAACGGCCTAAGGGTACAAGATCACGGGCGCTTTGACATTACCGGTAATTCCGTACATACTACCGGTAATGGAAGAGATCGTTGAGGAAATTTTAAAAAAAGAAGAGGAAGCCGAAAAAATCGTCGAAGATGCGAAGGAACGGGCGCAAAAGATTACCCGTGAGGGAGATGCTCGGGCTTCCTCGATCAACGAAGAGGCGAAGACAAAAGCCCATGATGTGTATACGAAGAAAGTGTCCGCAGCCGAAAAGGAAGCAAAAAGCAGATATGAAAACGCCTTAGCGGAAATAGAGAAAGAAAAAAAAGAAGAGATAGATGAGGTGGCAGGTGAAATAATCGACCATTTGTTTTCTTCAAACCTACCGAAAGAGAGATAACCGCATGGCCCGTCCGGTAACTAAATATGGGTTTATCAATGCAAAACTCCGCGCAAGAATCAGCAAAGGGCTCGATGCGGAGAAGTTCCGGCGGATGGTCGAAGCCGCGGACATGAACGAAGCCGTGCAAACCCTGGAAAATACGGCATATGCCGCGGTGCCTCAGGTCTACCACGAAACCGGGGATATAAAAATGGCGGAGCGGGAAATTCTTATCCATGAAATCACCGTCATCAAAGAACTGAAGAGGTACGTGCAAGAGGAAACCGAATCTCTTGTCGATAAACTCCTTGAACAGTATGAAATGGAGATTCTCAAAGACGCCCTCCGATTTTGGTTTGACCGCACCGTTCGAAGCCGTAATGTCGAAGGGGGCTATTCATATCTCTACAAGGAGCAGATCGTTCATGACATTGATGTGTACAGAATCGTCTATGCCGATTCGATACAAGAAATCTTTGAAACCTTAGAGAATACTCCATATTATGAAGTGATTACGGAGGAGCTTCCCCGGGCAAAGGAGAGAGGTTCGCTCTATACAATGGAAACAAAATTGGAGCATCTTTATTTTAGGCGATTGCAGGATGTTACAGAGGAGTTCGGCGGAAGAGACAGGGACATAGCAAAACGGATAATCGGGATACAGATCGACATCGAAAATATCAACCGCCTAAGCAGATATATCCGTTTTTATCATGATGCAGGGGAAAAAGACGGTCCGGATTTTATTTCGGGAGGCGAGAACATGCCCGGTACTGAGCTCGATGCGGTATTGCAGGCGCAGCATCCTCTCGATGCACTGCTTTCGAGCCTCGGCACCCGGTTCGGAAGCAGACAGCTTTTCGACCAAATAAAGGGTAAACGCGAAGATACCTCCATTCAGATGCTTCTGACCCTCTTAGAAGAAATTTTCGAAGAGGAAATTAGGAAACTTCTCATCGGCTATCCCTTTACGGTAGGAATTATCCTTGCCTATTGCTTTATCACAAAGAATGAGATAAAAAAGGTAATACGAGTTTTGAACGGAAAATACTACGGTACAGAACAAAGCAGGTTGAATCAACTGGTATGAGCACAGCTTTAATGCGGCAGATGATCGCCGCAGTCGATATCGAATATTACGATGCGGTTACGAAGGCGCTCCTAAAAAGCGGCGCCATGCATTTCATTAAAATTAAGCGCCTCAAGGATGTATATAACAAAAAAATCGATAATGTGACCCCCCAAGCGAACGAAGCGGAACTTGCCGCCGTGCGCAGGCGCATCGAATCGCTCTTAGCACTCATCAAGCTCGACCCTGCGAAAACAGTGAAAATGGATGTGGACGAGCTTAATTCTCCCCAAACGGACGAGGCGTCCGGGACCGCCGATACCTTGTCGGGCAAGATCGAAGGAATAAGGGAACGGCAGCGTCAAATCCAGCAGGAACTAATGCGTTTAAGCGAGGTTTATAATCAAATCGAACGGCGACAAACCATCCCTCCGGACTTGATCCGGGAAGGCTCGCGTTTTCTCACCTTTCTGAGCGGGCGAGTTTCTTCGGAACGGCGAGACGAATTTATTGAGGAAATGGAGAAGGTTCCCGCTGTACCGATCCAATTAGAATTGGAAACCGGCGGGGAGTTTATCGTCATCGTACTGAAAAGAAACGAGGCCGCCCTTAAGAAACTTCTCGAGGACTACGGCTGGCAGGAACTCGATTTCGAGCAGCAAGAGGTATCGGTGAGCGCGGGAAACCGGATGCAGATCCGCAAGCGGATCGACGCCCTCGAGGAAGAACAGAAGAATCTGCGGGAGGGTGTTGAAGATTTGGTCGAAGAAAAGAAAGAAACCCTGCTCGGGTTTTGGAAAAACCTCAGATTAAACGAACTCTACAACACGATTGAAAAAAATTACGGCAAAACGGCGCACACCGTTCTGTTTACCGGCTGGGTCCCCCGTTCGCAGCAGCGTTCACTGGACGGCACAATACGAAACGCGTGCAATAACGCCTGTTATATCGAATGGAACCGCCCCGAAGAGGCTGTCGGCATCAAAGGGCTCGAAGCACCTGTGCAGTTTAAAAACCCGAGGGTGCTTAGGCCCTTTCAAATGCTTGTGGAGAATTATGCTATACCGGAATACGGAACCTTCGATCCTACGCCGATGGTGGCGGTTGCCTATCTCATCATGTTCGGCTTAATGTTTGGCGATGCAGGGCACGGTGCGGCCCTTGTCGTGGCGGGGATTATCGGTTCTATCGTCAAGCGGGACAAACCGATTAAGCGGTTGTTTCAACTCATTATCTGGTGCGGGGCTTCCGCCATAGTCTTCGGCGTCCTGTTTGGTTCCTATTTCGGAATGAAGTGGGCGCCGCCGATTTGGTTCGATTTTCACGGTGCTGTGACCGGGCACGCAACAGGCGGTTTTGTTCAGGACATCTATGGAATCCTGGCTCTCACCATTTATTTTGGAATCGGGGTGATCGGAATCGGGCTTCTCATCAATTGGGCTAATTGCATCCGTAAAAGGCGGTGGGTGCGGCTCGTATTGGACAAAACCGGTATTCTCGGAGGCTGGATGTACGGGGCAGGGGTCTACACGGCTTTTTACTTCGGCAAACACGATTTCAAACAGCTGCCTCCCGGTTCCCTTTTATTTTGGATACTCGGCGTTCCGGCAATTCTATTGTTCTTGAAACCGGTAGTTGATTTTATTATCGAACACAGACGGCACGGAAAACGGTTTTCCGGTTTTACTGTAGTCGATTTTATTATGGAGTGGATTGTCGAGATGCTGGAAGTATTCAGCGGCTATTTGTCGAATACTCTTTCGTTCATGCGGGTCGCCGGGTTAGGGATCGCCCACGTAAGTTTGATGACCGCTTTTTTCCAGATCGGCAGGATGATCGGCGGCGGCTCATATAATGCCGGCTCCTACTTTGTTTTATTATTCGGTAATTTGCTTGTTATCGCTTTAGAAGGATTATCCGCGGGCATCCAGTCCCTGCGGTTGAATTATTATGAGTTCTTCTCGAAATATTTCTCGGGTTCCGGTATCGCGTACACGCCGGTGTCCCTTAAACGACCACAATTTGGAGGCTGAAATGAAAAATCCGGTAAAACAATTCAAACGAAGAATAGGTATCAGTATTCTCATCATGATCGCCGTTATGCTCATGTTCGGGATAGTAAGTGTAACCAATGTCTTCTCACAAGAGGAAGAAAACGAGACGGTGATGCAGGAAGTGCCGACAAACCGGGCCCAGGTAATGAAATGGGGACTTATCGGAGCGGCCATAGCTTTCGGGTTCGGAGCGATCGGAGCCGGCATCGCCATTGGAAATGTCGGCGCGGCTGCAATGGGCTCCATCGCCGAGAAGCCGGAAATTGCAAGTCAAGCTTTGATTTTTATCGCCCTGGCGGAAGGACTTGTGGTTTTCGGTTTTATTACCGCATTGATGATCCTGGGAAGGGTATAGGTGCGGTATTTCATTATCGGAGATGAAGATACCGTACTCGGCTTCGGGATGGTCGGTGTTGAAGGACAGGTTGTAGACGATAAGCCGTCTACCGAGTCAGCTTTTAAACATGCTCTACAGGACCACTCGATCGGCGTGGTGATTATCACCGAACGAGCGGCCGAGTACATCCGGGAACAGGTGGACTCATACCTGTTTTCGGAACAGTTTCCGTTGATTGTCGAAATACCGGACAGGAAAGGGCGCCTGGAAGGCCGGCCTGGACTCCGGGAAATGGTGAACGAAGCAATTGGTATAAAACTTTAGGATGGAACAGGAAGAACGGCTCAATAGAATCGGTAAAGAAAAACTCCTCGAAGAGATAGAGAAAAACGCCCGGGAGGAGGCTGCGTCGGTTATCGAGCAAGCGGAAAACACCGCGCGGCAGAAAGTGGAAGCGGCTAAGGGGAAGGCCGGGCGGATAGAGCGGGAGGCCCGGGAACGCGCGGAAGCAAAGGCGGAACAGATCATCAACCATACGGAACAATCCATCGACATACGCAGGAAAAGAGTGCGGCTTCAGCGGAACGAAGAGATAATAGAACGGGTCTTTCAATTGGTGCGGCAGCAAATCGGGAAGCGGGCGGGAAGTAAGGAATATGTTAACGTACTCGAAGAATGGGCTGTGGAGGCGGTCCTCGGAGTCGATACCGAGGGTGTCATTATTTCGGTCTCGGCTGAGGAGAAGAATTATGTTACCGATGATTTTCTCGCGAGAGTGGGAAAACGGGTGCGGGGAATAAGCGGAAAAAAGGTCAATATTTCCGTTTCGAGGGAAAACGAGAACGACTATGGAGTTGTCGCACGCTCTGAAGACGGCAGGCTTGAGTACAGAAACCAGGTTGCTATGAGACTTCACAGGAACCGGACGTACTATCGAAAACTGATATATCGAAGACTTGGAATTGAAGGCACGGAATGACTGAACGAATAATCGGGAAAGTGCGGAGAGTTAATGGGCCGGTTATCGAGGCAGCCGGGGTAACCGACGCAATCATGATGGAGATGGTGCAGGTCGGAGAACTTCGGCTTGTGGGCGAAATCATCAAACTGGAGGGGCAGGGCGCTGTCATCCAGGTGTATGAAAACACTACCGGCATTGCTCCGGGAGACCGGATTTACGGGTCCGGATTGCCCTTGAGTCTCGAACTCGGCCCCGGGTTAATCGGGACGATCTACGACGGCATCCAGCGGCCTTTGACTCGAATTTTGGAGAAATCCGGCCAATTTATCGACCGCGGCCTGATTATTCAGCCTCTCGATCGAGAAAAAAAATGGCATTTTGTCCCTGCCGGAGAGGAGGGGGATGAAACCGGCGAAGGAAGGGTATTAGGAACGGTACAGGAAACCGAACGGATCGAGCACAGAATCTTGGTGCCGAATGGAGTGCGGGGGCAGATTGCGTTTATGGCCCCGGAGGGCGATTACACCATCGAAGAGAAGATCGCGGAAATCGAAACCGGCCGGGGGCTTAAGCAATGCACGATGGTCCAGCGGTGGCCTATTCGGGAACCAAGACCGGTGGGAGAGCGTTTACCTTTAAAAATTCCACTCATAACGGGGCAGCGGGTGATTGATACCCTTTTCCCCGTGGCAAAAGGCGGGACCGTCGCGATTCCCGGAGGTTTCGGGACCGGAAAAACCATGACCCAGCACGCCATCGCGAAATGGTGTGATGCGGAGATTATCGTCTACATAGGCTGCGGCGAACGGGGAAACGAGATGACCGACGTTCTTACCGAGTTTCCCGAACTCATAGATCCCCGTACCGGGAAAAGCCTTATGGACCGAACGGTTCTTATTGCAAACACCTCCAATATGCCGGTGTCCGCTCGGGAAGCGAGTATCTATACCGGCGTTACCCTGGCAGAGTACTACCGGGACCAGGGATATCACGTTGCAGTCATGGCGGATTCCACCTCCCGTTGGGCCGAAGCGCTCAGGGAGCTTTCAGGGAGGATGGAAGAGATGCCCGCGGAAGAGGGGTTCCCGGCGTACCTTCCTACAAGGATCGCGGAATTCTACGAGCGGGCGGGCTATATGCAGACCCGGTCTAAGGAGGAAGGATCGGTTACCATCATCGGCGCGGTATCCCCTCCGGGAGGGGACTTTTCCGAACCGGTTACGCAGCATACGAAACGGTTTGTCCGCTGTTTTTGGGGATTGGACAGACAGCTTGCAAACGCGCGCCACTACCCTGCAATTTCCTGGCTCGAAAGCTACAGTGAATATCTTGATGATGTTACCGACTGGTGGGCCGAAAACGCCGGGCCGGAATGGGCGGAGGACCGGGTGGAAATGATGGAGCTGCTTCAGAAGGAGGAACGGCTGCAGCAGGTGGTAAAATTGGTGGGACCGGATGCACTCCCGGACAGTCAGCGGTTTGTCCTCGAAGTGTGCACGTTGTTTAAGAATGCCTTTTTGCAGCAGAATGCGTTCGACGAAACGGACCGCTACTCCACGGTGGAAAAGCAGCTTAAGATGCTTCAGATCATCCTTATCTACTGGCGTTGTGGAAATCAGGCGATAAAGAAGGGGGTTACTCTGGTCAAGCTGCGGCGCATGAAAGTGTATCAGGAAATTACAAAAATGAAATTCGCCGTAACCAATGATGAACCGGAAAAACTGGACAAGCTCGCTGCAAGACTCGAGCGTTCTATCGATCAATTGGAGTCTATTTATGCCTGAAAAGGAAGACTTTAGGAAAAAACTGCTTTCAGGCAGGGAATACAGAGGAATAGACCGCATCGACGGGCCGCTGATTTTTGTACGAAAGACCCATCCGGTGGGATATCGAGAATTGGTCGAATGTGTCGACCGGGAAGGGAATCCCAGGCTCGGTATGGTACTCGATACGTCCGAGCGGGAAGTGGTCGTCCAGGTGTTTGAGGGAACCTCGGGGCTGACGATGCCGGACACAAGAGTGCGGTTCCAGGGCGGACCTCTTACCCTCGGGGTGTCCAGGTATATGCTCGGACGGGTATTCAACGGTCTCGGCAGGCCGATAGACGGTGGGCCGGTACCGGTAGGAGATATCGAAACCGACGTAAACGGCCTGCCTATCAACCCCACGGCCCGGGAGTATCCGAGGGATTTTATCCAGACCGGTATCTCCATTATTGACGGCATGAACACCCTGATCCGGGGGCAGAAGCTCCCGATTTTCTCAGGTAACGGTCTTCCCCACAACGATTTAGCGGCCCAAATCGCCCGCCAGGCCAAAATCCGGGGCGGTGAATCGGAGTTCGCCGTTGTTTTTGCTGCAATGGGAGTAAAACACGACGTTGCGAACTTTTTTATCCGTTCTTTCGAAGAAACCGGGTCCCTGGAAAACGTTGCTCTGTTTCTTAGTCTTGCAGACGATCCTTCAATCGAGCGGCTTATCACCCCGCGGTCGGCGTTAACCCTTGCGGAACATCTCGCTTTTAAGGAAAATATGCATGTTCTCGTGATTCTGACGGACATGGCAAACTATTGTGAATCCCTCCGGGAAATTTCCACCATCCGGGGAGAAATTCCGTCCAGAAAAGGATATCCCGGCTATCTCTACTCCGATCTTGCCGAACTATACGAACGGTCCGGTATGTTAAAAGGCGAAAAAGGATCGATTACCCAGCTTCCGATACTCACTATGCCGAACGACGATATTTCCCATCCGATCCCGGACCTGACCGGATATATAACCGAAGGACAGATTGTATTCGAAAGGGAAATGTACGGCCGAAATATTTATCCTCCTGTCGCGGGACTGCCGTCGTTATCGCGGCTCATGAAAGATGGTATCGGTAAAGGAATGACCAGGGAAGATCATCCTCATTTGGCGAGCCAGTTGTTTGCGGCCTACAGCTATGTGAAGGATGTGCGGAACCTCGCTTCGGTAATCGGGGAAGAAGAACTCACCCCTTTAGACCATCAATACCTCGATTTCGGCGAAACTTTTGAACGGGAGTTCGTCACTCAAAAAAAAGACGAAGAGCGGACCATCGAGGAAACCCTCGAACTCGGATGGAAGGCCCTCCGTACACTGCCGGCGGATGAACTTCACCGGGTTACGGAAGAAGAAATTGATGAATATTATCACGGGTAAATAATGGCAAAAATCGCACCGACGAAAACAAACCTCCTTAAACAGAAGCAGGAACTGAAATTTGCCCGTCTCGGGTACGAACTACTCGACCAGAAGAGAAATATACTGGTAATCGAGCTTCTTCACCTTGTAGACCAGGCGGTGGACCTTCAAGCTCAGGTGGACGATTCCCTCAAGACTGCTTTTGACGCTTTCAGGGAATCGGTACTCGAGTCGGGGAAGTTGAAGTTCGTAAGCCTTGCAAGCGCGGTCAATATTCACACCGAAATCAAAATCAGCCAAAGAAAAGTTATGGGAGTAGGCCTTCCGGTCGTGGATACCGATTTTTCGGAAAATCCGCCGTACTTCAGTGTTCTCGGAAGCTGTTACTACACCGATTTAGCGGTAGACCGGTTCAAAGAGGTGCTCAAAGTGATGGGAAACCTCGCGGAACTGAAAGTGTCCATCATGCGTTTGGCCCGGGAGGTGAAAAAGACCATAAGGAAAGTAAACGCCTTGGAAAAAATAGCTATTCCCTCCCTCGAGGAGTCGGTCGGCTATATCCAAAACCGTCTTGAAGAAAACGAACGCGAGATGTTCATTCTTATGAAATTGGTAAAAGAACGGTTGGAGAAAAAGAAGGAGAAACCATATGAATAAACCGTTTGAAAAAATATTGGTTTATGTAGATGGATCGGAGGAATCGATCACCGCCGCTCAATACGGAGTTTATCTTGCAAAGGCAACCGGGGCGGACCTTACGGCAATGTACATCATCAACACTCGTGCCTTAGACGATCTCGTTCGGACCCGGATATTCCTGCAGGAGGAGCAGGAGGAGTACCGGAGCGATCTGGAAAATGACTCCGAGCGGTATCTTCAGCATGTAAAAAAAATGGCTGAGCAGAAGCAGGTGCCGATTAAGACGATCAAGACAAGCGGCAATGTACACAGTGAAATTAAAAAAGCGGTAAAAGAGGGCGGCTTCGATCTCCTTCTCCTTGGGGAGATATCCCATGTGAGAAGTCGGCGTGACGAATTCTATAATGAATCCGAACGCGCCATGCGGAGCGTTCCGTGTTCCGTATTGATTGTAAAGGACCCGGACAGGGTGTGGGACCTTTTTGAAAATTTACACGGTTAGGGGGAATCATGGCTCTTTTGGATTTAATCGAGGAGAAAGTTGTAAAAGTACCGCTGGATTCAAAAGATAAGTTCGGTATTATCGAGGAACTCGTCGATCTGCTCGACAATGCCGGAAAGATCGAAGACCGGACAAAGGCAATGGATGCGCTCATCGCCCGTGAAAACCAAGGGAGTACGGGGCTGGAACAAGGGATTGCGGTTCCGCACGCAAAAACCGATGCGGTTAAAAATATCGCTTTGGCGGTCGGCGTGTCTCCTTCCGGTGTGGATTTCGAGGCAATGGACGGAAAGCCGTCGCATCTTTTTTTTCTTATGCTTGCCCCTCCGGACCAGCCGTCGCAGCATGTAGAAATTCTTTCTGAAATAGCACGATTGACAAAATCACCCGCGGTGATGAAACTGCTCCTTTCTGCAGCGTCGCCGAAAGATGTGGTTGAAGTTTTTACCGAAGATTGACCGCGCCTCAACCTTGAACCAACATTTCTTTCGAAAACGGCGGGGCCCGTTTTAAGACCTCCGCTAAAATTCGGTTATCAGGCGCTTTAAGCTCGGGGTCCCGTTCAAGGACTTCGATCGTGTCTTCTCGAGCCTGCTTCATGATCTCAATGTGGGCGAGAGGATCCGCAATGGAGAGCTGGAAAAATCCGGACTGCTTTGAGCCTGCAATATTTCCCGCACCCCGAAGTTTTAAATCCTCCTCCGCGATATAGAATCCGTCGTTGGTTTCCTTCATAACCTTGAGACGCCGCTTTCCGTCTTCCGTAAGTTCTTCGCTGAATACAAGGAAAGCGTAGGATTGATACGGTCCCCTTCCGACTCGGCCGCGGAGCTGGTGCAGTGCGGAGAGGCCGAACCGGTCTGCGTGTTCGATCACAATACAAGTGGCGTTCGGTACATCTACCCCAACCTCGACGACACTGGTCGCAACAAGGACGGAAATCTTTCCTTGTAAAAAAAGCTGCATAATACCGTATTTTTCTTCCTCGGCTATACGGGAATGAATCAAACCGATTTCGGTGCCGGGAAAAACCTCGGTTTTTAAATATTCGAACATGCTTTCCGCGTCTTTGAGGGCCATTTTTTCCGATTCCTCGATGAGCGGATATACAAAGTATGCCTGATGCCCCTTGGCAACCTCTTGATTTACCCGTTTATAAACTTTTTCTTCGTTTCCTATTCGCGCTAAATGTGTGATGACAGGTTTCCTTTCCGCCGGCATGGTGCGGATGGTGCTGATATCGAGATCGCTGAATAGGGTCATAGCCAGGGTCCGCGGAATCGGGGTGGCGGTCATCAGGAGGATGTCAGGGGCATTTGCCTTGTTCGCCATTGCATACCGCTGGAGAACGCCGAAGCGGTGCTGTTCATCGATTATAATAAAGCGCAGATCTTTGAACCCAACGTCTTTTGAAAACAGCGCATGGGTTCCGACAAGAAGATCTATTTCGCCTTTTCGAAGGGAAAGCAGCAGTTGTTTTCTTTTATTTCCGGACACGGTACCGGACAAAAATGCGGTCCTGACGCCTAAGGGGCCGAGGAGTTGAGCGCTGTTGTCCGCATGCTGCTTTGCTAAAAGTTCCGTCGGAGCCATGAAGGCGGCTTGAAAACCCTCTGCGATAAACTGTGTAGCAATAAGAAGGGCCACAAGGGTTTTCCCCGATCCTACATCGCCTTGGAGGAGGCGGGACATAGGTTTTTCGGAAGAAATATCTTTTCGAATTTCATCTAGAACGCGGTATTGGTCCTCGGTAAGCTGGAAAGGCAGTAAAGAAATAAGCTTTTCGAACATTCCGGTTGCGTATGTCCGTTTATGCCTGAGAGTTTTTTGCTGCGCGGCTTTATATTTTCCGAGGGTAAGCTGCAGATAAAAAAGCTCTTCATAGATAAGGGTCCGTTTCGCGCGCTTTAAGCTTTCCCAGTCGGACGGAAAATGGACCGCGTGAAGGGCCTCCGGTTTTGGAAGAAGCCTCTGCTTTTTCCTCAGGTCCTCCGGTATTTCCGATTCGATAAACTTTCCGTGAGACTGGAGTGTCCTGTCTATAATTTTCCGAAAGAAATTGGATGTTAAATTTCCCGTCAAAGGGTATACCGGAAGAATACGGCCGAACATTTTCGGCGGCCCGTCGGCGGGTTCTACCTCAAAGGATGAACTCTGGATTTCCTGATATTTGAAGGCAAATTTCCCGTACAGATGGAACCTCTTCCCGGGAATCAATTTTTTTGCCAGGAAGTTTCGTCCGAAACAGACAAGGGCGCCGGTTGCGGTATCGTCTTCCACATACACCTTGAGAACCTGCTTTTTTCCCCACCCGATATAATCGTGAGCATTTATTTTCACAACCGTATTGACGGAGACTGTCCGGTCGGGAGCGGAAAAAACTTCTTTGAGAGGTACGCTGCTCTTCCGGTCTTCATATGCTCTGGGAAAAAATTGTAAAAGGTCTGCAACCGTGTGTATCTCCAGTTTGCTCAGCGTTTCGGCGCTTGCTTTTCCGATGCCGTAGACGGTGTGTATACTTTCACAAAGCTCTCTTAAAAACATCAGAAGGGAAGGGAAGCAAGAAACCGGACCAATAGTCGGATTAGAAACCTGGCAATTAAAACGATAACGATAAGCGCGGCGCTGATCGCCGCTAATAAAGTTGCATAATTTAAAGGTTTTTTCGGCTTCAGCCAGCTGGTTACCCGAAATACCATAGGCTGGATGATCATATCCAGAGACTGCCAGACCGGAGCAGTCTGGTTTTTGCTGAAAAGAAGGCCGAAAAAGCGGATTATTAAAATGGCTATGTAAAAGAAAGCCAGAAATACGACCGCACTCCAGACCGCGCGTACGATCAAAGCAAGAAAAATTCCGGCGGTGATTCTGCCGTAGGAAGCGATGGTAAGGAACACATTCTCCAAAACAACCAGGGTGAGGATCGCGGCGATGGGCGTGAAATCGAACCTACCGATGTGCAGAAACCGGAGCCGGCGGAACAATGCCAGATATGGTTCGGTAATTTTATGAATGATTACATATGCCTTGCCTAATCCTCGGGGCTGGAACCAGCTCAGAAGGATACGCAGAAAAAGTATTAACATATATACCGACAACAGCCCTGTAATAATCTGCATTACTGATTTTAACACTTTTATACTCTCCAGACTTCTTCAATTTGCGGATGATCTAACATCTCTTTTAAAACCGATTCTTCCGCGGAAATGCCGATTTGGGAAGACGCTTTTATGATTATTTCGTTTTCAGGCTCAGAGTTGGCTATATGAATGTACACCGGCGCGCTTCCCTTGTGCCGAAAGAGAAAAGTACGAAATTGAAATAACCCTTCTTCATCAATAAAACTTTTTGCAAGACGCAGATGTACCTCAGCATTATGGTCCTGTATTTCCATCTCCTCCGGGGGGATTACTTCCTGGGCTATAATCTTGGTCTCATTGTCCGAATGCTGCACCCTGCCGCGAATGCCGACCGCACTCTCCGATTGTATTCTGTAATGCTCTTTCTCCCAGATGTCCGGAAAAAAAATGATCTCAACTGTTCCGGAGAAGTCTTCAAACTGAGCAAAAGCCATCCGCCTGCCGTTTTTTGTCTGTATTTCTTTAATAGCTTTAACGATGCCGATAAAGTTATAGATTTTTTCCGGTTTGCACCGTTTGGGATTTGCCAGGTCCACGATGCTCGATTTTTCCCAGATTTTCCGGTACTTGTCGAGAGGGTGTCCGGAAAAATATACACCGAGGTTTTCCTTCTCGAGACGGAGAATTTCCATCTCCGGCCATTCTTCGATATGCTCAATATTGAACTGCTCTAAAATTTGTTCTTCATTCTCTTCAAAAAGAAGACTTTGTCCGACCTGGAGGCTTTCTTTTTTGCCGGCGACAAAATGGAGAAACCGGTCGAGATTGTGGAATAATTCAGCCCGCCCGGATTCTATCGAGTCGAAAGCTCCGGATTGGATAAGGGCCTCCAAAACTTTATGGTTTATCGTTTTCATATCGACCCGCTCTAAAAAGTCGATAAAGGAGGCGAACGGCCCGTTTTCGTTCCGTTCGCGGACAATTTCTTCGACAGCGCCGGAGCCGACGTTTTTAATTCCAATCAGACCGTACACGATATTGCCTTCCGCCACATTAAAATATTTTTCAGACACATTAATGTCCGGCGGCAGGACATTAATCCCCATACTCCGGCATTCGGTGATATATTCGGCAAGCTTATCGGTTTCATTTATTTCATTCGTCAGGTTCGCCGCCATAAACTCAACCGGGAAATTAGCCTTGAGGTAAGCGGTCTTGTAGGCGAGGATGCTGTAGGCGGCGGCGTGGGATTTATTGAAGCCGTAGCCTGCAAAGGGTTCGAGAAGGGTAAATATTTCTTCTGCCTTCTTCTTCGGAATCCCCTGCTGTTCGGCCCCCTTGAGGTAGTCGACCTTCATGCTGGCCATGACTTTGATTTTTTTCTTTCCCATCGCCCTTCTCAGGATGTCCGCCTGTCCGAGGGAGAAACCGGCGATTTTCCGGACGATTTCCATCACCTGTTCTTGATACACAATGACCCCGTAGGTTTCCTTGAGAACCGGTTCGAGGGAAGGGTGGGGATAAGTAATCGGTTTTCTCCCCCATTTTGAATCTATAAATTGGGGAATATTTTCCATCGGTCCGGGCCGGTAGAGAGCGTTTAACGCAATCAAATCCTCGATCCGTGTCGGTTTTGCCTGTCTGAGAATATTCTGCATCCCGGAACTTTCGAATTGAAAAATACATTTACTTTTTCCTTCGCCTAGAAGGTCAAAAGTTTTATTATCATGCTCAGGAATCGTGTCGAGATCGATCGCGATCCCGCGCTTGCGTATTAAATCAACCGTATTTTTAAGAAGAGTAAGGGTTTTAAGCCCGAGGAAATCCATCTTTACCAGTCCGCAGTCTTCGAGAAGTTCCATGGAGAACTGAGTAGAGACGGAACCGGTTTTCGGATCCCGGTAGAGGGGGACGAACGCGGTAAGCTCTTTTTTCCCTATGACAATTCCTGCGGCATGGGTGGAAGCGTGACGGTTCAATCCTTCGAGTTTTTTACTCACATCGATGAGTTCGCGGTATGGCTCTCCCTTGCCGTACAGTTCTTTTAATTTTGGCTCCATGTCGAGGGCTTTCTGAATAGTGACCTTGAGACCTTGGGGGACCAGCTTCGCTATGGTGTCCGCCTCGGAATAGGGAATATCGAGGACCCTGGCTACGTCCCGGATGACATTTTTGGCTTTCAAGGTCCCGAAGGTGATAATTTGCCCGACCTTCTCTCTTCCATATTTTTCCGTAACATAATCTATTACTTCCTGGCGGCGTTCGTAGCAAAAGTCGATGTCAAAATCGGGCATAGTGACCCGCTCCGGATTCAGAAATCTCTCGAAAAGCAGGCCGTATTTGAGCGGTTCGATGTCAGTTATCTTCAATGCGTATGCAACGATCGAACCGGCTCCTGAACCTCTGCCGGGTCCTACGGGAATCAAGTTTTTTCTGGCAAAGTCGATGAAATCCCATACGATAAGAAAGTATCCGGTATATCCCATCGAGATGATAATATCCAATTCCTTGGCGGCCCGCTTTTCGATTTCATCGGTGAGGTCCGGATACCTTTCCGAGAGGCCTTGAAAAGTAAGGTGCCGGAGATAATCAGAGGGGGCGTTAAACTCCTTTGGAATGGAATAGTCGGGAAGGAGCGGAGACAGATTGTCAAGTTCGAGAACGCACTTTTCCGCGATCTCAGCCGTATTCTGATATGCCTCCGGGACCTCCGAAAACAGTTCCGCCATCTGGTCCGCGCTTTTCATGTAGAATTGGTCGTTCTCGAATTTGAGGCGCTTTACTTCGTTTTTTTTCTTATTGGTGTCTATGCAGATGAGAATATCGTGGGCATTGGCGTCTTCCCGGTCGATGTAATGGATGTCGTTGGAACAGGTGAGAGGGATGCCTGTTTTTTTCGATATATCAACCAGTCCCCGATTAACGGTTTTTTGCTCCGGAAGACCATGGTCCTGCAGTTCGAGATAGAAATTACCCTCTCCGTATATTTCGTGAAACCAGCCTGCCCGTTCTTGCGCTTCGGCTGCCTTTCCCGCAAGCAGCAGTTTCGGGATTTCACCGGCAAGACAGGCAGTGGTAGCGATAAGCCCTTTAGAATATTGTTCAATGAGTTCATGATCGATACGTGGTTTATAGTAGAATCCTTCTGTATAGCTAAGGGATGAAAGTTTGAGCAGGTTTTTATACCCTTCCTTATTTCGGGCAAGGAGAACGAGATGGCTGTACTTTTCATTCGTTTCAGAACCGCTTTTTATGTGCCGCGATCCAGGTGCGACATAAAACTCGCTGCCGATGATCGGTTTAATCCCCGCTGCGTTACAGGTTCGGTAGAAGTGGAGCACGCCGAACATATTGCCGTGGTCGGTCAGTGCGAGACTCTTCATTCCCAGGTCTGCAGCTTTGGTTACAAGCTTCTTTATCGTTGCGGCGCCGTCTAAAAGAGAGAAATCACTATGATTATGAAGGTGAACAAAATCCGGCATCTTTTTTCCCAGTTCAATAAATACTATATCAATAACAACTGCTTATGAAAAGAGGGCATTTTTTCAATATTCCTCGGAAATGAGATCAATAAACCAGCGAATCAGCTTGAATATACGATTTTTTTGAAATACGGTTATTTGCGGACCGGCCTGGTCAATTCGTTTCTGCAGGCTTGCTTCGACATTTTCTATGTTTTTAAACTGCAGAGGAAGTTTTTTGCCGATAACCTCGGCTTCCAGCGTTTTCATCCGGATGATGACGGTCTTCATACCGCCGAAGCCGACCCGAAAATCCTGGACCATACCTTTCTGAAGTTTCGCTAAGCCGCAGAAGATGAGACTATTTCTCGGATTGAGGGTCCTGCTGCCTATTTTCCGATATACTTGAATGTCCCACTGTTCCAAGGGTATTCGAATTCTGCTTACAATCTCTCCGGGTTCGAGAATGCACCGGTTGTCATCATCGAAAAATCTGTTGAGCTGGACCCATCTGCTTGCCCCGATTTTTCTCAATTCCAGCCTTACATCCATGAGCTGGAGAACGGGATAACTGTCCATGCGCTGCTGTTTGACGCAGATATTACCGCCTAGGGTCGCCCTGTTCCGGAGGGTAAGGGTCCCGATCTGCTTTAAACAGAGATAGAGGGATTTCGGCAGTAAATGCCTACCGATTTCAAGGATTTGATTCAGAGAAGCGCACGCGCCTATATCGAGAAACCGCTCGGTCCTGCTGATTTTATTTAATTCGGGGATGTCGCCAAGATACATAAGTTCGTTTGCGAAACTCAAGTCTCCCTGAGTCTGCCCAAGAGTCAGGAATGTCCCCCCCGCAAATAACGTGGCTTTGTTATATTTTTTATAATTTTGCAGCAGCTGCTGCAGGTTTTGCGGTCGGTAGATGAGTGCGGAGGAACGCCGGTCAGTCATGATACCCCCTTCTTCGGAGGTGTGCCGCGGTATACACGCTTTCTATGAGCGGTGCGTAGACATCACAGCTGCACCGATTTCCCCAGAGAGCTTCCAGGATTTCTCCTTTTGTTGGATCGATGTTTTGCAGAAGAAGCGCATGGATCGCCAATAATTTCCCCGGAAAACAGTAGGAACAGGGTTGATAATTGTGGCGGTCAAAGATAGAAATCAACTCTTTGTATTCGTCTGTTTTTTTAAATCCTTCAATTGTTAGAATTGATTTTCCCTGTACCGTAAACGCGGGAATGAGACAGGACAATTGAGCGGTATCATTGATAATGACGGTGCAATTGCCGCAGAGCCCCCGATAACATGCGGCGCGTACGGATTTCACATTCAAGTCGTCATGCAGCAGGCTGGCGAGACGTTTACCGGACTTAACATCCACCTTGGTTTCTTTGCCGTTCAGCATGAAGGTTACTTTCATATCTCCTCCATGACTCGTTCGATTTTTTCCGGATAGATCGGAATGGAGTCAAAATAGATTCCAGTTGCCTGTGAAACCGCGTTGATGTAGGCGGCAGGGATCAGGAGGAACGGAAGTGCTTCAATTCCTTCGGCATTGTTTTTTTTCCCGGAATCGATGAACTGAATGCGGACCTCAGGCAGTTGAAATATGTCGGGAATTTTATAAATTTGACCGCTTCGGTGCTGGTTTTTGACCCACAGCTGTTCTCTGCTTGCCCATGTAATTGCGTGATAGATGCCGGCTTCGAGACAGTTCCTTGCGGAAACCGGATCAAGCACCTCGCCGCAGTCTGTATACAGCCAGACGCCGCGGATTTCAGTTTCCAGCGTTACCTGATCTATTTCTACTTCAACAATTGCCGCGCCTATGGATTGAGATACAAAAGGAGTACCGGAAAAGGTCTCTTCATCCCACCGTGCCGACAATGCAGATTTGAGAGAGCGTTTTATTTCAATTGGAAGCGGGTTCCTGAACCGTTTTTTACGAATTGCTTCGCAGCATTTTGCAATAAGCCTGGTGGCGATTGAAATATTTCGGGACAATATCGACGGGCCGGTGTCTGGAGCGTTGCCGTCGGAGGACCTTTCGACAGAAACATTTTCCGGCGGCACTTCGAGAATCTGCCCGACCATCTTTGCCCATAACTTTTCCAAGGCATGATGCCCGGTAACAGCGGTGGTGCGGATCGTGACTGACGGTTTATTGTCCAACCGTACCGACACCATAGGGTTGAGTTCGGTTTCCGTATCCGTAATAAAACCGCTTCCCTGAGAACCGCTAGATATACCAATACCGCGCTGTGGAAGAAACGATTCGGTGAGGCCTGTTCTCCGTTTTTTCATCATTTCGTAACCGGCATATTTTCTTTCAAAATCTGTTTCTTTTAACAGCCGATCGAGGAGCCGACCATACATCTCCCCTGCCGGAGTATTGATCGGCTGATCTCCTTTTGAAAGAAGAATGTTTTTTCGTTTCCATTCGACGGGAGAGGTAAAACAAATTTCCGCCAGCCTCGATGCATGAGTTTCAAGAGCGAAAAAGAGATGAGCTTGCCCGAGTGAAGGAGAAGGAAGGGCGGGTGGCGAATTGGTTTTTATTAGATTGATTTGTATATCTATGTTTTTGCAATGGAGCTGCGATACCGCTGTAACCAAGGCCCTTCGAATAATTTCTCCTGAGAAGATGGGAAAGGCGCCGCAGTCAAAATCGACCTTCATGGAGGTGCCTTCGACTTCTCCTTCTTTATCGAGAGCGGATGAGATAGAACAGGTACAGGAGTTTGGAAGATGTTCTCCGTAGAATTGGGATAAAAAAGAATCGATGATCCTAACCGGTTTTTTTGCTTTCCATGCAAGCAGGGCCGCGTAAATTGCATAGAGGGTGGAGGTCCATACCTTTGAGTCGTAGGGCGGAGCAAGTTCGAGGGGGTAGACGATAACATCTTCTTTAGAGAGCTTGAGTACCGATGCTACTGAAGTTTGTACGTGAGCAAGCCAGGTGGTGGTTGAGTAGATATACAGTTTACCCTCCTGCATAAACGCAAAAGCTCCTTCCGGATCGAGGGGTATCGGAGACTGATAAAATATTTGATAGGTGCTTTCTACAATTTGAAACGCTTTTTGAAACGCTTTTTTAGTGTTGCCGTAGAGAAGTTTCCTTTTTGAGTATACTTGGTTTGTTTCGTATTTTTCCACCGAAGGCAGTGAAGGTTCCTGCTTATATGAAATCATGGTTTTACGGGAAAACTCCCTAAGCGTCCGGGGTGACGGAGATGAAAGAAGGAGTACAGGCTGTCCTTCGTAATGGACCCTTTTTTCAGCTAAGACGGGTAGGGAATCGGCAAAAAGAGAGATTTTTTTATTGCCCGGGATATCGTTCGGACTGCAGAAAATAAAATTGTCCGGAATATCCGACGGGAGCTGAATCGAAGTAATTTCCCCGTTTGAAATCGGAGAACGCACAACAGCGCCATGAAGCATATCATCCGCGAGGCAGTCATGGATGTATCTGAAATTGTGTTCCTGTTTCACATTCTGCCCCCGGCGCCCGGATACACTGCAGGATTATATGAAGCTCTTCCAATTGTTTTTATCGAATCGGCGATATAATCGACCTGTTCGTTCGTCAAACCCGGGTAGATTGGAATGCTAAAGCAGGTCTGATAGACCCGCAGTGAAACCGGAAAATCCTCCGGTTTATACCCATACTTTTTACGGTAGTATACCATGAGGTGGAGAGGTTTGAAATGAAGGGAGAGGCCTATATTGCGCTGCGCGAGGGACTGCATAAACCGGTCCCTGGAGATTTGTAGTTTCTCCGGCCGTATGCGTAAAATAAAAAGATGCCAGCTGTGGTCCCTGTTTTCTTTGGGAAGGATGAGGTAATCCTCATCTTCTAAACGCTCCCGGTACCGGGCGGCAATTTCTTTTCGCCGTTTTAAAAAATCCTTTGCTTTTGAAAGCTGTACCCTGCCGATGGCGGCCATCAAATCGCTCATGTTGTACTTATAGCCGACGGTAACCACCTCATAATCCCACGCCCCGGTATCTGTGGTTTGATAACGGTCCCATACCGGCCGGTCGATGCCGTGAAGGCGAAGGAGTTTCATCCGTTCCGCGTGGGTTTCATTTCCAGTCACCACCATTCCCCCCTCTCCGGTGGTAATCGGTTTGGTTGCGTAAAACGAAAAAACGCCGATATCTCCCAAGGTCCCGAGCCATCCGCGGGCTGTCTTGACCGGAAAGGCGTGCGCCGCATCTTCGATAACCGGAAGATGCGTGCCTGAAACGCTGCCTGCCGCCTCAGTTTTCCCTGCCGCTGCCTCTTCGGCGGCTGCAAGAATTTGCTCCATTTTGCACGGCAGACCCGCGATATGGACCGGCATGACAGCCGATACCGCCGCTTCCTGCCGGACCGCCGCTTCAACGCCTCCCGGATCGATGTTCAAGCTGTCCTCTTCGATATCGACAAATAGGGGATGGGCCCCTTCGTACCTGCATACTTCAGCGGTCGCCGCAAAGGTAAAGGGAGTGGTAATCACTTTGTCGCCGCGGGAAACCCCGGCCGCTTTGAGCGCGAGGTGAAGCCCCGCGGTTGCTGAGTTTACAGCCACCGCATGAGGAGTGCCGAGAAATCTGGCGAACTCCTTCTCGAACTTTTCCGTTACTCCTGCTGTGCTCACCCAGCCGCTGCGAAGGGTTTCGAGAAGAGCGGTTTCTTCCTTTTTGCAGAAAGAGGGTCTGGAAAACGGGATAAAATCAGTATGGTGTTTCATTTTGATCAATTTTTATACTCGGAATAAAATCGCCTATGATTTTTTTTAACCGTATTTTATTTCTGTACTCTTCCGGCCGGTCGGAGCGGAAAAAACAAACCGGTTCGAGGCGGGTTACAAGGGATTTTAGTTTGTCCGTCTCGATCTGCATTGAAGGAATCGTTAAAACCCGGACATGTTCGGTCGAAACCGGATTTTCGCCTCCGTTCCAAAGCTGTTCTTCAAGTTTTTCCCCGGGACGTAAGCCTATGTATTGAATTTTGATATCCTTTTCAGGCGTATAGCCGTAAAAGGATATCATCTGCCGGGCGAGGTCTTCAATGAGAATCGGCTCGCCCATATCGAGAACGTACAAGCCTCCGTTTTTTCCCATTCCCCCGGTCTTGAGGACAAGGGAGGCCGCTTCCGGAATGGTCATGAAAAACCGTTTCGCCTTTGGATCGGTTATGGTAACAGGCCCGCCTTTTTCTATTTGCTTACGTAAAAGGGGAACAATGCTGCCCCTCGATCCGAGGACGTTGCCGAATCGAACGACCATACAGGAAGTGCGGGGCGATTCGTCCCGGTGTCCCAGTACGATTTGTTCCGCAATATATTTCGAGGCCCCGTAAATACTGACCGGTGATACCGATTTGTCGGTCGAAATAAATACGAGTTTTGAAATTTCCATCTCGATAGAAGCTTCTGCCAGGGTCTTGGTTCCAAAAACGTTGTTCCTGATCGCTTCGATCGGATTAGCCTCGACCATCGGGACATGTTTATACGCCGCGCAATGGAAAATTACATCCGCCTTCAGTCTCCCTAAGATAAATCGAATATAGTCCCGGTCCTGCAGCTCCCCGATGATCGGTACTACCGTAGCTTTGTCGCCCACGCCCTCTTCCTGCAGCAGACGGAGTTCCCGCTCGATCTCGTATATGCTGTTCTCCCCGTGGCCGAAGAGATAAAGCCGTTCAGCTCCCCCGGAAAGGAGCTGCCGGGACAGCTCGCTTCCGATACTGCCGCCGGCCCCGGTAATGAGTACCCGCTTTCCCCGAAGATAGGAGAGGCTCTCTTTGAGAGGAATTGCCACCGGCGTGCGGCCTAACAGGTCCTGCGGATCGACTTCCCGCGCCTGGATCAAATGGGGGTCTCCGTCGATAATTTGAGAAATGCCCGGAAGGATTCGAATTTTAGAAAACCTGGCTTCCTTGAGGTATTGGTAAATCCGCCGGAGTTGTTTTTTTTCCGCGGTAGGAATTGCAATCAGCGCCTCTTCCGCGCCGAGCCGCTCTTTCAACGTACTAATGCGGCTGATCGGGCCGAGCACAGGAATCCCGTCCACGGTGGAGCCGATTTTTTTTTCGTCGTCATCGATAAAAGCGGTTGTTTTGCCGAGAATACCCTTCGATTTGATTTCCTCCGCAATGGCTCTGCCGGCAAAACCGGCGCCGATAATCACCATGCTCGGTCGTTTCATGCCGGTTTTTCCACTGTTTCGAGCATTTCGAAACCAAAATCGATAAGAAAAGATTGGTTATACATGTCCAATTTCACCTTCGCCCGTTTCTTTCGCCGATCGACTTTCACGATGTTTCCTTCCAGCCCTTTCATCGGACCCTGATAAACCCTGATTTTTTTATTTTCGTCAAAATAAACTTCCGATTTCTGAAGAATTTCTCCAAAGGAGAGAAAATGCAGGAGAAGTTCAAGGTCCTTGCCTTTAAGCGGTGTGATGTGGTGATTGGATTTAAGAAAACGATAAAACCCGGGGACCCGTTTCAAAACGCGGTAGAGTAGGGGAGAGACGGTAATCGATTCAAGAAAGAGGTAGCCGGGAAAAACCGGCGCAAGATGCTCGCGCGTCCGTCCTTTTTTTCGGATCGTGAGTTTCCTTCGCGGCCATAGAAAGCGGCAGCGTTCTTCGGCCGGGACTCCTTCGGTATCCAGCATATATTCGGCGAGCTTTAAAAAATTACTTTCTCCCCGTGTTTTTACCTGGACTGCATAATAATTCATTTTTTCTTTTTCGAAGTCCGAAACCGGCTTTTAATTGATTCCAACTTCTGCGATTCCAGCGGGTCTTTCTTTGCCTTTTCGAAGTATTCCATGATAAAGGACAGAAAGATACTCAAGAAAAATGCCGAAAGGGTTACAATGATACAGATTTTCCCCCTGCTCGGCCTATCTTTTATTTCCGGAACCTCCGCAATTTCAAGAATTTGGAATGTCTTTGAGTCATCCATTTCTTCAATTTTTGTCTTCTCAAATTGATTCATAAGAAGTTTATATACCCCTTCGAGGATGGTCCGGTCCCTTTCCAGCTCGAAGTATTGTGCGGTTATGGCATACCGTTCTCCTTGCGGGACATACCGGGCAAAGACGAGCTCCGTTGAACCGCTTTCACTGTCTACGACGATATTCACTACCCCGTTCTCGATCAAAAAGTTTATAAGGTTTTTCTGCGCTTGTTGCAGGTCCTTTTCCACCTCTTCGATTCGCTCTTCGAGAAACTGTTTTTTATTGAGCACCTTTTCCATGGTGAGTTCTTTAAACCGTACTTCCAGCAGCGCTACCGCGCGGTTGACTACCAGGGTGGCGAATTTTGGATCTACATCGGAAAAACTGATCGTGAGAATTCCCGATTCCGAATCGAACTCGGTAGCGAGTTTTTCCCGTATCATTTTTCGGGTGGTAGGCACGATTTTTTCTTCGATATCGTACCGCTCGGGGAAATCAAACTCTTCGGCGAGCCGGTCGACGATGGTGTTTCCTTTAATGAGGTCCTGCGCCAAAGCCACATTGGAACTCCCGCCCCCGCTTATGCCGGCAAGCCCGGCCAGGGCGCCGATGCCGCTTCCGCTGCTTCCGAGGACCGATGCCGCGCTGCTTCCTTCTTCCTGCAGCCGGACCTCCACCTGGGGTTTGTAGATGTTGGGAAGCTGATTCATAAACGCATCGTGCGGCGTCTTGATCGTATAAATCGAATACGCCACGATGAGTATCGCCGCGATAAGGCTTGCAAAGAAAATAAACTTCCACCTCTTTGCGAGCACCCCGATTAAATCGAGAAGCGATATGGTGTCTTCATCTCTTGCTGCGCTTTTTTCCGGTTTCAGCTCGTTGTCGCTCATATTTATTATTTCCTTCGAAAAAGTACGTTATCACGGAATACCGTTTGTTATCAAGGTGGGTTGAGCTTGACAAGGATAATAAGGGTTCCATATAGTTATTCTATGAAGAAAAAGGCCCTGGGTGAAATGGCCCGGACCCTCGCGAAAGTTGATGACCCTGAACTGATCTGCGGCTTTCTCGAATGCCTTCTTACTCCGTACGAGCTCGATGAAATTTCTTCCCGGTGGATTCTGGTAAAACTGATTGATCAAGGAATGAGCCAGCGAAAAATAGCATCCGAATTGGGTTTAAGCCTCTGCAAAATTACCCGGGGCTCGAAGGAATTAAAAAAGAAAAATTCTCCTTTTAAAAG
>CAYWIK010000008.1:5404-32026 GCA_964458315.1 uncultured Spirochaetales bacterium | reverse complement strand
CCGGGCGGCGTTCTTAGGATGGAAAACCGTCGGGCTTGCGGACATCAATAACTTTTACGGCGCCGTGCGGTTTATCCGGGCCGCGAAGCTTCGGGGGCAGAAGCCGGTTCTCGGTGTTGCCGTAGAATCGGCGGGAAGATATCTCTTTACCGCGATCTGCAAAAACCGCAGAGGCTATGCTTCGGCTAACCGCTTGATAACGGCGCTCCTCGACGATCCCGCCTACGATCCGTTGCCGGAGCTCTGTGCAAATGGGTGGGAAGGACTCGCGATCCTCTCTCCTTTGAAACGGGTATTGTCGCGGCTCATGGAAACGGAAAAAAAAGATTTATATATGGCGCTTGTTTTCGGACGTCCTTTTCGGAGGGCCGCGGCGTGGGCGAAAGGGACGGGGCTTCCCTGTATCGCCGTCAATTACGGCGCCTATGTGAGCGAGGAGGACCGGAAACTCTACCGCCTGCTCCGGGCGGTAGACAAAAACACAACCGTCGATGCACTGCCGCCGGAAGAATCATTTTTCGAACTGCACCGGATAGCTTCCTCCTTCGAGATGCTGCATTTTTTTTCCGCGCTCCCTGAAGCCCTTCGAAGGGGCGCGGAATTGGCGGAAGAGTGTTCCGACCGCCTGCTTCCGGAAACTTTCGTTTTTCCCGCGTTTCGAGGGATGTCCGAATCCGGCGCTTTTTCCCGCCTCGAATTCCTCTGCAATGCCGGGACAGCGAGGCGCTACGGCGTAATGCGGCCTGATATTAAAGAGCGGCTTGACTACGAGCTTTCTATAATCAGGAAAAAGCGGTTTGCCTCCTACTTCCTCGTGGTCCACGATATTGTTTCCCGATGCCCCCGGACCTGCGGCAGGGGAAGCTCGGCGGCGAGCATTGTCTCATATCTCCTCGGGATCACCCACGTGGACCCTCTGGCGCACAATCTTTTTTTCGAGCGTTTTCTCAATATGGGCAGAGAAGATCCGCCGGACATTGACGTCGATTTCCCTTGGGACGAGCGGGATAAAGCCTTGGCCTATGTTTTTTCTACCTACAGCGGCAGGGCCGGAATGGTGGCGGACCATGTAACCTTCGGTCCCCGCTCCTGTCTCCGGGAACCGGCAAAGGCCTTCGGCTTGGAGGAGAAGGAAATCGCAAAGCTTGTGGAGTGCGCCCGGTTCGGGGAAATAGAAAAAATACCTTCATATCTTCGGGCCGCCGCTTCGCGCCTCCGCGGCATGCCCCGGCATATCGGCACTCATCCCGGGGGCGTCGTGATTACACCGGGGCGAATTACCGAGTATACCCATCTGCAGATGTCGAAAACCGGGTTTCCTGTCATTGCATGGGAAAAAGACGGGGCGGAAGACGCGGGCCTCGTGAAAATTGATATTCTCGGAAACCGGTCCCTCGGCGTTCTCCGGGACACCATCGAGCTTGTCAACAAAAAACGAAGCAGCCCGGTCACCTGGGAGTCCTTTCAGCCCTTAGATGATTGGGCTACCAGAAAATTGATCGAAGCCGGAGATACTTTAGGGGTGTTTTACGTGGAATCTCCGGCAACTCGGCAGCTTTTAGGAAAGATGAATCGGGGCGATTTCGAACATTTGGTCATAGCAAGCTCGATTATCCGTCCTGCGGCAAACCGCTACATCAATCTGTTTGTTGCAAGGCTTAGAGGGGAGCCGTATGTTCCAATCCATCCCCTGGTGGCCGAGCCCCTGCGGGAAACTTTAGGGGTGATGGTGTATCAGGAAGACGTGGCGCGGGTGGCAATTGCCGCGGCCGGATTTTCGCCCGCAGAGGCGGACGGGCTCAGAAAAGCGCTTTCAAAAAAAGACCGGGAAAGCCGGATCCGTTCCTATCGGAAACGGTTTTTCAGCGGCGGGAGAAAACGGGGGATTGGACCCGCGGCCCTCGAGAAATTGTGGGACATGGTCCTTTCATTCGACGGGTACTCTTTCTGCAAGGCGCACAGCGCGTCATACGCCCTTCTTTCCTACCGCCTTGCCTGGATGAAACGGTATTATCCCCTGGATTTTTTTACCTCCGTCATTAACAACGGCGGAGGTTTTTATTCGGGGCAGGTCTATTTAAACGAAGTGCGCAGGCTGGGGTTTGCGGTGCTGCGGCCGGATATCAATAGGAGTGAATGGAGACACACGGTGGAAGACGGCTCCTTTCGTCTCGGGCTGTGTCAGATCCGGGAAGTACCGGAGACGTTTCTGCGGGGACTTCTCAGCGAACGGGAAAAAAACGGACCCTTTGCCGATCTTTACGATTTTCTCTCCCGGACGGACCCGGGGCTGCCGTCCGTCCGAAACATTATCCGAAGCGGCTGTTTGGACGAACTCGGCGGCGGATTGACCCGTCCCGAGCTGTTTTGGGCATTTTTTCACCGGAATGGCGGAGACTTTCTCTTTGCCTTTCCGCCGGTGCCGAAATGCATCGGCGATTATTCCCGCCCCCGAAAACTATACGATGAGGTCGACACCCTCGGGCTCATTGTCTCCTGTCATCCTCTAGAGATTTTTGCCGAACAGCGCCCCTTAGGTTCGTATATCGACAGCAGGGCAATTCCCGCGCACGTCGGTGGGCGGGTCGCTATCGCCGGGGTGCTTATTACCGGCAAGGAAACAAAAACAAAAAAGCGTGAACAGATGGGCTTTTTTAGTTTCGACGATCCCTTCGGCGTTTTCGAGACCGTGCTTTTTCCGGACCTCTACGGCGAATTGCTCAAGACCCTGGAGCGGGGACGGGCATTTCTTGTGCAGGGGAAGGTCGCCGTGGAGTTTGATGCTTACATCATTGAAATTCATAATCTTGTCCCCCTTGCGGCGCTTCAAAGTGCATGAATAAAGAAAAAAAACTCCTGAGCCGATACTAGAGGAGTGAAAATTTTAGTGCTGCATTCCGGCGGGAGTGCGGTTAAAGCAGAAGAGGCAGGAAAGACTGCTTCGAAACTTTCGCTGCCCTTTGTTTTAGAAAATGTCTCGTCTGTGTCGCATACCGGACTCCTTGCCGGAATCAAATCTGTTTCCCATATCATTGCCTGCGTCGATCGGGAAAATGCAAAAGCCCCCTGGGTCTACCTCTGCGCCGGATTTGCACTTGGCAGGGGAAGACCGGAGTACTGTTGCTTTTACGGAGAAGCTCCCGCGGGCTACAAGGGAAAATATCCGGTCTGCGGTTCTCTAAAGAAATTGCAAAATTATCTCGAAGAAGAGAAGCGTTCCGAGGACCGCAATGTGGAAGTTTTGGAGGCCCGGGAACGGATCATTTCCGCCGGCTATGCATATACCGAAGAGGGCTTGGTTCGAAGCGTGCAAGAAGGGGACAGGGAAACAGTTTCCATGTTTCTTTTAGCAGGTTTCTCCGCGGACAGTACCAATGCAAAGGGCGTCCCTCTGCTCAACCTTGCAATACGGCAAGGAACAGGAGAAATAGGCGAACTGCTCAAGGAAAAAGGCGCGGATGTGAATGTTCCCGCTTCCGATAACGGCAATACTCCTCTTATGGAAGCAGTCGCACGAAAAGACAATGAAACGGTGCGCGCCTTGCTGGAGAGAGGATGTAAATTGGACTTGCAGAACAAGAGCGGACAAACAGCCCTGGTTCTTGCAGTCGGGGCCGGCTATGAAGAGATCGTACGCCTTTTAGTCGAAGCAGGGGCCGACCGGGACGTTACCGACGCTTTAGGGATGACCGCGAAAAAATATGCGGAACTATTTAAGAATAAAAAGATTTCGACTCTCCTCAAATAGGGCTTATGTTTTTGCTTGACATATAGATGTGGAAGGGATATTTTTTCCAAATATGGCAGAGAACAAAAAAATCGTTATTTATCATCTGTATAGGAATAATGATACATCTTTATTTTTACATCCCTTTGCAGACAGCGATAAATCCATCGATTATTTAGAAAATGCCGATATCATCGGAAAATACGGAAAAGAGCCCAGGGTGGAAGCATTTACTATGTTTCGGAACGAACTCTATCGCGTTATCGAAGACCGGGTAAACAGCTGGGTTTCGGAAGTGCGTTTTCTGCCGAAGTTTCTAATTTCCGCGGGAGTATTTCTATTTTCCTATCTTTTTTTCGCGCTGGTCGTGCGGGACCCTCTTCCGCTGATCGATGAATTAGCAATCGGATTGGGGATTTCGATAATCGTTTTTTTTCTTCTCGGCAGAAGAGACCGCAGGTCCGACCTTTCCCTCAAGAAACGGGTAGCATTGCGTTCTGCTGTGGACAAGATCGTGTTCAGAGAAGATTCGTTTATCAAGGAAGTTGAGGCCGCGCTTCAGAAGATTGAATCGGTGAGCCAAAACGACATGATCGAGACGATGTTCAACCCGCTGAAGTGCCCTCTTACCGAGGAGGAGAAAGAAGACGCGGAACGGTTGACCAAATATTTGAAAAAGCGGTTTAAATCGCGGGAACTAAAAAGGAAAGAAAAAATGGTCTCCCGGCTGTCGAAAGCAAAAGACAGCGGGAAATCGTCAAAAATATTCTCTCTTTTAATGGATAACAAAAAAACGGATCTTCCGCTGTTTGCAGTGTACACGAGGATTAAAAAGAGCTATGAGCGGGTAGATTCTTAACTGTTTCATTTGATCATTTGATCTGACTTATTCTATCTGTTGCAGGGCTTCCATTTCCTGCTGGAGCAACAGGGCCCTCTGCGCCGTTTTCTTCATTTCCAGGGCGGGTTGAAAATGGGGGTCTAATTCCAAGACCTTGTCCCAATATTCAATCGATTGGACCAAACTGCCTTCCGCATAGGCTTCTAAACCGGCTGTATAATATTCGTCAATCAAAGCCTGAATTTCGGCCCGACCGCGGTCACCTATTTTCAGTTCAGCCTGGATGCTGAAATGGTCCGGGTTCTGTGAAGAGGTGGTGAGATCAAAGGTATAGTTGACCGCGAACCGCACCGCCTTTAGTTCGATAATGCTTCCGAGGGATATTTTCGGGTTGGCCCCTCGATACTTAAAGCCGGCCTGAAGAGAGTAAAAATCGGTAAAGACGACATCGAATCCCGCGGCAAAGTTGGGTCGTTCAGCGGGATACGCCGGTACGAGTGAAAAAGGGATCCCCAGGTCGAATGCGATAGTTACGGGCCGAATAGGGGAGTAGGACATGCCAAAGGTTGCCTCCGTTGGAAGGGGTTCCGACGGGGTCCTTTCCGCGGAAAGCGGCACCGGAGGGCCAAGGTTTTTGACTACCGCCCCAAGGGAGACATTTTTCGATCTGGACGCAAAATACTTGAGAAAATTGAAACGGGTGAGGACCCCTATGTCGGCCATTACGCCGAACAGGGACTGTCCTTCCGCTATTTCAGCCGGAATGCTCCGGTAGGCTACTTTGATATTCGTGCCGAAAGCGATACCGTAGAAATAATAACTGGAGAAGAAATTGTAGGAGATGTTCATCGTGCCGATGGTTTCGGTAAAATATCCTTTAGAAACCCGTTCTCCCCAGGTATCATATTCCGTAAAGGGTACATAGAGGAATTTTCCGCCGAAACCCAACCCCAAATCGTTAAATCTGATGGTATAGACCACGCCCTCCATGTTCGAATCGGCGATCCAGTTATTATGGCTGAATACCAGCTCCGTATATTCGAGAAGGGAGCTTGCGGAAGGGTTCGCCTCGAGATATCCTGAATCGTCCGCGACAGCGGTAAACGCAGTCCCCATACCTTCATATCTTCCGCCGGAAGGGACAAGGAGCGTAGGAAAAAGGGTAAGACCGACGTTCGGGTCAATACGGTCCTCTTCCGGTGATATGCTGTAATAGAAATCGGCAAAATCGGCAAAAATCACCGCTGAAAGGAGAAAAAAGAGGATGGCGAAGGCAGACACCTTTCTCATAATTATTAATATACAATAGTTTTATCGATTTTTCTATAAGGAAACTTAATTATTTAGTATGTAATTAATTAGGCTGTCTCAGTATCTTAGACCGGGAGACTTTTCTGCCGATAATGTGATACATTGGGGTATATAGGCTTATAAGTTTGAATGGACCTGTCCTCTGCAAAATTTTTATTATCCTCACTCTTTTTTTCCTGCTTTCGTCTTTGACTGTGTATGCCGGAGGAATGCGAGAGGACCCGATCGAACAAGCACGGCAACTGATCGAAGAGAAGCGATACAATGAAGCGATTGTTATCCTTTCGAGGGTGATGCAGGAAGATCCCCGGCGTTTCGATCAGGCGCAGTCTCTGATCAAAGAAATTCACGATGCGAGAAATGTTTACAACGAAAAATATCAGGAATTAATCGATCTATACAGCCAGGAAGATGTTGATCTCGACAGAGCATATGAAATATTCGAAGAACTTGAAGCGCTGGACAAAGATCCGAATCCTTCCATGGTTGCGGCTTTCGAAGAAGCCCGGGCAACCGCGGTGTTTCTCTTCTACAAAAAGCAGTTTGACCGGTTGATGGCCCAAGCAAAAGAGCTGTTGGACCGGCAACAATACTGGGAAGCAGCGGCAACCTATCTCGAAGGATTTACTTTTTATTTAGAAGAGTTCGAAAATAAATCCTACGGCGGTCTGATACGCGAGCGCATCGAAGATGCCAGGGTGAACCTCGAAGAATCGGCAAGGGAATTCGAATCCAGCAGGGAAACTGTTCTCTCCTTTGCGGAAAATCTCCCCAATCTGCTTAATTCGGACGAGGTCGATCAACTTCAGTTACGATTTGAAGAATTTCGCCGGACCGTTAAAAACATTGCAGCAGAGCGTAAAACTTCGGTTGAAAACGCCCGCTTTCTCCAGGCGCAAAACGAGCAAATTCAGGAAAACAGTGAAGAAGAAGAGTTCCACCTGACTTATCTCTATCTGCTTACCTTCGGCAGGAGGGACACAGCATTCAAAGAGGGCATTATCGGGGCGATTGACCTTTTTTACGATACGTATTTAGAATCTATTTCCGCGGAACTTAAAGCGGCATTTGAAAGCGAAGTTTCGGCCGGCGCCGGGCTTTTAGTCGGAGACCGGCCGCGAAATGCCGAACCGCCCCTCTCCCGGGCGTATGAGTACGCTCTCATCGCACTCGAGACTCTGTCCCTTTGGGAGACTAGATTATATGTGAATGATGCCTATGCATTAAACGAAGAGGAGGTCGCCATTGTGCTGGATAAACTGCCCGATATGCTCTATGCACAAATTCAGGCCTCTGGTGCGGAAGTTTCTATCAATATTATTGACGAAGCAAAAACCGTAAAAGAAAGCAGCGAAGCGATCCCGGCGTTCGACTCTGTAGCCGAACTGGAGGAAACCCAAAACGCCGTCAAGGACGCAAATGAAACACTGCGGGAAACTTTTCGTGAATGGGAAGAAAGAATTGAAAAATTTGCTTCCCTCCAGGAAGAGTATGGAACCGATCTGTCGGTTTCCCTCACTGCCGGGGAGCAGACCGCGGCTAGGATTGAAAAGTTTATTCGAGAAAGCGTGGATATCGAGCGAAGCGCGATAGAACGAATTGCCCGTATTCGGTATGCTCCGCTTTTCGGGGAATACGGTCAGCGGATCAGCGAAAAGGATGCCGCGCTTGAGCTTTTAGAGGGATATGAAAGGACAATCGGCGAGGGAGAAGCTGAAACGATCATCGAAGAACATGACCCGGCCGGTGCGCGGGACAAGTTTGAGGAAATTACCGTCGATCTGGAAGATTTACGCTCGCGAACAGCGGATGTGGTTGTTTATCTCGAAAATCAGGAGGATTATGTTGCCGAAGGCAAGGGTGTCAGTGACCAGATTAGCCGGGGAAAGGAGCTCATCGCTCAAATCGACTCTCTCATAAACCGGCTGACGGAGCTTATCGGGGAAGCCCGGGAACAGGTGCTCCTGGCCCGGCGCTATCGTGAAGAAGGATATTACCGGCTGGATCAGGCGAGGATATTCATGCGCCAAAACAGGTTCGAAGAGGCGAGAGAGCAGGTGAAGCATGCGGGAGAACGGTTCGATCTTTCTCTTTCCGTTCAGGTGGACCCGGAACTTCAGGCGGAACGAGACGCCCGCTTAGCGGCGTTAGGCGAAGAAATCAATACCGCACAGAATAATCTTATTGTAGCGGAAGTACGGCAGCTTATCGATGAAGCGAAGAGTTATTACGCCCAGGAGCGGTACGATTTAGCGGAACGCTCCCTGGTAAAGGCCCAATCCCGCTGGAAAGTTACTCATGTAGAAAACAAGGAGGAAATCGAATACTGGCTTAATATTGTCCGGGTTGCCCTGTATGTGCGTTCAGGCAGGACCATCAAAGAGACCAATCCTCTTTATGTGGAAATGAGCCAGCTCTTGAACTTGGCCAGAGAAAATTTCCTCAAAGGGAAAAGGCTTGCGGAGCAGGGAAGAAGAGAAGAGGCGATGCAGTACTTTGAAGAGGCGGAAAAGAATATTCTTTATGTGAAGATACCGTTCCCTCTCAATCAGGAAGCCAACGTTTTAAGCCTCCGTATCCTTGAGTATAAAGATCCCGCGAATTTCGACCAGTTATTTAGGGAGAGATTCAACGAGGCAGCGGCCGAGATTGAGACCAATCCCAGACAGGCATATATCGATCTTCAAGACCTCGAGGCGATCAGACCTAATTATCCCGGCATCCGGGATGCGATTTACAGGACCGAATTAAAACTGGGCATGAGGGTACCGCCGCCGGACCCGGAAAAACAGCGAAAGTCGGACGAACTCTATCGCCGCGCCTTTGCAATTGTGCAGGGAAACGTACGCGCGCAGTTTCCGATCGCTTTGGAATTATTAAATGAAGCCCTGAAACTTACCCCGGAAAGTCAAAAGGTGACCAGCCTTCTCGATCGTGTGGAAGCGGAATTCGGCGGAAGGACCACTACAGTTCTTTCGAGTACGGCGCAGCAGCAATACAGAATTGCTGAAGAAAAATATATACAAGGTAATTATTTTGAAGCGCTGCGCATTGTTAATCAGCTGCTTAAGGACAGTAATAACCAAAACTATCCGCCATTGCTCGAGTTGAAAAGGAGGATTGAATCAAAAATATAAAGGGCTTTCTCTGCATCGTGCTTTTCATGATTATTACCCTTTTTCCCCTTGCAGCCCAGGAGCTTTACTGGGAGTACCCGGAGATTCTTGTGCCCGAAAAGGCCCGTTTCCCGCAAGTAGCTGCCGGCGGCGGTCTTACGGTTGTCCTTTGGCAGGAGTTTTCAGCTTTCGAGAATGAAAAGGCGGATGTTGACCTGTTCGCAATGATTCGAAAAAACGGCGGCGAGTGGAGCAGCAGGAATAAAATACCCGACACCTACACGGTGACGGGAAAAGAGGTATCGATTTTTTCTCTTTCTGTCGATGAGGATGGGAATATTTATGTCACGGTTTTGTCTTCGGATAATACGGTCACGCTCTATATTTCCGACGACGGCGGCGATTCTTTTCGGCAGCGTACAAGTCTCGAATCGGTGCCGACCACCGTGGCCCCCCGCCTCTACGTGAAAGAGGACGACGGTTTAATCATGTATGTAACCCGGGAAACCGTATCGGCAGAGCTCGGGGAGTCCCTCGCCATTTATTATACCCTGTCGGAAAACGGTTATTCCTGGTCTCCCCTCGAGCCGCTGGTAACCGAGCGGGGTAAACAGCTCAACTTTTTGCCCTATCATCTCTCCTCCCGGGGAAGAGAGTATGTCGTATTCCAGGTGCTCGAGACGGGAGAACGGCCGAGTTATCAGGTCTACCTCAAGACAAGTTCCGACGGCGGAATGTCATGGAGCGATATCAAATGGCTTTCCGGGTTTGAAGAGACGGTCGACGGCGAGCGGCAGCCGCCGAATGTGTTTGACAATCAGCGTCCTCATATACATGAAATAGACGGCAGACTGGGACTTGTTTGGGAGCGGGGATATCTCGGCAACAACCCGCAAATCTATTATGCCGAAATTGACGGGCAGGGAAATATTGTTTCCGAACCCGAAGCGGTCACTACAGGAGCGCGGTCCTGCCGGTTTCCTCGGCTTTTTACTCTTGAGGACAGAAAGTATATTCTCTGGTTTGACGATCGGGCCGGGGAGGAGCATATCATTTTGGCGCGAAAGGAAGGGGTATTTTGGCAGGACCGTGACATTACCCGCCTGCCCGGGGTATCGACCTTCGGGCGGGTTATCGTACAGGACGGGGCCCCCTACATTTTCTGGGAAAACCGGCGGGGGGAGGACGCGCGCCTTGCCTATCTTGCTCCCGACCAGAGCGTAGAGCCTCCCAACCCGATTGCCGCCAATTTTGTACCAGGGGAACGCTTTCGGCAGGACCGATATGAGGCGGAATGGACCCTCCCGATGGACAGTTCCGGTATTGCGGGGTTCAGCTATTCCTGGGACCTCGATCCGGAAGGCATCCCCCCGAGAAGAATCATGACCCTGCAGCGGGAGAGAGAAGCCTCCTTTACCGCGAAAGAAGACGGTTTTTGGTATTTTCATGTTGCCGCACGTGATTATGCGGGGAATTGGTCCGAACCGGCAACCATTTCATTTTACAGGGACACTACTCCTCCTGATAAGGTTGCCTTTCTAGAACCGGAAAAGGAAGAAAACGGATTCTTGCGCTCAAATACCGTAACCATCGAATGGGAACCGCCGGATGCTCCTTATGTAGCCGGATACAGCTATGTCATGCAGTATTTAGGCGGAATCGCTCATCAGGTGAATAGGGAAGAGTTGGAGCCGATGGAACCGCCGAGGCGGATCATGACCGCAGAACCGGAGAAGTATTACCGGAACTGGGACAACGGGACCTGGGCATTTTCGGTCCGGGCCGTAGATTCGGTTGGAAATGCCGGTGAGCCTGCAACAATTATCTTGAAAATGAACAAATATATACCCGAGACTTTTATTACTACCGTCGACGCGCCGGTGGACGCGTTAGGAAGGGTCGAACTCACCATACGCGGCAGGGGCTTTGCCGTGGGAGGAAATGTATCGAAGGTAATCCTCGACCGGGACGGAGAGGAGCCCTTCGATTATGAGTATCCCCTGGAATTAGATATGTATGAAGTAGCGAACGATCGCCTCATTGAAGGGCCGGGTATTGAGAATGTGGATGAAGGAGTGTACCGTATAGGATTGCTTCACCCGAAGCGGGGATACTATTTTACACGGCCGTTTCTGGAACTGGAGTCCACCGGTACGGTGAAATTCGGCGATTTTACGAGAATTGGAGAGAGAACATGGTCACCGATAAAACAGAAATTATTCGATATTTCAGCGAACACCTTTGTCTTGGTCCTCGTCCTTGTACTGGCGGCGGCGGGAATGGCGTTCGCAATCTTCAAGGTAGGGGCAATTGCGCGAGAAGGCAGATCGCTGGAGGCCGAGGTGCGCGCCTTGCTTACCCAGCAGGACCTGACGGTCGGGCAAAGGAAAGAGAGGTTGGCTAAAATGAAAAAACGGGGAATGGGATTACGGGTAAAGTTTACCTTGGTAATTACCCTGCTGGTTATCGTAGTCGTCTTGATGGTTTCCGTTGCCCTCGCGTATGTCACCGTCAATACGCAGAGGGAAAGCCTTGCGACGGGGCTCAGGAATCAGACTGAAGTACTCCTCGAGAGTTTGACCTCCTCCGCGCGGGCATATCTGCCGACGGGAAACACCCTCGAGCTCGGACTTATTCCGGCACAGCGTTCGGCAATGGAAGACTCGCTCTTTGTTACAATAACCGGCAGGAGCGAGGGGGACCTGGAAAACTACAATTACGTTTGGGCGAGTGACGATCCGAATATAAAAGAAAAAATCGACACCCCGACTCTGCAGATCGGAGTCTCGAAAATCAGCGACGAAGTGCTGCCGAAGGCGAGGGAACTGCGAGAGCAAATAAACCAGGAAGCGAGGTCAACCTTGTCGGACATTACAAGCCAGCTCGATCAACTTGCCGTCCGCGCGAGGGAGCTGGCATTGAGTGAGGAGGAAGGAGCTGGTGAACAGCTGTCCCGGTATCAGCAGGAGATAAGCGATTTGGAACGGCGGATCAACCAAGAGCTGAAACGGATCGGCGATGTATTTGGAAGCGTACCGGAGTTTACCGTAGAGAGGCTGGACGAAACCCGGACACAGTATGTGTTTTATAAACCGATCGTGTACCGGTCCATCGGACAGGATGTATACTATAAAGGCTTAGTCCGCCTCGGGGTCTCTACGGAACGGATACTCGCGGAAATCGAAGGGTCGGTAAAACAACTTATTTTCATCATCGGCATCATCGCGGCGGCGGCTATTGCACTCGGTGTTGTTTTCGCCGTTATCTTTGCCACCATCATGATTATCCCGATTAGACGCCTCGTAGAGGGGGTGGCTTTGATTCGAGACACGGAAGACAAGGAATCGTTGAAAGACCATGAAATCCGGGTGAGATCACGGGATGAGATTTCAGAACTTGCTCAAACGGTCAACCAGATGACCGAAGGCTTGGTGAATGCTGCAATTGCGAACAAAGAACTCATGGTCGGAAAGGACGTACAGAGAATGTTTATCCCCCTCGACATGACAAAAAGCGGAACAAAGGGTACAACCGGGAAACAGGAGACCGATTTTATATCGGTTTTCGGGTACTATGAAGGAGCAAGCGGTGTTTCCGGCGATTATTTCGACTTAAAAAAACTGGATGAGAAACATTATGCCATTATTAAATGCGATGTTGCAGGACACGGCGTCTCGGCGTCCCTCCTCATGGTCGAAGTAGCGACCATTTTCCTCAACTACTTTCGGGATTGGACCTTAAAGGGGAAGGGTATTCATCTGGACGAATTGGTGTACAGTATGAACGATTTATTGGAGGAGAGGGGCTTTAAAGGTATGTTTGCGGCCCTTATTACTATTATCATCAATGTTGAAACCGGCGTTATGTATCTTTGTAACGCGGGGGACAATATCATTTATATTCACGACGCAGATGCAAACAGACTCGTTAAACATGAACTCCCCGAATCTCCAGCCACGGGCGTATTTGATTCCGAGCTCGTACGCATGCAGTCCGGGTTTCGGCAGGTAAAGCAGCAGCTTAAACAGGGAGATACCTTGTTTCTCTTTACCGACGGCTTGGAAGAAGCGATGCGATATCTGAGGGATTCCTCCTTTAGGGTCATGAAATGCGACGAACCGGATTTGGAAGAGGGGGAACCCCACGGAAGGTACGAAAGCCATAAGAAGGGAGAAGAACGGGAAGAGTTCACCACTGAGCGAATAAAGGAAATAATAAACGCTGTTTTCAGTCAAGACTCTTTTGTGCTGGAAAAATATCATAATCCGGTGACGAACGAAAGTTTAAACTTTGATTTCACCGACTGCCCGAATAGCGTAGAGCAGGCCGTCCTTGGGGTCATTTCGGTGGAGAAGGTATTTCGTCTCGTGCCTGATCCCGCGGCAACGGAAAATGACCGGGTCGCGGTCGACCGGAAGATTGATAATTTTCTTAAACAGCATTTCCGGCAATACAGCCTCTATTTTACCCATCCCTTGGAAAATGATGAAGAAAGTGATTATATTACCTATACGCATTTACGGGAGGATGAGCAGTTAGACGACCTCACGATACTCAGTATTCGAAAATTATGAACGCATCGTATGAAAAATAATAAAAAGAGCCGGGACTTTTTCTGTGAAAACTGCGGCAACCGCGTCTCGGCGGACGCGAAAAAATGCCCCAACTGCGGCAAAGAGTTTGTCGCGGTACGCTGCCCCCAATGCTCCTTTTCCGGGAAACAGGAACTGTTTACCGACGGCTGTCCCGTATGCGGCTATTCGGCCCCGGACCCCGGAGATAGGACCCCGGCCGCGAAAATTCATGCCGCGGACTTCGGCGCATCGGGTGATATCCGGGGGAAAGACCGTGGGGCGAAAATGAGCGAAACCGCGAAACGATGGCTTTTCCGGCTCCTAGGACTCTTTCTGATAGGAGCGGTCATTCTGATCCTTATACTGTATATGCGGCTGTAACGCCCCGCAATAACCACAAAACGGTTCGGCCGGTTTATAAACCGTGCAGAGAGGCCCGGCCGAAAACCTATTATTCGAAGAGCTTTTGTATTTCTTTTTTATACCGTTCAGCTACCACGTTCCTTTTTACTTTCAACAGTTTAGTCATTTCGTCGTCAACTTCAAATGGCTTCGAAAGCAGGTGGATTTTTACAATCCGTTCAAAGGTCTTAAATCCGGTTTTCGAATTGACAAGATTCTGAACATCCGTATTCACAATGTTTACGATTTGCGTATTGGAACAAAGATCATTCCAGTCGCTAAACGGAATATTTGCTTCTTTCGCTATTTCTTCCAGTTTTTCATGGTTTGGATCGATCAGCGCGCCAAGGTATTTCTGGTCCTGGCCGACAACCATGACCTGCTCGATGAATTCGGATTCTTTTAACTTGTCTTCGATCGGGACCGGTTCAACATTTTCGCCGCCCATAAGGACGATGGTTTCTTTCTCTCTTCCGATTATAGAAAACTCTCCGGTATGGGTGAAAACGGCAATATCTCCGGTATTAAGCCATCCGTCTTTCAATACTTCCGCCGTTTTTTCAGGTTTTTTATAATAGCCTTTCATTACCTGATCGCTTTTTACGTACAGGGTGCCTTTTTTCCCCGGCGGCTGCTCATTCATTTTTTCATCGTAGACCCTGTACTCGATATCCCGGAAAAGCGGGCCTACCGTGCCGCTTACAGGATGCCGCTGTTTCCGGACCGCTAATATCGGGGCGGTTTCGGTAAGGCCGTATCCTTCTAAAAGCAGAATTCCGGCTGCTTGAAAAAATTTATCCACATAAGCAGGGAGTGCGCCGCCTCCTGAAATGCCTGCGATGAATTGTCCTCCTAAAAGAGCCCTGAACTTCTTGAAGACCATGAGATCCCCGAGGAGCTTGCCCGGCAGCAGAAGGAGGAGAGGAATAAAGCTGATCAGGATGTCAAAAGGACGGAACCGTTTTTTGAACTGCGGAAGGAGGCCGAGAAACATGTTTCGAAGATGGGCGAACATTTTCCCGATCCATATGAAAAAAAACGCGATTGCCTTCTTTGCTCCGCTTCCTTCATTGATTTTCCTGTAAATACCTGCCCGAACCGATTCCCAGATCCTCGGCGCCGATGCCATCCATTGAGGCCGTACCTTGGACATATCTTCGATCATGATTGCCCCGATCAGTTTCGAGTACGCGATCGTTGCGCCTGCATTGATGATCACATACTCCACCGCCCGTTCATAAGAATGCCAGATGGGTAACACCGCAAGAAATTTATGGGTTGGTTTTACGTCGATATGATCCAATGCACGGTCGAGCTGAAACACAAAATTGGTATGGGTAAGCATGACCCCTTTCGGCTCCCCGGTTGTCCCGGAAGTATAGATAAGCGTTGCCAGGTCATCTCCTTGTCCTTTTTCGAGCTCTTCTTCGAAGCGGTTCGGATTCTTTTGATAGACATTTTTCCCCCGTTCAAATAGTTCGGCAAAAGTTAGAATCTCTACAGAATTTCCGGAAGGTACATTGACCGACGATTTTTCATCGTCAAAGAGGATAATTTTCTCGAGTAAGGGTAAATTCTTTTTCTTCGTGAGTATTTTATTCGCCTGCGTGCTGTTTTCGGCAAAGGTCATCCGGCAGTCGGCGTGACCGAGAATGTAGGCGATTTCATCGTTTGTGGAATCAGCTCCCCTTGGAACATTGACTGCAGCGATGCTGAGAATACCCAGGTCGGTAATCATCCATTCCTTCCGGTTATCGGAAATAATCCCGATAAAATCTCCGCGCTTTACCCCCATATCGAGTAGAGCTGAACCGAATATGGAAACCTCGGTATAGAAATCTTTGTATGTTGTGGGGATGAATTCTTTTGCTTCGTTTTTAGTAAGTGTTGCCGTATTTTGAGGAAACATCGATACGGCGGATTTAAAACGTTTTGGAATTGTATCACCGGTCGCATAGTACATGATTACCTCCCGATCTGTAATGATTATTTACGATAGCACGGGTATTTTGAGCTGTCAACTTTTAATATTTTTTACAATTTTACAGGGAAAAGTTATAGCTTCGCCCTTCCCGGAAGGCAAAAGCCGGAATTATGCGCTCGGCGGTTCTCCGACTAAACAGAGCCATTCAGCTTCAGCGGCGAGTTCGTCGCCGACGTAAGCCTTCCCCGCCTGTTTAATCATTTTTTTTGAAACTCTGATATTTTTTATTTCCATCCGTACTTCATCCCCGGGCCGGACCTGTCTGCGGAATTTCGCTTTGTCTACGGTAGCAAGAAAAAAAAGTGCGTTCCCGAGAATTCCGGTAGAACTGATCCCCGCCCCGCCGCACTGTGCCATGGTTTCTACGAGAATTACACCCGGAACCACTGCATACTGGGGAAAATGGCCGCGGAAGAAAAAATCATCTTCCGTAAACGTACGGTAACCGATAATTTCTTCTTCATCGACCTTTTCGAGCCGGTCGACAAAAAGGAAAGGGTCCCGGTGGGGGAGAAGATCATGGATGTTTGTTATCTCTGCCATTTGTTTCCTCCTGGAAAGAGCATATCACACCATATTGACCGGTACAACCTAAAACAAGTGGTTCTCCAAGGCCCGGATTATCATCTGTTTGCTTAAAAGTTCGGGGAAAATAACCGGCTGCTCACGATTGGGAACGTAGAGCACATAAACAGGCACACCGGCTTTCCCGAATTGCTCGATCCATTCAGCAATGACCGGGTTCCGCTCGGTATAGTCCGCATGCAGCAGGCGTACGCCGTATGCAGAAAATGCCTCCAAAACAGGTTCGGTGGAGAGCACGGCGGCTTTGTTTATTTTACAGTTAGTACACCAGGCTGCATGGAAAGAAATGAAAATCGGCTCTCCTGCCGCGCGGTATTCCGCCACTTTTTCCGGACTGAATGGCTCCCACTCTTCATTGATATACACTTCTTCCGCGGCCTCTCTTCCGTCCGGATCGGCGGCGGATGTTTTGAGGATAAATACCGCGCCAAGGGTAACGATGGCAGCAGCCGCCGCGAGGACAATCCATTGCCGGAGTTTAGGGCTTCCCGGTTTTGCGAAGCGGCCGTAGAGCCAGCTTGCAAAGGCCAGCACGCCGAGGAAAACGAGGGCGCGGATAAAGTTTTCTCCGCTGACCTGTCTAAATAAGGTCGTTAACAGGTATACCACCGTGCCGATGAGCAGAAATCCCATTGCCTCCTTAAAAACGGTCATCCAATTGCCGGGTTTCGGAATTTTCTGAATAAACCGCGGCCAAATTCCAAGAATGATAAACGGAAGGGCTAAACCGAGACCCACAAAAAAGAAGATGAGAAAAATAATTGCCGGGGGCTGAGAAAAAGCAAAACCCAAAGCTGCGCCGAGAAAGGGTGCTGTACAGGGTGTAGCTACGAGGACCGCGAATACCCCGGTCAGGAAGGAGCCGAGGTATCCTCCTTTACCGCTTGCCTTTGCCGCAGCGTTCATTCCCGGCGGAGTGATGACGAATACATCGAACATGGAAAGGGCAAACACAAATATGACGGAGATAAGCACGATTACAAAGCTCGGGTTTTGAAATTGGAATCCCCATCCTACCAGTTCGCCGGAAACTTTCAACATCGTAACAATACCTGAAAGAATGAAAAAGGAGAGAATAATACCGCCTGTATAAGCCATCGATCCTGCAAAGATTTTTTTCCGGTCCTTTCCCCCTTGATTGACGAGGCTTAGCGCCCGTACCGAAAGGAGTGGAAGGACACAGGGCATTACGTTCAGAATGATTCCGCCTACAAACGCAAAGAGAATGAATTGCAGGATACGGAAGAGTGAGGAGTCGGCTCCCGCCGCGGCTGTGCTTTCCTCGGCTGTGCGTTCCGCGCCTTCTTCATTCGAGACAGATAAAGTTACGGTATGGGTCTCTTTTTGCGGAAGGAAGCATGTGCCGTTTTCGTCGCAGAACTGGTAACCGGTTACCAGTTCGATCGAGTAGGTCCCCGGCTTTATAACATCCTTAAGAATAAAATCGCGCCTGAGTTCGACATCATCCTTGTATATGATAAGTCCCTTTTTTTCCTCTCCATCAGGGTATTCGATCGGCAGCAGCTCCATCCCGGGAAAATCGACCGCGTCAATGAAAAAAAAATTTTCTTGGAGCGCCATATACATATGGTCTGGGATCCGGTAATGCGCGGTGATTGTGCCTTTCCCTCCGGGTTTGAGGGTTTCGGGTGTGATTTCGACGGTTATTTCGGCATCCTGCGCCCGGACAGATACAGCAATCAGGCCAATCAGAAGGGCTGTGAAGAGGGCGGTTTTTTTCATCATCTTCATCATCTGCAGCTAATTACCTGCAGTTTCTATAAGTTGGTTAAAAATCTCCATCATCACCGGCGTGTCCCATTCCGTGGTTCCCACCAGCCTGCCGAGAACATCTCCGTCAGGGCCGATTAACCAGGTTGTAGGGATCCCCTGGACTTGATATACGCTGCTTATTCTTCCATCCGAATCTAAGAGTACCGGAAAGGTGTATCCGTTTTCAGCGATGAAAGCCTGTACCTCTTCCTTCGGTTCATTTACATTCACTGCAAGGATGATAAACGAGTCTGCGGGAAGCTGATTAGAGATTCTCTCCATGGAGGGCATTTCCGCTCTGCAGGGCGGACACCATGTCGCCCAGAAATTGAGGAATACCAGTTTTCCTTCATAATCGAAAAGGGAGACTTCTTCCCCCTCTAAGGTGTAGAGAGTAAAATCGACGGCTTGAAAGGATTCTCTTGGGAGCTGAAATCCGACATCCCCCAGCTTTTGCTCCAAATGAGTGAAGTTTTTGGAATCCGGTGATTCATCTTGCACCTGTACGACCGGCTCCGCGGGGTCTCCGCTTTCGTCGGCAGACTCCTTCGGTGCTTGTGCGCCGCCGGTGTCGGAATGTTCGTCCGTTTCCCGTTCCCCGCCTGCAAAGAGGGGAGAAACGATGATTATAAGAATAAAAAGAATAAAAATAAGAACATTTTTCTGTTTCATAGTGCAAAATCCCCTTTCCATAAAATGAATTATATAGCAATTTTATTATATTAAAAAACTACTAAAAGATGGAAGGAGTATCAAGGAAAAAAAGTTATATAAAGCGTGTCCGATTGCAAGCATATGAATATTTCGAAACCGGACATAGAGGATGCCTAAAAAACATCCGATGCTGAAAGTCCCTAAAAGAGCTGAAATGCCTTGATAGAGATGTCCGCTCGCAAAAAGCAGTGCAGCAAGAAGAATGGCTGTTACTTGTTTTACGCCGATATCTCCAAAGCGGGTAATTAAATAAGACCTGAAGAACAGTTCTTCCCGGTATCCCGTGACCAGGGAGGTAATGAAGACGAGAGGAAGGACCGCGGGGTTGTCGATTCGCCATGGAACAGGCTGGAAACGTTCTAAATTGGATTGGCCCGGAAAATACTGTACGAGAGAAGCAAAAAGGGCGAGAACAATAATTCCTGCGAACACCACGGCAACTTTCCACAAAAGAGAAATATCCGGGCGAACAAAGCCATAACGCGTCAACAGTTCCCCTCGTGAAAAAGCGCCTCGCTCTCCAAGATAGATTATGTAGAGGAGAAGAAATATCTGCGGCAGTCCGGTAACGATATAAAGGATATTGAACCGGAGGCTGTTGAACATTCCAGGGTCTACTTCCATTCCCTGGGAAAGGTAGCCGGGAAGGAAAAACACCGAAAAAAGGAGGATTATTTCAAATAGAACGAATATTTTCTTTTTTTTTGTTATTTTTGATGGAAACAAAGCCGTATTCCTATTATAGTATGGTAAAAAGGTTATATAAAACCTTATCAAAATACAAGCTATTTTGTACGATAATTAAAGTATGTGGATAATTTTTCCCGCAGTATTTGTCTTACTGTTGATACTATTTTTAATTTTTCGCAAACTCGGCGGCGGTAAATTCCCCTGGCTCAAATTTTATGTGAAAGGCCGAGAGTCGGGATTTGCCTTCAAAGAGATCAACCTTCTCCGGAAGATTGCGGTTGAGAACCAGCTCAAGAACCCGCTCTCTCTGTTTTGGTCGATAAAACAGCTGGACCGTTCGATACGCGGAGTGATCATTAAATGGAGGTCCCAAAGGACCGAGCACGATCCTGCAAATGAAGCTTTTCTTTCGAAACTGTATAAATTCAGGAAAACCGTAGAGTTTAATCTCCCTAAGTATAAGCTTGGCATAAAGACTACCAGAAAAATGTCGCCTCATCAAAAAATTAAGATAAGCCTCGACTCCGGGAACACCTTTCATTCAACGGTAGTGGAAAACCTGCGCAAATATCTTGCGGTTTCCTATCCCCAGGGAGGCAGAATACCTCCGGGCTTTACCTGGCGGGGACAGCGGCTAACCATCTACTTCTGGCGGCCGGATGACGCAGGCTATATGTTTCAGTCAAAGGTGTTGGAGGATTTTTTTGACAGAAAATATCCGATTCTCCATCTCGCACATTCGGACAACCTTACCAGGAGCCAGCGGAGAGGATCGGTTAGGGTAGAAACCAACCACGCGGCACGGCTTTTTCCATTGAAAACCATTGAAAATTCCAATGAGATTATAGAAAAATCAGGCGGTTTGCGATGCCGGCTCTTAGATATTTCAGAAGACGGTGCTGCTGTGTTGATCGGCGGAAAGGCGAAGGTTGGAATGCCGGTAAAAGTTCAATTTACCTTGAATAAAATCACCCTTATACTTTGCGGGATAGTGAAGGGGCTGACTTTCAACCAAAAGAGAAACCAGTCGGTCCTTCATCTACAGGCCGTTCCTCCCAGTAATCGCATGCGTAATACGATTCTTTCCTATGTCTATAACATATTCGGAGAACGGAATGACGACATGAAAAAAAACGTAAGGCGAAAACCCGCTCCGCCGCCTAAATCAAATTAAGCAATTTATCTTGAAAAAATATCATTCAAGCCATATTATGTAAGATGCAGATGGCGTTACTGTAAGGAGCAAATCGATGAAAAAGGCAGTTGTATGCATTCTATTCCTCTTAGCAATAGCAGGGTTTTTATTTGGACAGGAAGCCGAAGAAAATACACAGCTGACTAGTTTCCTTCGTAATTTTGCGAGGGCAAGTCTGAGCACAAAAATCCAAATTCTACAGGACGCGGAACGCGTAGATCTGGAAGGGATGGGACCGCTGTACGAAAAGGCCGTAGAGTTCATAATTGATAATCAAATGCTGCTCACAGCGGATAATTCCGCACGGCAGCTTGCGATTCTTGCCGTGCGTTTGATCGGCGAATCGGGATATACCGAAGCTAAGTATGAGCTTTGGGATCTGTTTACCATCGAAAAGGAGACCCTTGTAAGAGAAGGGTGCATGAAATCACTCGGAGTGGTGGGGAAGGGCGATACTAGAATCATTGACCGAATTAACAGCTGGGTTTCACAACAGAACACTCTTTTTATGACCGGGCAGAAACCGGATTATCAGGTCTTCGGCGCCGCTGTTGACGCACTCGGCGAGTTAGGGGACCCGTCCTCGTTTCCTATTCTTTTTACCTCCATGAGCCTTTCTTTTTCCGATGATATTACTGCACGGTCGAGAAACGCCCTATACAAAATCGAAGGAGATTTCAAAGATTTACTCATCCGCGTTATCGAAAAGAATTCCATTCGGGAAAAACTGACGGCTCTTCAGCTTGCTCTGTCGGAGGAACGGCTGAGCGAGGAGGAAAAAGGAGAAGTTGCTGAAAAAGCCTTGGAAATAGGGCTTGAAACCACCACGCCTGACGCTTCGGAAAAGGCGCAGCTTCGAGAAATGCGCTATACCGCGGTCCGCGCGCTTACTGAGCGGAGCTGGTCCCGGGCGACTCCTCTGGTAATCAGACATTTCGATATTACGGTTATGGAATATGACCGTGGAATCGCACGGAAGGGAAACTTTCTTGAAGCAATTGCCTGTCTTGGGGCCATGGCTACCCATGAAGCAGCAGTTCGATTAAACCTGTATCTAGATTTATTGAATACATATAAAGAGCAGGAACGGGCCGTAGACGAACAGATTATCCTGGCGGTTATCAACAATCTTGGAAAACTGGGAGATAAAGTCGCTATCGACAACCTCCTCTATGTGGGGTATCTGAATTACAGTCAGACGGTAAAGAACGCTGCCAGGGAGGCCATCAATAACCTTAAGACAAATTAGGCATGCAACACCTCGGATAATTTTTCACCCCCCCTTTATTCCGGGGAAGGTAAGCCTTCTCATTACAGCGGCCGGGGCTGCGGTTGTACTGACAGCGGTACGCTTCGAGCCTTCCCTTCTCATTCCCGCGGCAGCGCTTTCAGTCATTGCTATTTCCTTCGGCACTGCGGCTTTTTTTTTCAACTACATCGGCTCATCTACAAAAATCCCGACGGGACTTGTCTGTATCGGAATCGGGCTCGCGCTGGGCCTTTTTGCGCAAATAAACATTCTCAAGGATCGTCCCTTTTTCGGTATTCCGGCAGAGAAGTGCACCTGGATAAAGGGTCGCTGTATAACCGACGGCGCGAGAATAACCGATGATCTTGTCGGCATCCGCCTGAGAATGGCGGAAACCGGTGACAGGAACGGGGCGCGCGTTACTGCTTCCGGGACTATACAGTTGTTTCTTCGAACAGAACGGACTCCCTATTGGGGCGAAGAAATCATCGTGACGGGGAATCCGGCATTTGATGACGAGAGCGGAGCGGTCATGTTTTACGGCAGCCTCGGGAAAGAACGGGCAATCACATTTACCTCCGGGTTTTTGAAATGGCGCGCTGCAGTAATCGAGGGGCTTACGAAAAAGATCGATTCAATGGGGGAAAAAACCGGCGGTTTTTTCAAAGCTCTTTTCCTCGGCGTCAAAGACGATCTTGGATTGCGGGAGCGGGAACAGTTCCGGAAAGCAGGGTCTATGCATATCCTCGCCCTTTCGGGGATGCATCTTGCAGTATTGAGCGGCTTTCTTTTTTTTCTTTTCAAACCCTTGACGGGAAAAGGAATTTCCTTTTGGATCGTTGCTTTCTGTATTGGATTTTATATTTTTGTTACCGGCGCCCGTTCTTCACTTCTCAGGGCCGGGATAATGTTTGCCGTTTATGGTGCAGGCCTCTTTTTCGGGAAAAAGGGCGATATCCGGGCTGTTTTTCTTTTATCGTTTCTTGTATTGCTCGTGATTACCCCCCTTGCGGTCCGGACACTTTCGTTTCAGCTTTCGTTTCTGGCACTCGCGGGCATCCTTTATTTAGGCTCCCGCATCATGCACGGAACGAGGCGTTTCCTTCCCGGGTTTTTACGAGTTCCTATTTCAGCATCAATCGGCGCCCAGTGCGCAACCGCGCCCCTTCTTTCCCTGTTGTTCGGAGCGGTCTATCCCGCCGGTATCCTGGCAAGCCTTCTCCTTACACCGCTGGTGAGCCTGTTTCTTCTCATTGGTATAATTTATCTCGCCGTGCCTGTTGCCGCGCTTCAATCCGCGGTCCTCTATCCGATGGAGAAACTGTATCATTCCATCATGTGGATCGCTTCCTACGGCGCGCGGGTTCCCGGACTGGAGACATCCAAAAAGGGAGAGATCGTCGTTATTTTCATTGTCTGCACTTTTGTCTGTCTCGGAATCATCATACCCTACGCCGTGAGAAAACATAAACAATGGCACCGCTTAATTACAACAGTGTTTCGGAAATAAAATCCTTCCTCAACGAGAAGAAACTCTCTTTGAAAAAAGGTTTTGGGCAAAACTTCCTTGTTTCACCGGATGTGCGGGAGAAAATATGCAATCTCCTCGAGCCTTCTCCGGAGCAAACCGTGTGGGAGGTCGGCGGCGGCATCGGAGCGATGACCGTTTTATGCGCAAAACGGGTAAAAAAGCTTGTTGTTTTCGAGATCGATCGGGGTTTTATACGAGTTTTAGAGGAACTACAACATATCCATAGAAATATCGAGATTATCGAGGGAGATTTCCAAAAAACCGGTATTCCAATGCTCAAAGAAGGTATTGTTCCGGAGAAGATCTTCGGTAATCTTCCCTACAGTTCCGGATCAGCTATCATTTACGATATCGTAAAGAACGGCGTTTTCCCGGAAAAAATGGTGTTTACCCTGCAGCGTGAAGTGGTTAATCGTATGGCCGGAACTCCGGGAACGAAAGATTATTCTCTCTTTACCGTGATCTGCCGTTTCGCCTTTGACGTGTATCCCCGCGGAGATATCCGGCCCGGCTCTTTTTTCCCCGCTCCGGCGGTTGTGTCCAGAATAGTGGAACTCGTGCCTCATCACCGGTATGCGGATCTCGAGGACCGCGAACTGTTTTTTACCCTTGCCAAAGACATTTTCGCTTCCCGGAGAAAGACCCTGAGGAACAACTTGCTTCAAGGAAGCATCGGCCGCCGGTACCCCGGAGAACGCATCTTTGCCGCCTGCCGTGAGGCGGGTATAGACCTTTCGGTCCGCGGAGAGTGTTTAGGGACCGACGAAATCGTGGCGATAGTCCGGCGCCTACTTTAAGTTTTTAATGACCTCCTCGAGCTTCGCTTTGTTTGCGTCGCTCATCGGGCAGAGAGGAAGGCGGTAGGATTCTTCAATCATCCCTTTCACATGCAAGGCATATTTAATCGGAATCGGATTTGTTTCAAAAAACAGCCCCCTGAAGAAAGGAAGAAGCTCGTAGTGAATCCAACGGGCTTTTTCTACTTCACCGGCAAGGGCTGCTTCGATCATTTCCATCATCCGGCCGGGCATGTAATTGCTTGCTACTGAAATTACCCCCTTGCCGCCTAATAATGTAAGAGGCAAAGAAAGGTTGTCGTCTCCTGAAAGAACGGTAAAATCCTTCGGTTTTGCGAGGATAAGGTCCATCATTTGGTTGATATTTCCGCTTGCTTCTTTCACACCTACGATATTCGGATGTTCGGCGAGCCTGAGCATCGTATCATTTTCGATATTTTTTCCGGTACGGCCCGGAATGTTGTATACAATGATCGGTATATCAACCTTATCGGCGATTGCCGTAAAATGCCGGTAGAAGCCTTCCTGGGTCGGCTTGTTGTAGTAAGGGGCTACCTGGAGGCTTGCATCCGCGCCGCATTCCATCGCCTGCAGGGTAATGTCGATGGCTTCCTGGGTGGAGTTTGAACCGCTTCCGGCAATGACTGGAACACGTCCTTCCGCCTGATCAATGACCATTTCAATGACCCGGATATGCTCTTCGTGACTTAATGTGGGACTCTCTCCGGTAGTTCCCATAGGGAGCAGGCCCGAGATTCCTTCGCTGATTTGAAAATCGATAAGTTTTCGTAAGTTTGGTTCATCGATCGACCCGTCCAATTTAAACGGCGTAATCAGTGCGGTAAATACTCCTTCAAACTTCATTACCCTCCTCCTTTGAGTAAAAAATCGTCAATAAAATCTTCAACTTGAAAAAAGCCCTTCCTTCCGGCAAGCCACTCGGCTGCCAAGACTGCGCCGAGGGCGAATCCGCTACGTGTTCGGGCGGTGTGTTTGATTTCGATTGTATCTGCCGCGGAATCCATAAGCATGGTATGGGTGCCGGGAACGGACCCGCCCCGGACCGAGGCGACATGAAGCTCCTCCGGTTTAATTTGGCGGTCGAGTTTGTCTGTTACTATTTTTGTTTTCCTTTCTATTTGGGAAAGAATTTTTTCTCCCAATCTCATCGCGGTACCGGAGGGACTGTCTTTTTTCTGAGCGTGATGTATTTCAAATGCCATGACATCGTAGTCCGGCAATTTATTCAAGAGTCTGGATGCGTGCTCTGCAAGTGAGAAGAGGACGTGCGCGCCGATAGAAAAATTAGAGCCCCAGATATACGCCCCCCCGCGGTCCAGAATAAGGGTTTTTACCTCATCCCGCCTGTTGTCCCAACCCGTGGTTCCGACTACGGCCGGCACCCCTGCTTCGGCGTACAATTTTGCGTTTTTCGGCACCGCATCAGCGAGTGAAAATTCGATAACGGCGTCTGCCCCGTCTAAAATAGGCGGTGCCGGGGCCTCCTGATCGCCGACGCCGGGCTTGGGGTCTATCCGGCTTGTGACTGTGTGATTCCTTTGGACACAGACTTTTTCAACCTCTCTGCCCATCCTGCCGTATCCTACAATTACTATATTCATCATCGCTATCATACGTAGAGTTTTTTTTCTTTTCAAGTCCTTTTTAAGAGCGGGCCAGGGTCACTGCGACAGTATTAACGATTTCCTCTACGGAACAGCCGCGGGAAAGATCGCTCAGCGGTTTTGCAAAACCCTGCAGGAACGGACCGTAGGCATGGGCCCCGCCAAGCCTCTGCACCAGTTTGTACGCGATATTACCGGCGGCTAAGTTGGGAAAAATCAAAACATTCGCCCTGCCTGCCACATCAGATTCCGGCGCTTTCTTTTCGCAGATTTCCGGAATAACCGCCGCATCGAGCTGCAGTTCACCGTCAATTCGGAGGTCGGGACGCTTTTCCCGCACAATATCAAGGGCTTTAAGAACAAGGTCGACAAATGGACCGCTGCTTGAACCTTTTGTTGAGTAGGAAAGCAATGCTGTTACCGGTTCGGCTTCAAGGAGGGTTTTGCATGTTTCCGAAGCGGCGATTGCTATCTCGGCGAGCTGTTCGGCCGAAGGGTCTCGGATCGT
>CAYWIK010000008.1:0-5304 GCA_964458315.1 uncultured Spirochaetales bacterium | reverse complement strand
TATAAGATCGGTTCATGGAAATTGGCATTTACGGGCTCGGAAGGTTTGGTGCTTTCTGGGGAGAGTATCTATCTGATCATTTTACGGTGAAAGGGTACAATCGAAGCAGCGGCAGGGAAATCCCCCGGGCTATCAGGAAGGTTTCTGAAGAGGAGGTGTTCGATTGCGAAGCCCTTTTCTACTGCGTTTCGATTTCATCTTTTAAGGAAGTTTTAGAACGGACTTCACAATACATCAAAAGCGGTACGCTGGTCATGGATACCTGCTCGGTTAAATCCTACCCGATTCAGTGGATGCGGGAAACGCTCCCGGAAAAGGTACGTATACTTGGGACCCATCCGATGTTCGGCCCCGATTCTGCCCGAGAGGGGGTAGAGGGGCTGCCTGTCGTTCTCTGCCCCGTGCGTATTTCCGAAGATGATTTTTCCCTTTGGCTGAGAATTTTTAAGGGATTAGGCCTCGAGGTGCTTCGGATGAGCGGGGAAGAACACGACCATCAGGCGGCCTATACCCAGGGTATTACCCACTTTATCGGGCGGGTCTTAAATGATGTGGGGCTTAAAGAGCGTCCGCTGTCCACGCTGGGTTTTAAGAAGCTTCTCGATGTGGTAGCTCAGACCTGCAATGATCCGTGGCAGCTGTTTCTAGACCTTCAGTATTACAATCCCTATACCGGCGAAATGAGAGACAACTTGAGCCGGGCCATCAATAAGATGATGGACCAGCTTAAGAAATCGCCCGGGGAATACACTTGACAGCGTCCATGGCCCTTTGTAGGATAATTGTTAATTCTGATCATGGAGTAAGCAATGTCCGATTTGAGCATTCAAAGCGTTGATGAGTCCGAAATCGATACGGTCCTCGCGGAGGATATAGATTTTCAGGGAAAGCTCACATTTTCCGAGCCCTTGATGATCAAGGGCCGTTTCAGCGGAGAAATCCAATCTACAAACAATCTCTACATCGGAAAAGATGCCGTGGTAAAAGCCCAGATCGAAGCAGATTTGGTCTCTCTTAAGGGCAAGGTAAAGGGAAACGTAAAAGCCCATGAGCGTGTGGAACTGTTTTCCAGTGCCTCGGTCGACGGGGATATTTCGGCCCCGAATATGGTGATGGAGAGCGGCTGCAGGATCAACGGTATGTGTCGGATGCAGACCGACGGAGCGGATAAAAAATGAAGTGGAAAATCACTGTAATAGTTTTTCTTATCTTTAGCATTTTCGTTTCTTTCGGATTTAGTCAGGAACGGGACGCTCTCAAAACTTATAAAGAAGGTAATTATGAAGAGGCGGTGGAAATCTGCAGGGCTGAATTGGAGGTGATGCCCCAGCGGATGGATGCATACGTGGTGATGTGCTGGAGTTTAATAAAGCTCAACCGATATGAGGAGGCTTTAGAGGCTGCACGGAAGGCATACCGAATATCTCCTACGGATTATCGAATAATCGAGATACTCGGTGAAGCTCATTTTTTTCTAGGAAACAACCTCGAAGCACTGCAATTTTTTGAACAATATGTGGTCATTGCTCCGACGGGCGACCGGATAGACATGGTTTACTACTATATGGGTGAGATTTTTATTCGCTTAGGTGAGTTTAACCATGCGGATATATCGATATCCACAGCGCTTTATCACAATCCTAACATCGCGCGGTGGTGGTCCCGCCTTGGATACGCCAGGGAAATGGCGTCGGATTACACATACGCACTCGATGCATACAGGAAAGCGCTTCGGCTCAACGCGACCTTCCCGGAAGCGGAACGGGGAATCCAGCGGGTCCTCGAAAAAATGGAGAATGGATGAGGGCGGCCTTTCACACACTTGGATGCAAACTAAACCAGTGTGAAACGGAAACCCTGGCGACTTTGTATGCGCGCCGGGGTTTTTTTATCGTTCCGTGCTCTGAAGCGGCGGACATATACATATTCAACACCTGCACGGTAACTTCTAAAAGCGAACAAAAAGCGCGCCGGATCATTCGAAAAGTGAGGAGGGAGAATCCGGAGGCGATCATCTGCATTACCGGCTGTTATGCCCAGGTTGCCCGTGAAGATCTGCAGAAAAGTTTCCCCGATGCATTAATCGTGCCGATGGACAAAAAGATGGCTCTTGCGGAGGTTGCGGGTAAGATTGCGGCGGTATCCCAAAAAAGGCAAGAGGGTACCGATATACGGCGGGATTTCTTTGCCGCTGTTGAGGATTGCAGTGACCTGTCTGCCGCGACGAACGGTGTATTTCGCAATGCTCTAAAGATGGATCAGTTCCGAAGCCGGCCATATTTCAAAATCCAGGACGGCTGTAATAACCGATGTTCTTACTGTCGGGTACCGGTTGCGCGAGGACGGTCGAGAAGCCTGGATACAGAAAGTGTGGTAGCCGGCGTGGAGGAACTCGAGAAAAACGGCTATGGCGAAGTCGTGCTCACCGGAGTGAATTTGTCACTATACAGGTCCACCGGTAAGCAGAGTAACGACTGCGGATTACCCGAGCTTCTTGATTCGATCTTGACAAAGACCGATAGAATAAGGATTCGACTCTCTTCCATCGAGCCGGATGCTCTTACGCCTGAATTGCTCCGTATAGTAGGTCACCGCCGAATCCGCTCCCATTTCCATCTTCCAATCCAATCCGGAAGCGAGCGGATTTTAGCATTAATGAACCGGAATTATACGGCCGATCAATTAAAAGAGGCGGTATATGCCCTAAGGACAGTAAAAGACAATCCCTTTATTTCGGCGGATGTAATTGTGGGATTTCCGGGGGAAATGGAAGTTGATTTCGAGGAAACGGAAACTTTGATTCGCGCGCTTCATTTTTCACAACTCCACGTGTTTCAATTTTCGAGAAGGCCTGATACCCCGGCTTTTACGATCAAACCGTCGGTCCCCGAACGTATCATGAAACAGCGTTCTCAAAAGCTCATCAAGTTATCGGAGGAGTTATACCGCCGTTATGCGGAATCATGGAAGGGACGTTCCCTCGAGGCGGTAGTCGAAGAAGGGGGCAGTGTTGATGTAAAGCGGGGTACCACGGAAAATTATCTCCGATTGAATATTCGAGGTGCGGAGGTGGCTAATCTTGACCGGGGGACAAACTGCAGGGTAAAAATTTGTTTTCATAATGAAATTTATGGAGAACTTGAATTATAGGCGTTTGTTTTTTATCGGACTATGTTATATATTTAATAGAGAAATTTACGGTTTTCTCCCAAAGGAGATATAAAATGAAGAACAGAATCAGGAAAATTTCAATTCTCGCCGGGCTTGCCTTTTTGTTGCTGCTTTTAGTGACATTCTCGGGCTGCCAAAATGTTTTTACCTTCAGCCTTTTTTCGGGACTTCAGCGGGACCCCGCAAACATGTCACCGGAACAGAAGCAGCAGTACGCTCTCGATGCGCTGGCAAGCGGTGATCCTGAAACAATGGCAGCCGCCTATGATGCAATTGCAGATCTTTTGGCGGAGGACCCCGAAAACGGTGATCTGCATCTACTCGCGGCAGACCTTGCTATTGGAGCATCCGGTGTCGGCGACCTTATGAACAGCCTCGACCCTGAAAGCGGCTCTGGAGATATGGATTCACTTCTCGAAGGACTCGATACCGAAATGCTCGCGGGGGTTGATGACCATGTTGCTGCTGCGGAAGCTGCAGGCGAGACCCCGTCGAATAGTCAGTACATCAACGCGGGGGCCGCACTCGTAGCCGATGCGGCAAACGACGCCGGTAGTTTCGACAATATCGATTGGGAAAACGATACGAAGGTACAGAAAGCGAAGGAGTACGCCGAAAAGGGAGGTATGGACATAGAAAGCTTTTTTAACGGCGGGGAATAGAATTTGTACCGGATGCTTTCATAAGGTGGGGTTTGCAGCATGAAGAAATTCCTGTTAATTGTGGTTCTTATTTTCTTAATTTTCTCGGTGGGAACGGTTTCCGCCCAGCAGCTGTTGGATATGCGCATTCCTTCCGCCCGGGTCTCGGCAATCGGCGGAAGACACGCTGCGCTTACCGATGACTTCAGCACTATTTTTTCTAATCCGGCGGGGTTTCAGAGCGCAAAATCTGAATTGAGCGTGGCGGAATTGACCTTCGGATTATCCGGTCCGATTTTTGACATTGCCGGGGTAGTGGTAGAAGGTGCTGCCGAGGGCGATATCGCAAGCATTCTCACCTCTCCTAATGTGCAGGACCTAATGTCGGGGCTATACGCATCGATGAACCTTTTAGGTCCTGTTTCGTTCGGCTATGTAGGGAAAGGTCTCGGATTTGGGATATTTACCACTTCCAATGTGACATTTGTAAACTCCAAACCTCTTACCATCACCTCTAATATAAGCGAGCGGCTTACCCTCGCAGGGGGGTACTCTTTCGGTATACCCTTTGCCGAAGGATCAAAGCATAGTCTCGATTTCGGTGTTTTGTTGAAGGGAATGCTCGAGGGTCAGGTTGAGATTGAAAAATCTTTTCTCGAATTTCCGGATCTTTTCAGTTCTTTTTCCCTCGACACAATAACAGGCCAGCCTTTTTATTTTATCAGTTCCATCGGCTTTGACCTCGGGGTAAAGTATTCCTGGAACGACACACTGCATGTAGGAATTACCGGCATAGATGTGTTTTCACCAAGCTTGATTCAATCTTATTCAACTCTGAACGCATTCCTCGACGGAAGTGAAGAGCCTGCTCCCTCTAATGACCTGTATCCGATCAAGATCAATACGGGGATTATGTACACGCCTAATCTGGGCAGATTGAATAAGTACATAAGCGATTTGAAGCTCATGCTGGACTATGACGATATTTTCGACTTTCTCCTGCATCCCGGCTCGGCGAGGCATCCTATTCTCCACATTGGCGCCGGGCTGGAAATAGAACTGCTTCAGATTCTTTCGCTTCGAATGGGCATGTATGAGGGACTGTTTACCGCGGGCGTGGGGCTGGATTTGAAAATATTTACCCTCAACGCCGCTATGTTCGGGACCGAATTAAGTTCGGAGCCGGGTTTAAGGCCGGTATACAATATCCTTATCGGTCTCGAATTCAGGTATGACAAAAAGTAGGTGACTTGACAATTTCAATAATCCTTGTTAGATTTGGCACCTCATTTGACTTGGGGGCCGCTAGCTCAGTTGGCAGAGCAACAGCCTTTTAAGCTGTGGGTCGAAGGTTCGATTCCTTCGCGGCTCATCGCAGTCCCCCCGAATAGTCGAACAGCAAAACAGCAATTATACCTGCTACATGCATGTTCGATAAAATAGATTGGGGATTGAACAAACGTAAAAAAATCGATATGTTTTTTTACGAAAA
>CAYWIK010000007.1:0-57700 GCA_964458315.1 uncultured Spirochaetales bacterium | reverse complement strand
CTCTGCCCCGGGGTCAACTCACCTTGAAGGGGTTCTTCGAGAGAGGCATCAAAATCGTAATATGCCGGGAAGAATTCCGGATAGGGATAATCTTCCGCAGGAGCAGCTGAAGAGTATGAGATCAAAGATCCAATATGTCGATAGGTATCTTCTTCTTTTTTGTATAGGATTGTTCTGTAATACCCCTCTTCCGGTGCCTGCATAGAAAGAGTTGTAACGCCGCCGGTTTCGCGAAACAGAAACTGGTGTTCGAACTTGGTTGAAGATTCGGCGTAAGGGTCCACTTTATAAAATGAAATGTAGTCGACCGCCGCCGCATTGGAAAAAGTTACCTCAGCAGGCCCGTTCGTCGTATCGTAGATATCCTTAACCCCGGAGGATATCTCGAGCCTTTCCCGGTGAAAATTTTCATACAGGTCGGATATACCGGAAACCCTGCTGTATTCGTCCGAAAGAAAATCGGCAGATGAAATCGGCACTTCCAGGCACTGGTAATTACCGATCGTTGGGAAATGGGTGTGAATTGCATACTTCGGTTTTACGAACAGAAACCCGCTGCCGTATAATCCCTCAGTGTAGGCGCCGTCTCGGAGGTATCCCCCCGCGTTCCATGTTGGGTCGATGGAGTAATATTGGTCGTTTATCTGTACGAGGTTCCATCCATGGCTTCCGACCTCGCCTTTCTCCCGGTAATTGTACCCTTTTGCATCGCCGTGTAAAAAAACCACCGGGACCCCGGCCTCCCTGCAGAGCATCCTGAATACGCGGGCATAGCCGCCGCAGGTGGTAAGCCTTGTTTTCAAGACCGGATAGGGACGCTGGTCCACATCTTCGTCGGCAAGGTATGAATCCATATCGTAGTAGATATTATCTGATATCCAATCGTGGATTATTTTTATTTTTTCACTCGGATCACTCACGCCGGTAGTAAGATAGTCGACTAATTGAGGCGCATAGGTCCCCGGGTCGGATTTTAGCCCGTTATCGATTTCCGCCGGAACGTTTTTTATAATATCATAGGTATTCATATACCGGACCGTGTTGATGTTTTTCCCACTCTCTATGTTGTGTGCGACATAGCTGTATTCACTCGTAGTCATGTCGATGTCGATGCTCTTTATCTTCTGAGAGAAGCCTTCAGCGCCGCTCAAATCGAGGTCGTCTTCTACGGAAAAATCGATTCGGTCGATAATATTCTCCGTCTGAGAATCCACCACGAGATTGTAGCCGTGGGAGAAGGACCAGGAGCGGGTCACATGAAAATCCCCCGCATCGTATTTGGTAATGTTAAACCTGCTTTTCCCGGAAAAATCGTCCAGGGAAAAAGCGCCTCGGTTATAGGAGAGCATCAGGCGGAGTGCGAAAGGGGTGTTTTCGAAAAATATATCGAAGTTCAGTTTACCGTCGGAGGAGGGAGAAGAGCGTACAAACAGCACATTTTGCGTCTCATCTCCGTTTCCATCCGTATACGTCACAGACCCCTTGTGTATGGTAAAATCATACACATACATCGCATAATCATCGACCAATAATCCGGGGTCGCACTGATTACACCCCGGGAGGAGCAGAATTGCAAGGAAGCCGAAATAAAGGTGTTTTATCTTCATGATAACGGAAGCATATGGCAACCCAGGCGGTAGGTCAAGTTCTTTTTCTTATCCTTTCTATTCCCACTCGATGGTTGCAGGCGGTTTACTCGAAATGTCGTAAACCACCCTCCCCACTTTTGCCACCGAATTGGTAATTCTGGCCGATATTTCGAGCAGATCTTCCGTCGGGAAGGGGAACACATCCGCGGTCATGCCGTCGCGGGAAACTACCGCGCGAAGGACCACCACCCAGCCGTAATTCCGCACATCGCCGGTTACCCCTACGGAACGTACAGGGAGAAGCACGCAGAATGCCTGCCATATTTTATCGTACAGGTTCCGGTTTCGTAATTCTTCTATATAAATTCGATCGGCATCGCGGAGAATATCGCACTTTTCCTCGGTCACTTCTCCTAAAATGCGGACGGCGAGGCCGGGGCCCGGAAAAGGATGCCTGGATACCACTGAATCAGGAAGCCCGGCGGCCTTTCCTACTTCTCTTACTTCGTCTTTATACAGACGGTCGAGGGGCTCGACGACCAATCCATTTTTTCGCTTTTCTTCCACAAGAGGAGACCGGACATTATGATGGGATTTGATGACCTTTGCATTCGTTCCCACTCCTTTACCGGACTCAATGAGATCGGTGTACAGGGTGCCCTGGGCGAGAAACGAATCGTCAATTCCGGTCTTTTTTATCTCCCTTTCCTGAATGGTGATAAAAAGATCTCCGATAATCTTCCTTTTTTCTTCCGGGTCCTCTACCCCGGCGAGGGCGCCGAGAAAATCATCCGCCGCGTCGATGATATAAAGGTTTTTTGCCCCTAACCGTTTAAGCGTTGCTTTCACCTCTTCGGTTTCTCCGTGCCTCATCAAGCCTGTATCGATGTACATCAAATGCAGCTGCTCGGGCTCGATGGAGGTCAGCAGAATGGCGGCGGTAACGGTAGAGTCCACCCCGCCGGACACGAGAATCAACACTTTTTCGTCCCCAATTTTTTTTCGCAGCTCTTCTTTTTTTTCTTCCATGAACGCTTCCATCGACCATTGCATCCCGGCGCCGCATATGCGGCATACAAAATTCTCGAGAAGCGCGGTCCCGTATTCCGTATGGGTAACTTCCGGGTGAAATTGGAGTCCGTAGAACTGTTTTTCTACAGAGTAGATGATCGCGGGAAAAGTTTCGGAGGAAGCAATCTCGGTAAATCCCGCAGGCAGTTCCAGAATACTATCGCCGTGGCTCATCCAGCTCGTAAATGCAGATGGAATACCCCGTACCAGCCTGTTCTCCCGGTCCTGTATGGTAATTTTCGCCCTGCCGAACTCGGAGGTTTCTCTTTTGTTTACCTTTCCGCCGTGGTCGAGGACGATCCGGTGGGTCCCGTAGCAAATCCCGAGGATGGGAACACCCAACCGGTAAATCTGTTCATCCACCCTCGGCGCGTCAGAGGAGTATACCGAATGAGGAGAGCCGGAAAAAATAAGCCCCTTTACTTCAGACGAAAACTCCATATCCTGCATCCGTCCGGTGCCCGGAACAATTTCAGTATAAACGCCTAATTCCCGTATTCGTCTAGAGATAAGCTGGGTAGTCTGGCTCCCGAAATCGAATATCAGGACCTTGTCCACGGATTGATCCTCAGAATCGTATCTCTGCGGCGATAACCCACGGAAACGATACCCACGGGCGTGCCGGTATATTGTTCAATAAACTCGATGTACTTTTTTGCGGCTCCGGGAAGCTCTTGATAATTCCTGCAGTCTCCGATCGGCTGCCGCCATCCTTCAAGGGTTTGAATAATCGGTTCGGCCCTTTCAAGGGCTTCGATGGAGCTGGGGAAATCGGTCACTTCCTTGCCGTCTATATCGTACCCGGTGCAGATGGAAACGGTTTCTAACGTATCGTACACATCGAGATGGGTCATGACCAGATAGTCGATCGAACTCACCCTGCATGCATATTTGAGGGCAACCAAATCGAGATATCCGCACCGTCTGGGCCTTCCGGTCGTTACTCCGTATTCACGCCCTTCTTCGCGGACGAAATTGCATAATTCTCCTTCCCGTTCCGCGTCGAACTCACTCGGAAAGGGGCCGTTTCCCACCCGGGTTGAGTATGCTTTAAAAACGCCGAGTACCATATCAAGGTCGCGCGGTCCCACACCGCCTCCTGCCGCTGCCCCGGACGCGGTTGAACATCCTGAGGAAACAAAAGGATACGTGCCCCAGTCTAAATCGAGGAGAATTCCCTGGGCCCCTTCGAAAAGGATCTTTTTATCTTTCTGTTCAGCCATAAAGGAAGCCATGTCAATAATCATCGGTTCAATACGGCTTTTAAAGGTATCGATAAACGCGCCGTCCTCTTTATCGAGCCGTTTATATACCCGTTTTTCGAAAATATCCGCAACCCGTACGCCGTCCCTGTTCGCTTTTAAGGAGTAGGTGACACCGATTCCCCGGCCAGTCGTGCCAAGGGGGAACGCACGTTTTTTATCCGTTTCAATGTCGAGTTTTTTGTGCCCCGGTAAAACGAGGTGGGCTCGATCGGAAATCTTCACCCTTCCCTGCCACGATATCCCCTGTTCCTCGAGCATGGCGAGTTCATTGAAAAGCGCCTCCGGATCGATCACCATCCCGGTGCCGAGAACTACGGTCGTATCGGGATAGACAATGCCGGACGGAACGAGGTGGAGCTTGTAGGTTTCCTCACCGAAAACGATTGTGTGCCCCGCGTTAGCACCGCCTGAAAACCTGACTACTAAATCCGAAGTGTCAGCTAAATAATCGACTATTTTCCCTTTTCCTTCGTCGCCCCATTGGGCACCTACAACTACAACATTCATCTTTAAACCTTCTTAATTATTATTGTTTCGAATAATTCGGAGCATCGTGGGTAATGACCACATCGTGGGCATGACTTTCATGCAGTCCGGCGGGAGAAATCTTAACGAATTTCTTATAATTTCTCAATTCTTCTACAGATCTGCATCCGCAATATGCCATTCCCTTCTTTAAGCCGGTAACGATTTGATAGAGATAGGGCTGTAATTCACCTTTGTAGGGCACCCTCCCCTCTATTCCTTCGGGGACCGGTTCATCGCCTTCTTTTGCCTGATAACGGTCGCCTCCGCCCTCTTTTATTGCACCTACGGAGCCCATCCCGCGGTACGTCTTGAACATTCTGCCGTCGTAGATGATTTCGCGCCCGGGGGATTCTTTCAACCCCGCGAATAAGTTGCCTATCATAACCGTCTGCGCGCCTGCGGCAATGGCCTTAACGATATCGCCGGAGAACTTGATTCCGCCGTCCGCAATAACCGGAATTCCCTGTTTTTCCGCCTCATTGCAGCACCACATGACAGCGGAAAACTGCGGTACTCCTATTCCCGCAACGATCCGGGTCGTACAGATCGAACCCGGCCCGACTCCTACTTTGACTGCATCGGCCCCGGCATCAATTAACCGTTTCGTTCCTTCCGCTGTTGCTACATTTCCGCCTACGACAGGCAGGGAATATTTTCTCTTGATATCAGAGACCGCGCGCATTACGCTTTCCGAGTCACCGTGGGCGGTGTCGATAACAATAAAATCGACCTTGTTATCCGTAAGCAGCGGGATCCGGATCGCGTAATCCATCGGCGAGACCGCGGCCCCTACGATAAGTCGTCCCCTTCGGTCCACCGCGGCATTCGGAAAACGCTGGTGTTTCTCCAGGTCCTTTACCGTAATGAGGCCGGTCAGCATACCATCTTTGTTCACTACCGGCAGTTTTTCGATTTTGTGCGCATTGAATTTCTCTTCAGCGCTTTCCAGATTCGGCTCGCCGGTCTCGACAATCGGTTTCGGAGTCATTACGTCTTTTACAATGAGGGAATCGTCCTTGCAGAACCGCAAATCCCTGCCGGTTATTATGCCGCACAGTTTATTGCCGTCGTCAATGACCGGCAGCCCGGAAACACCGTTTTCTTCCATAAGCCTGCGCACATGTGCCACGGTACGGTCTCGCTCAACGGTAATCGGAGAATCGATGATCCAGTTGAGGTACCTCTTTACCCTCCCCACCTGGGCGGCTTGTTTTTCAGGATTCATGTTCCGGTGAATAACACCCGCGCCCCCTTCCAGAGCCATTGCTATCGCCATCTCTTCTTCGGTTACCGTATCCATGGCAGCGGAAAGCAGGGGGGTATTGAGGGTGATATCTTTAGTCAGCTTTGTTTCAACGGTAACCTCCCCGGCCTGGTTGGAGGAATAGGACGGAACGAGGAGTATATCGTCATAACTGAGTGTTTCTTCAACTTTCATAATAAATCCTTCTCTATTTTCGATACCGTTTTTTTATATTTCTCCGCAAGTTTTTTGGCCTTTTCTACCGCCCTGCCGCGGTATAATTCCGGGTGGGTAAAAAATTTTTCCGCGTCAGCTCCCGCAATTGTTTCAATTCGTTTTTCTATCGCCGCCCAGAGGGACGCATCTTTTTTTAACATGGAAATAAGCGATTCTCCTGACTGTTGTGCCTCCAAAGTCGCCTTTCGTACCTTCTCATGGCCATCAGGCTCTCCGCCGGCGGCAATCAAGATATATGCAGCCTCCGCAAGAACCATATCGCCCCGCAATTCGAGATTTTTCTTACATTTTTCAGTATCAACCTGCAGGGAACTCAAAATCTTCCGCATTCTCTCGACAGCAGCACAGAATCCGGCTAAATAATCGGCAATGAACCTGGCGGAAGCCGAGTTGGTAAGGTCACGCTGATGTTCCGAAATCTGATCGAGATAAAAAGTCATGACGCGGGGGGCAAAAGCTTTCCATAGGCTTTTAACATGTTCACTGTTCCAGGGATTCCGTTTCTGCGGCATGGTAGACGAGCCTACTTGGGTTTTGGAAAAGTGTTCGGAAACCTCTCCTATTTCGGAACGCTGCAGGTTCCGGAGATCGTCGGCAAGGTTTGCAATAATCCCGAAAACCGTGTTCAGCTCCAGAAGCAGCCGAAGAAGATACTCCGGTTCCACAATTTGGGTGGAGTGTTCCGAAGGCCCGAGACCGAGGTATGAAAGATACCGTTCCTCCAAGGCTTCGGGAGCGTCGACTAAAAGCGACGTGGCGTTGTACGCCCCGACAGCGCCTGAAAGTTTGCCCCGCAGCTGCTTCGACCGGATGGAAAGCTCTTCGATTCCTTTCCCTATCCTGGCTACGTATTCCGCAAAAGCGAAACCGACGGTTATCGGTACGGCGTGTTGCCCATGGGTCCTGCCGATTTGCGGAGTATCTGCGTAGGTTTCGGCAATGCCGCAAAGAAGCTTTTCGAGATGTATGAGCAGCGGAAGGACCACCTTTCGAAGGGCATCGCGGATCCGCATTGCTGATGCGGAGTCCAGGATGTCGACGGAAGTGGCGCCTAAATGGATGTACGGCTTTAGCTCTTCAGGAAGGTAGCGCTGAAATACGTTTACCAACGCGCGTATATTATGCTGCGTTTCCTCCTCCTCCTCATAGATATCTTCGGGGACAACTTTTCCAGCCGCTTCTTCCACCGCCTTTTTCATGGCCTCGTTTCCGTTGAAAAAGTAATCGACATGCGATTTTAAAAGGGCGCTCTCTGCTTCGAGGCAGTACTTGAGCACCGCGTCTTCGCTTATATATTGCTCGAGCTCTTCGAAAAGTTTTTTATTTGAAAGGTAATAGCGATGATCGAGGGGGGAGAGATTGGAAAAAATTGATCTGCTTTCCATACGGAATAGTTGCAAAATCTGAACCTTTTGTCAAAGGCTGTAATTGAACCGATAAATGAAATTAACGCGGGAATCCTGTGTATGCCCGATTCATTATATGATAGACTCAAAAAAATGACCACAACCGCGGGACAGAAGGAACTTTTCGAAAAGGCCCTTGAATCAGGAAGAAAACGGGATTATCGCCGGGCCGCCGAACTTCTCGAAAATCTTATGAGTGAGACCGACGATTTCCCGATTGCCCTGCTCTATCTCGGGCGAAGCTATCACGCCCTCGGTGATTACGATAACGCCATTCTCCATCTTAAACTCTTTGTACAGCGTGTACCGGGAGAGAGCGCCGGCTATTTTTTCTTAGGCAGGACATATCTCTCCCTCGGTTTTTCACGCAGAAGCATCGTCTATTTCAAAAAAGCACTCGAGCTGCGCCCACATGAACCGTCGGTGCTCGGCCTGCTTGGAATTGCATACCTTAAAACCAAACGGCCTGAATTGGCTTCTAAGGTGCTTGGGGAAGCGCTTGAACTGGAAGAGGAGAACCGTAAACTTCAGGTTGCATATCTCAACGCCCTTTCCGTGCACGCAGTCAAGGAGTTTTACTCAGGTGATCTCGACTTGGCGCGGCAGATGTTCGAATTTCTCCTCGATCAGGGAAACGATCCGCTTTTTGCCCGCGTTTATTTAAGCATGATTGCAAAGGAACTTGAAGATTACGATACCGCCCTCTACCAATGCGAACAAGCGCTCAAATTATCACCGAAAGACCCGCTTCTCAGGTTCAGACGCGCGGCAATGCTCTACTTTACCGGAGACAAAGACCGGGCCTTCGAAGAACTGCACAAACTACGAGCAGTTTTCCCAGACTTGCAGACTTCGGTATTCGAAGGCGACGGAATCAATAAACACCTGGCGCTCCAACATTTTCAGCAGGGCGACTACCGGCAGACCGTTCACTACGGTTTTCAGGTATTAAAATCGGGCCGCGCCGATCCGGTCATGCACATGCTCGTCGGTGAATCGTACCGGAACCTGGGAGAAATAGAAAAGGCGAAAAACCATTTTACCCGGGCAATTGAAAAGGACCGCAGGGCCTTAGAACCGCGGTTCGGTCTTTCCATGATCCTGTGGGAACAGGAAAAATACGAGGAAATGCTTAAAGAGCTCGACCGCATTCGTGCAATCGATCCCGATAACCCTACATCCCGTTATTATGCCGTGCTTTGTATCTGTAAACTCGGGTATGCTCCCGAGCAGACGATTCCTCTCGTACAGGAAGAGATCCGCAATTCGGGGCCCGATCCATATCTCTTTACCGAACTTGGTATTCAGTATGTACGGGGGGGATTGGCTGAGCTTGCAGATAAATGGTTTAAGAAAGCCTTACTCCTCAAGCCGGAACACCGTGAGGCGTATACCTGTCTCCTCGAGCTGTATACCGAAACGGGGAATGAAAAAGAAGCACTCGGTGTATACCGTGACTATCTACAGATTTATCCTGACGACACGCAGGTGCGGAAATCATTCATCACCCTTCTGGTAAAGCGTGAAGAGTTCACGCAAGTAATCGATCAGATCATGAAATTTATGCCATACAGCAAGGGCGATGAACAGATAAAGCGGCTTTTGGCCCTGAGCCTTCGAAGAACAAGGCAGTATACCCAGGCTGCCGTTCTGTACAAAGATCTTCTTATTCAGGACGCTGAAAATGTGGAATTTATAAAATCTCTTACATACTGTTATCTTAAATCAGGACGGCAGGATTATGCGCGTCAGTTTGTTCAAAAGGCGGCGGAACATATAAAAAATTGCGCGACACTTTTTCTAATTTCCGGTGTGCTCTTATACAAAAACGACGAATTCGAAGATGCCCTTTCCGCGTTTCGACGAGCAGCCGATATAGCTCCGGATGACTGGCGCGCATACCAGAATATCGGCCACATTTACAAAAAACAGGGCATGAACTCAATGGCCCAAAAATTTATTTCCAGAGCTGAAAAGTATCGAAAAAAAACAACTTGATATTTGCTCGTACTTATACGTATACTGGTTTTAAGACTTAAAGGAGGCAGCAATGGCAGAAAAAGTGCTAGATCTTTTCCAGGCATACTCACAGGGGAAGCTTCCAAAAGACGGGGGCTACATCGTCTCTTCATTTTTCAATCCCAACTCCACATACTCGATCTACGAAGTCGTCGCGTACAGCGGAGTCAAAACGATTTATCTCACGGAAGAAGGCCTTACATTTCAGACCGACGGTAATAAATTATTTGTACTCGTAGAACCTCCTTCATATCCGCAGAAATATGTCGAACCGGTAAGCAGATCGAGTAAAGAGCAAATTCCTCATCGGTTTAACGAACTCGAAATATACACGGATAAAAACCAGACAAAAGTGATGGTTAGCAAGAAGCCTACCATTACGTACTCATCCTTTACCATTATGAAACCCGCCGGCATCAATTTTTCTCTCGTTTTCTTTCAGCGGCCGGACACCCTTGATAACCTCGAGTTTTTCTTTACCCAAACCCTTAACAAGGAAGCTAAAGTTCCTTCCGTTGATGCTAAAAAAGCCGCCAAAATTGTGATAGAGGGAGTGCAGAAATTTAGCATTTGGTAAAATTGTTCCGAGAGAATTTTAAAAGGGCTGCCGTTTATAGCAGCCCCTTTCCTTTTAGTTCTTTTTCTACATTAATCTGTTTCTATCCTTCCTCAGGTCTGTTCTGGACGGTAATTTGTGCAACCGCAAGATTGGCGATCGGTACGCTGTAGGATGAACAGGATACGTAATTCAGACCTGTTTCCATGCAGAACTTGATGTTTTCAGGAACAGCTCCGTGTTCTCCGCATAGTCCCTTTTTCAGGTCAGGACGGGTCATGGTTCCCCGACGAACCGCGGTGCTGATGAGTTCCTTCACGTGAGTGTCCAGTTTCTGGAAAGGGTTCCCGTCGAGAATGTCAAAGAGTGTATAATCCGGCATAAAAGAATTAAAATCGTCCCTGGACAGACCGATGGTTGTTTGCGTAAGGTCATTCGTGCCAAAGGAGAAAAACTGTGCGTATTTCGCAATTTGATCGGCCCCGAGGGCCGCCACAGGGAGTTCGATCATGGTGCCGACCTTGTATTCAACCGGTTTTGCTTTCATTTTTTCGCGAACGCTTTTTTCGATGTCTATAAGACCGGTATAGGTTTTCCCTTCAATTTTTTTACCATATACGATGAGTTTCAGTTCGTTTTCGTTCATAATAAGAGGGATCATTATTTCAGGATAGACTTTGATTCCTTCTTTTTCTAAGGTATAAACAGCCTCAAAAATGGCTTCGATCTGCATTTGGTAGATTTCGGGATAAGAAACCGCAATTCGACAGCCCCGATGACCGAGCATGGGATTGAACTCGGCTAATCCGTCCATGGCTGTCTGCACGGTGGACTTTCCTATGGACGTTTTTCCCTTAGACTGGGATTTTAGATAGGCCATGAAAGCGTTAAATTCCTGCTCATTGTGGGGCAGAAATTCGTGCAGCGGCGCATCAAGGAGCCTAATAGTCACCTCTCGCCCCTTCATGATTTTTAAAAGCTTGTAGAAATCGTTCTTCTGCATATTCTTAAGCTTCTTAAGTGACTTAACCCGTTCCTCGGTCGTTTCCGAAAGGATCATTTCCCTGAAAACATTTATCCGCTTCTCGTCAAAAAACATGTGCTCGGTCCTGCAGAGGCCGATCCCGCGCGCTCCGAAACTTAACGCGAGTTCAGCGTCCCGCGGCGTATCAGCGTTTGCCCGCACGTGGAAATCGTGAACAAATTTGTCTACGATTTTAATGAAGTCCATCAGTCCCGATTCTTTCGGGTCGGGTTCGATAAGTCCCGCGGTTCCAATGTAGATTTGCGGATCGCCGAAATGCGGAACACTCAAGGTTATATAATCTCCTTCGTTAATCGTAACCTTTCCGATGGTTGCCTTTGTCTTGAGAATTTTCATATCGGTCTTGACGAGGGAAACTTTTCCGTACTGCCGAGCGACAACCGAGGCGTGGGCCGCGTATCCTCCCTCATTACTTAAAACCCCGGTCGATACTTCGATTGCCTTTACATCTTCCGCGAAAGTAGCGGGCATGCAGAGAATAAACCTGGTGTCTTCGTCTTTTTGCAGCGCTTCCTTTCTCGCCTCAATAAGCCTGTCGGTGGAAAAAAAGACCCTTCCGATAGCCGCCCCCGGGGCTCCGGCAATGCCGCCGGAAATGGATTTAAGATTTTTAACCGAAGCCTGATCAACAATCGGATGAAGAATTTCGTTCAGCTGGTCCGGTTTAATCGCATTAATTAAATACTCTTCGTCTATGACCTTCCTGTTGTTGAGGTCGAGAAGAGTCTGGATATCGGCCTGAGTAGATTTAGTCATTGTGGTGCGCTGGTCTATAAGCCATACTTTTCCGTTTTCAATGGTAAATCGAATGAGGCGAATTTCTTTAAAATGGTCCTCTACGGTTCCCGCGATTTTGACAATTTCTTTGAGAAATTCTTTGTCGATTTTATTTATATCTTTTCCTTCAGATTCTACGGTATCGAATTTATTTTCCTGAAAGAAACCCTGGAGTTTTTTCTCTCCCGTGACAATGTTTCGTGTATAGAAACTACCGCTCGCCGAGTTCTTGCCGTAATTCCCGTGCACCATAGGCTGAATGAGAAGAGCGGCGTCGTTTTCGTTCATTTCATCGAGGGAAAGCATCTTGCTGATTCTCTTCAATGCAAGTTCGAGCTGTGTATGGGCATCAGAGAAAAACCCTTCGGGAAGGAGCGCCTTATACTTCTCGAGGGCTTTCTCGCGCAGATTCTCAGAGACGCCCGTTTCCATCTCCTTGTCCGCCTCACTTATTACTTTTTCTATGAGATTAAGATCTTTGGTTCTTTTCTCTAATTCAGCAATTTTTGCCTCGATTTCAAGGCTTCCTCGTATAAGAAACAGAAGTTCGTGGAAACTAAAATTACTTCCGACAAAGTTGTTGAAGCCCGGTATGGTATTCTCTGTGAGTCCATAGTTGTGCAGGGTCGGGTATCGCACGATTGCAAGATTAGGACTGATGACGATTTTAAGAAGCATCGGATTTTCCGGATTCCCAAACTGCCTTTTTTTGTATTTTTCCGACTTTTTGATGTATTCCTTTAAGATCGAATTAAGGGAAACATCGTCAAGTGCGGCAGCCACGTCGGAATCGATAATAAATCCGGGTAGAATCGGAAGTTTGAGTGAGGCGAAATCGTTTGCCAGCCTTCCTCGAATTCCTATCTTTTCCAGAATCTCTTCGTCTTTAATAAATTCGTCTTTACTAAAAAAGTGTATATTTTTTTTCATCTCTATTCCGCCTACCGATACATGTTTTAAAAAAGATTGAGTACATGATTGACAGGAAACCTGAGAAAATCTTCAAATCTTGGACTTGCTCCCTGTCGTAAATAACGTTGCAACTTTGCGATATCCTTAATATCCCGGCCGGCTACCGCAAAGAGTATAGCGCTTCCGTGTTTAACCTTTCCCCATTTAAAAAGGGTGTTGATATCGTGGATGCGTTCACCTTCATAGAAAATGTATACTTCACAGTCGGGATGCTTTGTATTATAGCTTTGTATAATCCTCTTCCACGCCTCTACATTTCCGTTGTGAAAAAGCTCGTTGGTTACGGGAACGGAATACATGGGAGACATTTTTTTAGGACCTGCTGACGGCGCGGGCCTTTGCGGCGCCTGCACGGGCGCTCTCCCGTCTTCCGTCTTTTTTGTACCCGTACTTTTTGTCTTCGTAGGTTTTTTTGCCGCACTCTTTTGTGGCTTCTTTGCTGCTTTCGTTTCCGGCTCGGGTTCAAATTTTTTTGGTTTTTTATAAGTGAAGCTGCCTTTGAGAAGGCTTGCCGGCGATTTTTTTGATTTACCGTCTAAAAATGTTTCAAGAGTATCGAGGGCCGTATTTGCGGTCTTATCGACGATTTCTTTATTGAATGCTCCAACATAGATGACCGCAAGTTCATCTTTCTTCAGCAGGTTTACATTCGCCCAATGGTCTTCGTTTTTGGGGTTTATGACCGTAAGACCCAGTTCAGGATGGTGATATGCTAAAACCACATCTACCGCTTTCCATTTTTTAACTTCTTCGGTTATTTTTGCAAAATCGGTCAAATTACAGGGCAGATTGATCGATCGGTACGCGTAACCGTATTTATCGACTAGAAGGGCATGTACAATTGCGTCGATCTGCACAGGCTCGATCGTTTTCTGATCGATTAAACCCTGCACAATGTCGGCAAGGTTTGTCTGGCTTTCAAAATCCCCGAGCATCGCTGAAACCGCTTTAAAATGAATCAGGGAGGAATTAAACCCCTCTCTTGTGCTCAGCTTTTCGTATTGATACTGTGCCACTGCCATATTCGTTTCCTTGTAATGTAAAATACGTAAAAATAAAAAAACTACTTCCCCGAAGGGAAGTAGTTTTCGTTATTACAGTGTGGTTAATTCGGAATCACCCGAACTTTTTTTCGGTTTTCTTCCGCGTTTGCTTTTCGATCCGGAGTCGACAACGCCTTTTTTCGACTTACTGCCGGGTTTCCTGCCTCTTCCGGAAGATTTTTTTGGGGCCGGCGCCGATTCTTCAGTAGATTCATAAGATGTAGATTCGTCCGGAGCATTGAGCATATCAAGGTAGCTTTGCCCTGCTTCCCGTCCTTCTGCGCCGTCACCTTCTTCGGTCTCAAGGTCGGTGGAAAAACTCATGCCTATGTCTTCGCGCATCGTAGAGCGTCTTCTGGAGAAAGATGCGAATGCGGCATCCTGGAAACCTTTTGATATTCCATGGAGAAATTCATTCAGCACGTTCGCCATGGCATCGAGAGTCGCCTTTTTTCTCTTAATCGAAGTAATGTCCACATCAAGAAGAAGTCCCGGCTGTATGTGGTATGGATTGATGATGTAGTCGAACTTGTTGAACTCTTTTTCTAAGAAATCGAGCCTGTCTTCCATAACCCGCCGCTGTATCGGATAGCGGAAACCGTACATTTTCTGCAGTTTATCTTTCATCAAAATAATCCGTTTTTTCTCTCTGTCTTTTTCAAAAGTAAAGGTTCTGTTCAGCTGCTCCACCTTTGTTTCTGCCGGTCTGATAAAGACTACTTCGTCCCAGCTCTTCTCTATGTCTTCGTAAAGAGGTTCGCCGTTCTTTGCCTTGATTTTTTTTCTGATCTTGTTCCGATATTTTCTCGAAAGATCATCGAAATCAACGATTCCTTTCATAAATTTCGAGTCTTCATATACCATTTCGAGAACGTCCCAAAGGTGTTCCGTTTCTACCTCGAAAGAGTGAAGCTGTACGTCGTATGCCTTTCGTTCCTCGAGAAGCTGGGCATTGTCGTAGTATTTGAGCCGGATTTGGTAACGTTCATCAGGAAGCCGGTCATAATCCGTGTCCTCATATTCCCTTAAGACCAGTTCGCGGGCATTTTTAAGGTTCTCGACATACTGGTACCCCATCTTCGAAGTGTCGAGGATACTGGTTATTGAGTTGATTGAAGTGTTAAAGCCTCTGTTTCTGATGTTTTCCAAATCGATGATTTTTTTCAGGTTTTCACGAATATTCGCCTGGTCGAACTCTTCAGGGTCGATCTCGGCTCGGAGGTTTTCGATTTTATCCATCAGCCTCTTGGCCAAATATTTGTACCGCATCGATTTCGGGTTTTCCGCGTCGTCGTCGGTAAATTCCGGAACAAGGCTCATTTTCTTGAATATGATCTCGCTGTCGTTCGGTTCTTCTTTGCCCTCGTCGATCAGTTCGTCTTTCCATTTCTCGATCTCTTTATCGATGAGGTCGGTGATGTTCTTGGAAATGAGGTCTTTAACAAGGTATTCCACCGTAACCTGATAATGAAAAATCGGGCTGATAAGCTCGGAATCGAGGATATTGACCGACAATTTGACATCCGATACGGTCTTCGGCTTATGAAGGTTGTCCTTAAACGCACATTTTACAATAGAATAGGCATTTTCACCTCTGATAAAAGCGCCGACGTCGGTTTTTTGTCTGAGCAATGAGTTTGTATGGTTTTCGAGGTCGTTTACACCCCTCTGGATATGACCCTGCAGGTGCCCGTACATGTTAACGATCGATTTTTCGATTTCCCCGGTGTTGAACTTGTCCATTCCGCCTACTTGATCGAGAAGTTCGCCGATTTCCTTCGGTGTATACCGGGTTAGGACCTTCATTTCCTCACGGTCGATGAAATTTCTGACCTTTTTAACCATTTCATCTTCAGATGTGGTTATATACCGGTTGAACATGTTCTGGTAGTTTTGATTGAAGTAGTTGTAGAGCTTTTCCTTCAAACCACCCATTACATCGAGCCGCTCTAAAACATCTTTAGGTAATTTTGAAGTTATATGATTAATTACTTTGTCTACTTCTTCTTCCATGAGCCGGTCAACTTCCTTTTGCTGATCCCTGCTTTCTTGCGCCAAGGAGTTTCGAGAACCTACCGCACTCCTCTTCTCCGGATGGAATACCATTGGACTTTTTGGTAGATCTACACTTGCCATTTGCATTTCTCCTTTAGAATAGTTTCTCCTATAGCTTAACAACAAGTCGGTCAAAATATCAAGTACGTTTTTTTTTTTTTTACTTTTTTTTCTTTATTTCATCCTCCAATACATGATATCATTCAGTTGAAGAGGTGTTTAAACATGAGTAAAATTATTAAGAATATGCTTTCGTTCATTTTTGCCTTTATTTTTGTCTTTTCTTCAGTTTTTTGTTTTGCAGATGAACGAGAAGAAAATCTCGATCTTTTCCTCGTATTAGATAAATCCCTCTCGATGGAAGAGGAGATAAGCGCCGTAAAAGAATACATCCGGGAGTCGATTGTGGAAGAAATCCTCATCCCGGGGGATTTCCTGGTGGTGATCCAATTCTACGGCAAAGCGGAAGTCCTGATGGCAGGTGAAGTTGCCGAGGATTTAACTGTCCATTCTATTAAAGAAAAAATTTACCGGATCCAAGCAGACGGCTCTTTTACCGATATCGGCAATGCCCTCGATGCCCTTCAGGAAGCACTGAAAACCTACCGTCACGAAGAAAATCGGGAATATCTTCTGCTCATTACCGACGGAAAACAGGAAGCGCCGGAGGACAGTAAATATTACTCACCGGACGGTGCATTCAATCACGCATTTTTAGAAAATGCGGACACTATCCAAAAGGAAGGCTGGAAGATACAGATCCTCGGCATCGGCGCCGGTACGGCTGCAAAGGAACTCGCGGAGAAACTTTCCGGCGGATACATGGAAACCTCCGAAGAACCCACAAAAGAAGAGCTTAAAGAACTGACGAAGGAGCTGTTCGGTATTATTGAACTTTCCGGAACGCCGGAAATGACCCCGGTGGATGATGAAGGAAACGCCGTCCTCTCTCTTCCTCTCTCTTCTTCCGATTTCACGGAAGAACAAACGGTCAAGGTCAACACCGTGCGATTCTTGTCCGGAGAAGCGGGAATCGGAGAAGCGGTTATAGCGGAAAAACAAACATTTACCGTGCCGCCCAACGGGGAGACCGTGGTCGCCTTTCCGGTCGATTTTCCGGACAACCTTCCGAAAGGGACCATTATCGGTACACTCGTATTTACCTTTGACGAAGATACGGTTTTTACTCCCGCAACGATGGAAGCGAGCATTCAGGTAAAGGGTTTTATTGCAAATAACATCTGGCTGATACCGGTTATCGTTGTCGGTGTCGCGGCAATTGCCCTTGGGCTCTTTTTTCTTTTCCGGTCAAGACAAAAGAGTAAACCGTGCAAATTTCGCGTCTATGTAGACAACCGGCCTCTCCAAACAGCACCCTATGAAATCATGCCTGAAGGAATCCTCTTTATTTCTCAAGAGGGAATCGGCTTCGCAGTAAACAGCGAGAAAGGCGATAAAGATGTAGCCAAACTGGAATACCATGAAGAAAAGCTGGTTCTTACCCCGATAGATCTAGAGCGGTTTGCAGTAAAAGATGAGATACCGGAAAACGTCCTCGGCCGGAAGGTTGAAGTAAAGCAAAAATCCGGTTTGCAAAAGGAAATATTCTTCAAGGCTGTTTCATGATGAAAAACGTCTCTTTCCTCCTCTTCGATTTCGGGATGCCTGCGAAGGTGCCCGGTTTTGATAAGGAATCGAGTTTTTCCGGTTTTCCGGTCCTCGGCTGCTACAACGCCCTCGATATCGCCCTTGCCAACACCCATATCCCTTCATGCAGCGAGCGTTTTCTATTTCTTGCAAAAGAATTTTCTAAGGCGACAACCGATATTTTGTCCAGATGGGATACGGAGGTCTACATCGAACCGATCGGGCCTAATCTGAAAACACACGAAACAATTATGAAAGAAATTCCGGGTGACATCGTTGTTTTGTACGATATTGCTTCGGTCGTTTCGCTTATCGACCGGCAGCTGGATATATCTTTCCAGAACGTTTCTCGGAGTGAAATTATCAAGCTTTCCGTTTTTTCGACTCCCGTAGACGTTTACGTTTGCAGAAAAAAAACCCTCTTAAAAATGTTTAAAACCATGATCGCCAAACGCCCGGATAGTTCTTTTAAAGATTTTTTTAATCAGCTCTTCCTCGATTTCACCCAGATGATCGATGTACCGGGAGTTGTATTTTTTCAAAACAGTCTGCAAAAGTTTTTCGAGATACATCTAAAAGCAGTATCCGACAGTGCGGTTATGCACCCTAAATTGAGGACCATGCCCCCCCTTTCCGCTAAAGATTCATCTATCGGCAAAGGAGGAAGGGTTAAAAATTCAATCATTGCCCCGGGCGTAAAAATTGAAGGGAGTGTAGAGAACTCGTTTATTTTTCATAATGTTTCTATCCGGGAAGGAGCAAAAATAGAAAATTCGCTTATTCTTCCCGGAAACAGCATTGCCAGAGGAAGCCAAATCAAAAATAGTATTATCTTCCCTTATGTAAAAGAGCTGCTGACAGGTTCTACTATAGCAGAAAACACGCGCATCGGAGGAAAATCGAAGGTGGCGAATCAAGATTACCCGGATGATATTCAATCAGGCTTGACGATCATCGGGATGAATCCGGAAATTCCTTCCGGCTGCGTTATAGAACCTGGATGCTATGTGGGTCCTAATGTATCCCGTTCGAGTTTTAGAAAAAACAAGACCCTTCGCCGCGGTTCGAGCATGGTGAATTGAGGAGGCGTAAACGTTGGGGTTTCTCGATCCGGCCGTCGATTTTATCAATGCTCATCAACGGTTTGTCATTACCGCGCACGAAACACCCGACGGAGACGCAATAGGAAGTGAATGCGCATTGTACCATGCGCTGCGGCAGCTTGGAAAGGAAGCGTATGTTCTAAATGCGGACCCGATTCCGGAGAAATATACCTTTCTCGATCCGGAAGGAGCGGTGGTAACCCTCGAAACTCCGGACCGGTTTTCAAAAAATCTTTCCGAGTTCGTTCTGGTCATCCTCGATACAAACGATATCAATAATATCGGGCAAGTACGTGACTGGGTCCTGCCTCATACCGAAAGTTATTTTATCATCGACCATCACGACCAGCAGAATGTTTTAGAAAAGGGAAATTGCATTATTGAGGAGGCTTCCAGTACCTGTGAAATTCTTTATGAACTTTTTCAGGAACTTCATGTCGATGTCCACCTTGGCATTGCACAACCGCTCTACGTAGGAATCGTATATGATACCGGTTCGTTTATCTATCCGAAAACCAGCGCGAAAACCTTCAAAATAGCTTATAATCTTGTGAAAGCAGGGGTTTCCCCGAACTTTGTCTACCAGAAAATTTATGAAAGCAATTCGATTTCTTCATTGGTTTTGCAGTCGAAGGTGCTATCCACTCTCGAACTTGTATACGATCAACAAGTAGCGATACAAACCATGCTGAAAGAAACGGTCCTCGAATGCCGCGCTGCATATGAGGAGGCGGACACTTTTATAAATATTCCTCTCAAAAGCGAGCAAATTGTCGTCTCAATCTTTTTTAAACAAAATCTCGAAAGTATTCTCCGTTGTTCCATCCGTTCAAAGGGCGATATAAACGTTGCGGAAATAGCCCAGTATTTTGGAGGAGGAGGACACAAAACCGCCGCCGGTTTCAAATGTAAAGAAACACTTGAAAACACCAGGAATCAAGTCTTGAAAATGCTCGAAAAATACTTTACATAATTAATCCTGGGGAATGCAAAAAAATCATGAGAAAAAAATCACTTATTGCCGGCATAATAATTATAATAACCATCTTTCTTACCGGCTGTATCGATGCAGTAGATGAGGAGCCGGCAATTCCAGTATCGAAGGAAATTGAAATAGGAGTCAACGGCGAAACCGATTCCGAAGTAGCGGTCAAAACTGTCGAAAGCACGAAAAATCGGAAAGCTCCACATGAAAACTTGGAGATCCAGTCGAGGGTGGAAATCGATCCTCGTTTTGTCCTTCTTCATACGCAGCTGCAGAACCTCGATTTAGATCAAATTGAAGAACGAATATTGATTTTAAAACCCCGGGATAATCCCAATTCCCATATTCACATATCCGTTATCGACTTTGATACGGTGTCAAATCGGTATATTAACGCCTGGGACGGCGAGACCGGCGCTGTAAATGTACGTACTTTCTCGATAAGTTTTGCTGATATTGTGGGGGACCATATTCTTGAAATTATCTGTTCCGGCACCAATGAGAAAGGAGAGCGGACCCTCGATATTTTTAGAAAAACTCTTTCTCCCGAAGGATACGGTATATACTATACATCTATCTGTTCTATAACCGCGGACGGCAGTATTCAAATAAAGAAACACGAACGGAGTCAGGCATACAAGCTTGGGCAGAAAAACGGATTGAGTTATCCTATTGTAGCCTATTCCCGGGACAAGTCGTCAAGCAACATCATGGACATCGTAAAGTATGAATACTATTGGAAATACCAGGAAAATAAATATGTACGGGGAAGAAGCGAAAAAATTCCGGGAAGCGACATCGCCGAACAACAGCTTCAGGAACTCTTTACTAAAGATACTCCGGATTTTGAACAATTTCTTAAAGATCCTTGGTTTAAACAGTCCCGGGACCTGGAAACCGATCCGGCTGAACTGCCGGAAGAGATGATTGTTTTTGAACCGGACCACCGTCAGATTATTTTTTTCTCAGGAAATGTACAGGAGATCTATACCTGGGAGAGTTCTCATCGGACACGCATCCCGAACAGTATCTACATTTCCGGATCCAATCAGCTTGTTCCTTTTATCGAAAAACGAATCTCCGTCTTTGTGACCGCTCCGGACACGATACAAATCCAGGTGAGCGACCGCGATTTTCAGAGCAGTAATTTCGACTGGGACGGAACGTATAACCGGCTCGGCGATTCACTACAAAAAACCGTTATTTCTAAAATGAAAGCATCTGAGTCTAAACAGGCTGTCGAACTCGAAGGTGTTTATACCAACTCAAAGGGTAACTCGCTGCGATTCGAATATCCTCACGTAACGATTAATGAATCCGACAATACGATGCATGGATTATTTACCGTCTATTCCCTCGATTCGAATATTTTAGAAATAAAGCTTATCAGCGAGGCCCGGACAATCGTGGGGCAGCGGGTATACAAAATCGATCAGGAAATCGACGAACACGGGCAAATCCGCATTTTTACTTTGAATCTGACTCCCGGATCGATCGGGGTCCACGGGTTTAACCCTTCCGACAGAGAAGAAAAATTGATGTATCAACGTTTCGAAGAAATAAAAAAGGACCTTAGTTAGGATATTTTAAAGCAGGCCTGACTTCATAGAGAAAAATTTCAACTCGAGGCGTCGAATACGAGAAATCCTTCATAGCCGTACTCTTTAAGCCTGATAATATACTGCTGTGAATCTTGGAGAGAAATCGGCTCTGAAAGCACTCGAAATAGAGTTTCTCCGCCCCGCTTGATTTCTTTGATAACGGTTTGAAAACCCTTTGCCGCGAGGGATTTCTGCAGTGCGATTGCGTTCTCTTTACGGGAAAATAACCCGGTTTGTACGCGTACGGCTCCGTCTGCTTTTTCATTACCCTCCTCATTACCCTCCTCAGGCTCGGCGAGGGCTAACAAATGAAGGGGCGACGCCTCGAGCTGAACAATTATTTTCTTTTGAATCATGAGTAACTCGGGACTTTCCGGGTACTGTTCTAAAAGAATGCTCTCGAGGTTTTCGGCTTCGGCGTATTTCCCTGTGCCCTTCGCCGCAAGAATGAGAAGGTATAATTCTTTCGGGCCGAATTTCTTCATCTCTTCCGCGGAAGAGGTGAGGGTAACAAAAACCGTTTTTGCTTTTTCATACTCCCCGCCGGCATAAAAGGCGGTACAGAGTAATACCCGAGCATACCTTTTAAATGTATTGTTTTTAGCCACATTGATATAAGCCTGCGCCTGGGTCTGGGCACGTTTATATTTCCCCGTTTCTATCAACAGGCGGATTGAATCGATAAGAGGTGAACGATCTTGAGACTCTTGTGCCAGCATCCCCGCAATTTCGTAGTGTTTCTGGGCATCCTGCAGCCTGCCGGTGATTTCTTCGTAGTACGCAAGGAGTGCATAAATTTCCGGTTGATACGGAGCGGTTGTATGATTGAGTGAAATTTCCCGGAGGGTGGAGATTATCGCGTCGATGTTCTTTTCAGATTCGATATATTCATCGAGTACATGCAAATATTTGCCGTGGTTCGGGTTTTGATGGAGCCAGTCTTTGTATTCTTCAGTATCAAGAGCTGCGGCGGCTATAACGGGTGCAATAGCGAAAAAAATAAGCAGTGCGGTGATTTTACATCGTGTCATCACCTATATTATCGGGCGGTTCCTCCTGCCGGATTATATCGGCAGGTTCTTCCATCTTCTTTTTTTCTTCCTTATTTTCTTTTTTAGGCTTTTTTCGACGACGGAATGTCAACGGCAGAACGATGAAACTCCCAATGAGAAAGGCTATAAACAGACTGATAAAAATTGGAACGTCCTCTATGGTAGTAAATCCGAGATTGATATCGGAAACATTTTTAATATTAAAACCGGCAAAAAGCACAAAGATAAGCAGCAATATGAGGAATAGTATCAATTTCCATGGGATCATAACAATTCTCCTTTTAGTGTGGTTCCACTCACTCCGGTTATTTTAACCTGTTTCATTTTTCCTATCAACTTTTCATCACCCCGGAAAACCACCATATCGTTATATTCGTTCCTGCCGAGGAGTTCATCCTCTTTCTTTTTTGAGATCTGCTCGACGAGCACGGTCTGAATACCTTCTGCACGCCCTTGCTTTGTATTTTCCACTATTTTCCGCTGAATTTCAATAATATATTCGAGTCTTTTCTGTTTGATTTCTTCATCTAACTGACCGTCCATTTCCGCGGCTTTTGTTCCCTCTCGGATATTGTATTTATAGGTAAATGCATCGTTAAAGCCGATCACCTCGAGTGCTCTGACCGTTGCGTTAAAATCTTCCTCCGTTTCTCCGGGAAATCCGATAAGAATATCGGTGCTCAAGGTCACATCCGGTACCTCGTTCCTCAGACGATCGACCCGTTCCTTATATCGGCTGAATGTATAACCGCGGTTCATCAGCGAAAGTATTTTGTCCGATCCGTGCTGCAGCGGGAGATGCACGTTGGAACAGAGCCGAGGATTCGACTTAATGGTGTAGATAAGTTCGTCGGTAAAATCTTTCGGATGGGAGGTCAGAAAGCGGAACCATGGAATGCGCGGTACTTCCTCCAGGAGTAGCTCGAGAAGCTTCGGAAACCGCACTGTTTTCCCCCGGTAGTCCCCTGCGTACGAATTAACATTTTGTCCGAGAAGAGTTACTTCCTTCACACCTCCGTCTTGAAGTATCTTTAGTTCGGAAATGATGGTTTCGGCAGACCTCGACACTTCACGTCCGCGCACATACGGTACAATACAATAACTGCAGAAGTTGTTACAGCCGTGCATAACCGGAAGAAATGCGCGGAAATTGCCCGGATATCCGAAGGAAAATTCTCTATCCGAACTCACGTTTTCGTCACCAAAGTTTTTATCGTCCAGAAAAAAACCGAGGTCCAGCTTTTCGTAATTTCCAAGGACCAAGTCCACGGCCGGAGCGCGCCGCTTTATTTCCTCTTTGAGCCGTTCCGCCATACACCCCATAACGACAAGAATAAATTTTTTTTGTTTTTTCAATGCGGTAAATCTTCCGATACGCCCCCAGATCCTGTTTTCCGCACTCTTCCGAACAGAGCACGTGTGAATAACGACAATGTCCGCGTGCTCGGGAGTGTCTGTATGGGTCCACCCGTGCGCTTTAAGTGAGCTTTGGATGGCCGTCGATTCAGCCTTATTCATCTGACAGCCGTACGTTTCGAAAAAATATGATCTCATGATCAGTGTTTAAAGCATCGCTGGCCTGTGAAAACCATCGTTGCGTTATATTCGTTGCATGCCTCGATTGATTCCGCATCCCGAAGCGCGCCTCCCGGCTGTATAACGGCGGTGACGCCTTCCCGCAAACCGACCTCTATGCCGTCCCGAAAGGGGAAAAAGGCATCGGAAACCATGACCGACGCCGAAAGTCCTCCCTTCCGTTCCCGCACCATGGTTTCTATCTCCGCGCGCTTCTCTTTATCCGTTAGGTCGCTTAACGGGATGCCGTTGGTTTCCCGGCAGAGGCGGTCGGCCAGCTTCCTGTACGCTTTGTCTCTGGCAATTTCCGCCACCCCTACCCTGTCCTGTTCTCCGGTACCGATCCCAACAGTTACTCCGTCTTTGACATAAATAACGGAATTGCTCGTGATCCCCGTTTCTACGAGCCATCCGAAGAGCATATCATCCTTTTCTTTTTCCGTCGGCGCTCTTTTGATGGAATATTTCTTCCCCTCGTGTTCAGCGGAGGCGGGTTTCATCTCATCTGTTTTTAGCAGGTCCGGAGTAAAGGACAACTGCAGAATCAATCCTCCGTCCATGAGTGACTTTATATCGAGAAAACGTTTACCTACATACTCCTGCATTCGTTCTATGTTCGATATTTTCATAACTCTCAGGTTTTTTCTCGATGAGAGCGCCTCTAACACTCCCTCTTCGAAATCTGGGGCCGCAACCACTTCAGTATAGCTTTTCGATATCAGCTCCGCGGTTTCCCGGTCAACAGTTTTGTTGCACGTAACCGCTCCGCCGAAAGCGGCGATTCTGTCCGCCATAAGCGCCTTATTGTATGCTTCGGCCAGGGTATCTGCCTTTGCAACGCCGCATGGGTTATTGTGTTTGACGATGACCGCACACGGTTTGGCTGTAAAGTAACGAAGGATGTTGAGCGCGTTGTCGACATCGGTAATATTAGTTTTTCCCGGATGTTTCCCGGATTGAAGCAGTTCGATATCCGAGACGAGGTAATTGCCGGCCTGGATGGTCCTGCATTCGCCGAGGAGGATGTTCCCGTTTATAAGCTTGTAGAATCCCGCGGGTTGACCGGGATTTTCGCCGTATCGCAGTCCTTTTTCTTCACCGTTTAAGTTCCATACGACCTTCTCGTACAAGAGGGTCTGGGTCCCGTCGGGAGAATGAAAATTTATATCGAACTTTTCCGGAAAATCATCTTCTTCGATTTTATGATAGATTTCCGAAATCGGCTGTTTGCTCATTTCCTGCTCCTAACTATCGGCCAAAGTATATTCCTTCTCGATATTTTCCTTGATCCGGCCGCTGAGATAAGCGGTGATATCACCGTCATACTCGTTGGTGTGGGCGAATGCTTTTGCTGCAAGCCCGATTCTTGTTTCGATACCTAAAGCGCCTTTATTTTTCCGCATTTCATCGAGGATTGTTTTATAATCACCCGGGTCACATACGCTTGCAACACGAAGAAAGTTTTTTCCGGCAGCTCTGAGCATGCAGGGACCGCCGATATCGATAAACGCCCTGGCGTCTTCAAGTTTCGTCCCTTCTTCCGAAATTTTTTCCGAAAAAGGATAAAGATTGACCACCACCATGTCAAAGGGAACAGCTGAGGTTGATTCGAGGTCTTGCAGATGCGCGGTATTGTCCGGTTCGCTCAAAATTCCTAAATAAATTTTATAATCGAGGGTTTTTACCAGCCCTCCCTGCATTTCTTTATTGCCGGTATAGTCCGAAATTTTGACGAGATTCTCGTTACTCTTGTTCCCCAAAATTTCCCCAATTGTTTTGTATGTGCCGCCGGTAGAATATATCGTCACCTTTGGATTCAGTTCCACCAGCTCGTTGACAAAAAAATCGAGTTTTTTCTTGTCCGCAACACTGATAATCACATGGTTTATTTTCACAAGGTCTTGAATTTTTTCAACACGGTTGATCATTGCCTTTCCTTTCAGTAATTTTACAATATGATACCAAAAGGAAAATAGAAGAACAACTCCTGCCGGCGATTAAGTAATATTGAAAAAATATTACCGCGGTGATACTATCCATTACAAAAGCGAGGTAATCTGTGAGAACAAAACAAAGAATACTTTTACTCCTTCTGGTTTGCTTTCTTCTCCTTCCGTTGTCTGTTACGGCGCAGGAAGAAGAAGAGGAGCCCGGTCCAAAGGCCTCCTACAGCCTCGGAGATCAGATGTTTTCCCTAAATGCAGGACTTTTTGTTCCTCTCTTCTTTTTCGGCGGTGATACAGCTGCGAAAACCAACCTGTCAATAGGCGGCGCCGGGTCTCTGGAATGGAGCGCGTTTTTAAACGGTCGTCTTGCTCTCGGCGGTGAATTGGCCGGCTGTTTCAGCTTCAGCCCCCTCGGCAGGACCCTTGCCATCATCCCGCTCACGGTAAAGTTGAGCTATTTTTTCTTTACCTATCCCTTCGAAATCCCGATTTTCTTAGGAGGCGGCATAAACTTTGTTACCTTGGAAGATTCCGTATACATAGGGCCGATATTAAAACCGGGCATGTCTTTCTATTGGAACATTAACGGAACCTGGGCGGCGGGAATCAATCTCGTTTATTGGTTTTCTCCCCAATGGTATACAAAGCAGGAACTTATTTCTCAGTCGAGATACGGAAATTTTTTAGAAATTACCTTGTCGGCTCTTTATCATTTTTAGTGAGGAACCTTATGCATAAAAAACAGATTAAATTACCGGTCATATTTGGAATTCTGGCAGTTTTCTTTTTCTACGGTTGTACCCAGGAAGACATAGGTATTTTTTACAGTCTCGAAATCGAATCGGAGCTCGAAGACGACAAAGGACTCGACAACGAATTAAAAGTCTGGGAAATGGTGAGGACCGACAGCGGGGACGAAGATAAATATTATATTGCGGCGGGAAAGGTTTTTAGCCGCCCCGCTTCCGAAGAAGACGGAAGCAGCATCTCCTGGAGCGATGTAGTTGCTCCTTCAGAGGGCATGCTCTGCTCGGACATTGCATATTTCAACGGAAATGTGCATGCCGTTTTCAGAAACGCGGACGGAACGGTCTCAAATTTATATACCTACAATACTTCCGCATCAGCGTGGGACCAGATCGATGTAGACACGTCGGTTTCCGGCGAACGAATTATGGGGATTATTCAGCTTTCCGACCGCATGTATGTTGAAAAATTCGAAGTCGATGCCGGAAGCGATTATTACAAACCATACAGTCTCTGGTTTTCGACGGACGGGACAACCTTCAGCCGCTCCACTCTCGACAACATTGATCTCACCGACGATATTTCGTCCCGTCTCATTTTCGACGGTGACTTCGACGGGACTAACTACATTCTCGTAAGCGGCAATGCGCTGTATCGGAGCACCGACGGCTCGAGTTTTGAGGAGTTTACCATAAAAAACACCGGAGGTGATCCAATTACCTTTTCCAATATCGGCGGAATTTATTACTCCTCGACGCATCAGCTGCTTTTTCTTTCTTCTCAATCAGGGTTTATCTATGCCAATGATCTGGCTGCCGACCCGGATATCACCGCGAACTGGTACAAAAGCACTGATTTAGATAATTCGGACCTTGTTTTTTACGACTTCGCTTATATTCCGGCCGCGGACGACGGTAGAGAAATTGTAATTATTGGATCAGACAAGGGATACTACGAGATTCCTTCCCTCGAAAATCTTGACGCACTTACACCACGAAGACCGGGAAGCGATGAATTGACTACCACGGTCAATTATCTGAACACCAGCCTCTCAAACGGGTCTATTAGAAAATTCTTTATTGATGACGATCCGGGCCTGACAAGCGAATTGATTTTTGCCCTTACCACGAGCAACGGGCTCTGGCAGAACCGTCTGATCGACGACGCAGATCCGCATCGGGTCTGGACGAGAGAGTAGGCCTGCTGTTAGAACTCATCAGCGCCGATGTCGTAGGCGGGTTTTAAGCCTTCGTCCGGGTTCGGGCGGGCATCTCCCTCATAGTCCTCATCCGGCCCTCCGAAGTCAGATACATTGATTCCGCCGTTTACGCATTTCGATGACTGTTTCAGCCTGTATGCCTGTTCTCCTTTTGTAACGAGAAAGGTCTCATACAACGACTCCGCAATATTTTTATGAAATCTGCCGCCAAAGGGATTCTCATCCAGCTCATTCAGCCCGTCGATTTCTGAAACCTCTCCGCCGTCCCACAAAATGATGCGCTTCCACCCGTGTATACTATTTGCAATAAGCTCGCAGGAATCTTGCCCGCGTGGTGAGTAAAAAACAGTCCCCCGCTGTTCCTGGTTATTTTGTATAAGGATATTATTGTAAACGCTCAGGTCCGTCTTTTCATCGGAACGGATGAAATACGAATCGCCGGGGCCGAACTCAAGCACTATCGTATTGTTAAAAATATCCGCGCTTCCCCGGTCAAAGTCGAACCCGACGAAATCTCCGTTCATTGAAGAAGATATCATATTGTTGAATAAATAAATTTCGCTCTCTTTTGCTTGAAAAAGATGCAGAAATTCAGATTTTGGATTTCCCTTTATTATCGAACTCTCGATACGCAGAACACCGGCCTCTGTATACACGCCTACCGAGCCCCCCTCTCCTCCGAACTGCATGGTGCTTCCCCGCAGGGTCAATTCGGAATCGTAGGCAAGAACGCCGGAGGTAATTCTCGAAGAAGAATCGGTTTGGATAATTATTTCGTTTCCGGTTAATGAGGATTCTTCGAGATGAATTGCAGCGGACCTGACGCTTCCGGAGCCTGAATATAGCAGGCAGCCGGTTACCTTGACTTTGCTGTTTTCAGCGAACAGCGCCTCGGTAACGCGGCCCGTTCCAGGTTGAAAGGTAGAATCGGCAATCGTTACTTCCTGTGCATCCGTAAGGCGCAGAAGCGTACTGCTGCCCCTCTCGTCCTTCGCCCCTTCAAAAATAGAGCCGGAAAATGAACTGCTTTTTGCGCCTCTAACCTCGACTAAAGCTCCGGAACCGTTGGTTTTCGACAAAAAGCTCGAGTTTACTACGGTCAATTCTCCGCCGGTCTGGAGCAGCGCCGGAAGTCCGGCACGCGTTTCCCTGTAAAAGAGTATTTTCTCAATTCTCGCGGAACCGGAGATGACACGGACCGGGACGATCTCTTTTTCACCGGTCTCAAACTCCATATTGCTCAGCTGGATTTTATCCGCGGAACATTCAAAAAATGCAGCCCGCGGGGGGAAATATTGTCCTTCCGTGATAATAGTCGGCCCACCTTCATTCCTTTCCCAGGTTTCGGCATGATATCCTCCTAAGATGGTAAGATTTTTATGCAGGGAGATCGTTTTTTCCAGTTCGTATTTCCCGGAAGCGACCATAATAATTTCTCTCCCCTTCTCACCTGCAGTTTTTACCGCCTTTTCAATAGATTCAAACGGTCTGCTCCTCGATCCCGGATAATCATCGTTGCCTGCATCAGAAACATATATAATCTGTTTATCAATAACGATTCCGGAACGTTTCGCTGTTTTGCTTTTATTCCCCGCGGAATCTACGGAATAGGAAATGATATCATAGGTCTTAAACATTCCCTCTTCTGCATAAAGCACAATTTCGTCTTGATAGTGGGTGTACTCTCCTTCTTCCAATACGGTATTGAATGCGTCCAGTTCTCTAATTTTATAGAAAATATCGCCCTCCAAGGCACCGATGCCTATTTTTACATCAGACTGGAAATAATCACTGCTTCCGCTTTTAACCTCGATCTCAGGAGGGGGCGGCGGCGTTTTATCGATAGAAAAATCGACGGTCTGCTCCTCGGAAACAAAGTTCTTCGTGAGCTTGTCGTAAAGCCGTGCCTTGACCGAGAAATTTTTGGTTTCTCCTGTAAGGACGTCCAACGAAACGGGAAGGTCGAGCTCATCGGAAAAAACGGTAACATCAGGGGGCTCGAGTCCCTGAAAAGCAATTTCATATTTAATCACATGGCTCCCGTCATACGGTTCAATAATTACAGAAGAGTTGTAGGTTTTTCCGTTTTCAATCCCGGAAAGAAGCTGAATTTGTTCAGTTTCGAGTAATTCCCGCCATATTTCATAGGAAGATGTCGGGCTTTTATTCCCGGCGGCGTCTTTTCGATATACTTGAAGAACAACCGCACGCCGAAGCTGATCCTGCTCGAGAAGAAACTCGTCGGCAAATTCCTTCCAGTCAAAAATAGTTTTGTTGTCTCTCCTGAGCGAAAAGAAAATATTATCCTCTTGCGGATGCGGCCATGAGATGTAAATTTTGTCTCCAACCTCCCTTACAAGAGGTTTGTCCACCGTGGAAGGAGGTTTTTTATCAATAACAAATGAATAAACTGCCGAATGCGGGCTGAAATTAAAAGCAATGTCCCGCGCCTTTATTTTAATGGTATACACTACTTCACGGTCCGGTTTTCCTTTAAACAGTATCGGCGAGCTGTAAAGAAAAGAGGCTTCCGACGGTTCCTCCGGGATGTTTCCGCCCTCTGCAAACTCGTAGTATATTTCTCCTTCGGTAAAGTCGAAACCGACCTCTACCGGGCCGTTAACCGGTTTCTCCGGGATACCGATCGGTTTTGGATTTGGGGGCCCTTGTTTATCGATTGTAAAGGTATAGATTGTATTGTTATATACTTTATTTCCCGCCCGGTCCTTTGCGCCGAACATGAAAGCAAACCGTTCCTCCTCCCCTTCGGGAAGATCGAACTCAACGGGTCCTTCGAGGAGCTGACCATAGGTGCCGAAACAATCCGGGGGCGTTCCGTTTCCTCGAACAAGTCCGAAATAATACTCAACTCCATCTTCCTGTTCCGGTATGGTAATGGAGACAGGGCCTGTATAGATCCGCCCGTGAGCGAACCCGGCAGGTTCCGGTACTGCAGGCGGATTACGATCAATCACAAAGGCTGTTTCGTGCACCCCCCCGATCCGCTTCGGGCCGGAAAGCGCTGCGGCGTACTTGAGCCGCACCTGCATCACACTGTTTTCCCGCCCTTCGAAGACAATCGTCCGGTCATCAGCCCGCTTTGAAGAAAAATCCGGATCGGCCGGTACTGAACCGTCTAAGGAATATGTGTAGAGTATCATTTCATCGGCCTTCTCGAGAGTAAAACGAAGGACGACCGGGTCTTTATAGCTGCCTCCGTCTTCCACTCCGCTCATGACCGGTATCGAAGTAGAACGCAAATCGATAGAAAAAGCCTCAGGCCCGGCAGTAGGGCTTTTGTTGCCCCTCCGGTCGAGGGCGAATGCCGATAGGGTATAGGTTTTTTTTAAGCCTTCTTCGCTTCTGATCGGGATAGGTCCTGTATATTTAATCCCCTTTCGGTTTACGTCGGGGTGCTCCTCGCCGTTTTGCGAAATCACATAGCGGATATCTGCGTTAGCCTCGCTCTCGATAAAAAGCTTACTGTTTTCATATCTAAATACCGGTTTCGAAGGCGGATTGTTGTCGATTTCGATTTGCAGTATCCGGCTCGGCCGGGAGATATTATCGTCGGAATCGACTGCGGCGGCGTGTAAAAACAACACTTCTGAAAAACCGTAGGGATAAGAACAGGTAAAGGCGGCGCTAATCCTCGGTGAATTGAGCGTAGGTTCTGCCAGATTCTGCCGATTAGTCCCTATTTCATAGACAAACGAAACATCTCCGGGGTGTTTAAGAGTATAGGTCCCTTCCGGGCCCTCCTCTATTTCCGGTGGAGGCACTCTCTTTTTTTCCGGAATGCGTATCTCTTGTTCGCTCACCTCCGACCTGCTGCCGTTCGCGTCCAGGGTGATCGCCCTTATTCTGCGGACCGGCCCATCGGAGGAGTCTTCGTAAGAAATGAAAAAAGGACCGGAGTATTTTGGAGAAAGACGGTCGGGGTAGCGTCCGTCGAGGGTATAATGGATCGTCCCGTAAGTCGGACCGAGAATTGCCACTTCCACGCCTTCACTTCCGCCCCGAGTCCGCTCGAAAAAGTGGATTTCAGGCTGTGCGGGTATTCGTCCGTCCATCACATATACTGAGCGGTATTCCGAATCATCGGGATGGCTGTCGTTTAATAACCGTATAAAAACCGGTTTTTGTGCATTTTTCGTAATTGACAGCCGAATCGATTCATTGACTATTGTTTCCGCCCATTCTTCCGGTCTGGAGTCGTTCAAAGAAAGGCGGTATTGCTCAGTTCCTTTTTTGGTTACGGTTTTTTCTTCAGTGTAAACACCGCTTTCGAGAGAAAGGATCTCCTTCGGGTTGGAATCGACGTGGAAGTTTATCCTTTTCTCTATGATTTTTTTCGCGTTTTCATCGTAAGCTGCAATCCGCGCGGTAACGGCCCCGGTTTCCGGAATGATAAACGGCCCTTTGTAAAGAGTTCCTTCCGGAACAGGGTTGCTTCCGTCCAAAGAGTACCGGACCCAGCTGTAGCCGGAGTGCTTTATGTAAAGCAGTTGGAGATTGGCAAAATCTCCTTCTATCGGGCTTATAACCTCGAGCTGCCGTATTTTTTCCTCTCCCTGTTTGTCGATAAGATAATGATAGGTATTTGTCCGGCTCTTGTTTCCCGCGTCGTCATAGGTAAACACCTCCAGCATATACCGGCTTACGGCGCCTTTGCGGCCTTCCAGAAAAAGAGGTTCGCCGCTCCATTGTTTGGTAATTTCAATGGGCTGCTCGTCTCCAACGAGGCTAAAATAGACCGGCTGGCCGGTCCGGTATTGAAAAGTTACGGTAAGATCATCGTAATACACCCCCGCGGGGATGGACGCAGAAGGACTCCCGGGAGGACGTTTGTCAATGGTATACGGGAAGACCTCTTCATCCGTGATGGTTTCTTCGGAAATCTCCTTCCCTTTCGGCACCGCAAAAGCATGAATCGTATATGAGCGTTCTTCTCCTTCTAAAGCGCTCAATTTTATAGGGGCCGTAGATGGTACCGGAGACCGGTCATTGCTTTCTTCAAAAAAATAGTAAATGTCCGCCGCGTAATCGGTCAGTCCGAGAGAAACCGTCAGGTCGCGGCTATACTGTTGGGGAGGCGGATCTGCCGTCAACGGTTCTCCATAAAGGGAAGAGAAAAGAAATAAAAAGGTTAATAGGCAAAAAAGCTTTTTCATCCTTATTTCGTCAATACGCTCAAAGCTTCCCGGAGCTCCTCATCATCCCTGTAGTAATGGGTTTCCAGTTCCTCCTCTCTAAGCCCGATCAGCTCATGGCTCGCATAGTGGATCCATAGTTCATCTTCCGGCTCTTCAATGACATGCTTCCTGCAGTAATAGTATGGTTGAATCGGCTGATTGTGCTCGACATAAGAGAGAATTTTATAATCATGCACCGCTACCCGTACATCTTCCTCATGGAGCCCCTTCGTCAAGATGACTTCCACCAGTTTATTAATGGTCTTCCCGCTGTCAAAAATATCATCAACCAAAAGGACGCGGTCACCATGGCGGAGGTATTCGGGGTCATAAGTCCAACCGTCTATCATTACCTGCTCCTGCTGTCTGATACCTGTATAGGAGCGGGCCACTACCGCGGCGTAAAAAACAGGATGTTTCTCTTTCCGGACAATTTTAAAATACTCGCTTAAAATGTTCCCCAGGTAGGCGCCTCCGCGAAGTGAAACATAAATGACGTCGGGGATAAAATTGTCTTTATAGATTCTGTAAGCAAGTTTAATGGCGTTGTTTCGCACCGCTTTATACGATAAAAATTCTTTTTTCATTTCATTTTCTTTCCGTTTCCTGTTCCTCTTCTCTCGATTCTTCCACAAGAAGATTCGAGCTTCCGTTTCGAAAAACTCGAAGAGAAATCGGATCTTCCGCTATTGTATGAATAATTTTATAGAATCTCAACATGGTTTCTATCTGTTTACCTTCAATTTCGGTCAGTATATCCCCAAATCTTACCCCCATTTCCTGAAAGCGGGTATTCGGTTCTACTTCGCTCACGACCACCCCGTTCACGTCCGCGGGAACTTCAAACTCTTTCCGCAGCGTTTCGGTCAGGGGAACAATGCCGATGCCGGGCCAAAGGTTTTTACTTTGGGTCTGAATCTTCTCCGCGTCAGATCGAAGGCCGATCCGCACGGTCCCCGTCTTTTTTTCCCCTATCCGAATGAGCGTATAGTTTACTTTACCTTGCGGTTTCATTTCACCGACGAGGAGAACAAGTTCATTCGGATCTTCAATCGTCTTACCGCCGATTTCCGTAATATAGTCTCCGGGCCGGATTCCGGCTTCCGCCGCGGGAGAGCCTTTGAAAACATGATACACAAAAGCACCCGGGACCCCTTCGACGAGCATCGCCTCCGCGGCATCCGGGAGAAGGTCCGCGATACTTACCCCGAGCCAGCCGTATTGGATTGCACCGTATTCGATAAAATCGGCAATTGCCTTTTTCGCGTTATTGATCGGAATGGAAAAGCCGAGTCCTATGCTTCCGCCCGTAGGGGTCGAAATCCACGTATTAATTCCGATCACTTCTCCGGCCAAATTCACCATAGCGCCGCCGGAGTTTCCCTGATTGATGGCGGCGTCGGTCTGGATAAAATCGCTGATATTCCCGAGGGGACCCCGCCTCCCGATTGCGCTTATAATCCCCGAGGTTACCGTCGATTCATACCCGTAAGGGTTGCCCACCGCTAAAACGAAATCTCCTACCTGCATTTCATCCGAATCGCCTAATACCGCGACCGGAATAGCGCTGTCCCGGCTTTCGAAGCCGACTAATGCAAGGTCTTTCCGTACATCTCTGCCGATTACCTTCCCGGTAAATGTCTGCTTATTCGAAAGCCTGATTTCTATCTCGTCTGCGTTGCCGACTACGTGATCGTTTGTTAACACGTAATAGGTATTTCCCTCTTTTTGGACAATCACCCCTGAACCTATTCCCTGGTTTCTAAATTCCCGCTTTTTCGGTATGTCCTCCTCGGGATCAAAGGGTCCGTAATGCCAAGGGGAGAAAGGAAAATCTTCGCCTTCCGGGAGAACCTGGGTTTTTACATCAATGACGGTAAGGCGGACCACCACGGGCAGGACCCTTTTGGTTATCTCCCGGTATCTGTCCTGCAGGAGAAAGGCAAGCTCCTTGGAGGAAAAGGAATTGATCGATTCTCTTCCTGTTGTGCAGGAAACAAAAGACACTAACATGACGATAAGAACGATAAAGCCGTACAAACGGCCGGCTTTTCTTTTTTTGTCTTCACTCATGATTCTACCCGTTTCGTTAAAATTTCCGTATGGTCTGAAAAAACGGCGATTGTATGTTCAAAATGGGCCGATAGAGAGCCGTCCGCCGTCACAACGGTCCAGTTGTCGGCTTGCACAACAATATCACCCTTTCCCGCATTAATCATCGGCTCGATTGCAATCACGATTCCTTCACGAAGCCTCGGATTCGGCCCGTGGGAGAGGTAATTCGGAACCTGCGGAGGTTCATGCACCTGAAAACCGACTCCGTGTCCGCAGAATTCACGTACAACATCATACCCATGTTTAACCGCATGGTCGTAAACGCTCCTCGAGATATCTTTTATTCTACTTCCCGGCACAGAGGCTTTAATTCCTAAATCGAGCGCTTCTTTTGTTACCCGGATAAGGGTCTGCTTGTCCTGATCGATCGTGCCAACCGGCAATGTTATCGCGGCATCGCTGATAAAGCTTTTTAAATCGACCCCAAAATCGAGACTGAGAATATCTCCGTTTTTTAATTTTCGCTTGCTCGGTATACCGTGTATGATCTCGTTGTTAATCGAGGTGCAGAGGGACGCGGGATAATCCATGTACCCCAGGAAAGCCGGACGCCCCCCGCGTCTTTCAACAAAGTTTTTTGAAAATTTGTCCAGTTCCTCCGTCGTTATTCCCGGCTCCACCAGCTTTTCAACTTCTTCGTACAGCTCTGCAAGTATCTGCCCGGATTCTTTTATCCGTTTAATTTCATCACGGTTTTTTAGTCTTATCATGAGCTGTGTATTATTTCGGCGGGTTTTTTTCGCTTTTCTGTTTCGGCATTCCGGTTTTTTCTATCCCTGTGAAAAGATCGTTTGTCTCTTCTCCAAAGGAACTCTTTATCACAGACTCAACATCTTCGGAAATGGTGGCGGTAATGGTAACTTTTCCTTCGGTAACCACGCCGGGTTCGACGACCAGTTTAGGGGTCGTAATATTCCCGAGGACTTTTCCCGTCTCGATTAAGTTTACCTCTTCCGATGCCGTAATATTGCCGATCAGCGTCCCGGCGACTACCACCCGTTTTGCTACGATATCTGTTTTTACTTTCCCGCTGGGCGCGATAAAGAGCTGGTCTCCGGTTTTGATTTCTCCCTGGAATTTCCCTTCTATTCGAATGGAACCGTCCACAAAAAACCGTCCCTCAAATACGGATCCTTCTCCAATTAAACAATTTGCAGACTCATTAACTTTAGCCATAGACCCTCCTTCTCGGTAACAAAAAAGGTATCACCTTTTGATTCCAGCTTCAAGCTTCTTCTTGATAAGTTGGGCCTCCAAATTATCAGGATCGTAATCCAAAGCTTCCAACACCGCCCGCTTGGCAGCATCGTAACGTTCATCGGCTATATGGATCTGTGCCGTTTTCACTTTGATTTGGGCCAATGCCTTAGGTTCTTTTATTTCATCCTGTTTACGGATTTTCTGCTCAGCCATTCCGAAATATTCGACAGCCTTGCCGTTGTCTCCGTATTGGAGAGAAAGGAGGGCGAGGTTATAGAAGGTCTCCAGCCGCGCAAGTTTCTCTGCGGCTTTTTCGAAATTTTCTTCCGCCCGTTCGGTCTCCCCGCGCACCGCGTACATTGAACCGTAAAAAAAGTTAATCCATTCCATTTCGCCGAATTTTCTTTCGGATTTTTCGAGGACCAGTTCTAAGTTTTTATAATCGTGAAGCCCCAATAGATACCACGCGAAAAATTGAGCGATTTTTATATTTCGCTCGCTTCGGTTAAAGAGCTGCCAAAGAACCGATTTGTATTGTTCCGGGCTTTGGGAAAGACCTAAAGAACGCTCCAGCCGGGGCCCGATATCGGAATCTTCTTTCAATTTTTCCGACATGCGTTCTATGAGCTCTTGAACTTCTCCGCTTCTGCCGAATTGAATGAGAAAAAGAGACAACGATAGTTCGACCTCTTCATTTTTGGGAAAAATCTCGAGGGCCCGGAAAATATAGTCCGCCGCTTCTTGGATTTCTCCATTTTTTGTTTTAATCCAGACGATATTGAGATAGGGAATCCAGCTTTCTGCAGGAGCATCACGGACAATCCGTTCATATACATTTTCGGCATCCGCGTATCTCTCCATAGCCATAAGCAGATCGGCCTCGAGAAATTTTCCTTCGATGTCTCCTATCCGGCCGGTTCCCCGGGAAGACTTTAGCAGTCTGTAGGCCTCTTCATATTTTCCCGCGTCATAATAAATAAAAATTAAAAGCTGAATGTACTCATCACCCTGTATTTGGGTACAGTTTTCTACCGCCCTTTCCGTGTTGCCTTCGATCATCCACGCAATTGCCGCGGCTGCGAAAATTCTATCGTCTTGGGTCGCTCGAGCGTAATCTTCATAGGTTTCCGGCGCACCTCCTCCTTCGGTCATGAACATGCGCCAATATTCGTTTCCCTCGACTTTTTTCGAATCAATCTCTTCAGGACCTAAATGCAAAGCAGCTTCGGCGATGAGGGATTGATACCGTTTGTCTGCGAGGTGTTTATGCCCCAGGGAGAAGGCCTGGGTATATTTCTGTTCCCGAAGCAATCCGTATACCCGCAGCGCCCACAATTCCTCGTTGCCGGGTAAATCTTTCACGGCTGCATCCGCGCAGGCGGAAAGATAGGAATAATCATGTAAAGCCCTGCTTATCGCTTCCCCCCGGCTGATTATTCTCAGCCACGCGCTGCTGTTTCCGGAAAAGGATTTACACGCCGAGAGGGTATCTGCGGCTTTTGTATAATATCCCTTGCTTATATCTTCATCAACGACCGAAAGGATTGTTTCAAGATCCGGTCCTTTTGATCCGTTTTTAAACCATCTAAAATAGGAGAACAGTCCCCCGCCGGCAAGCACGAAAAAGAGAAGAATGACAAGAACTGCTCGTGCCGGTTTTCTATTCATTTTTTTCTATAGTCTTTCGGACCCCGTCTAATACACCGTTTATAAATCTGTAGGAATCGTCGCTTCCAAACATTTTTGCCAAGTCTACCGCCTCGTCTATCGTAACCGACGGAGGTATATTCCGTTGATAATAAAGAGAGTAACAACCAAGCCGTAAAAGCGCAAGATCTACCTTAGAAATACGTCTAATGTCCCAATGTTCTAAATGAGCCTTTATCGCTTCGTCGATAGAGGGGATGTTTTCTATGCACCCGGAGACGAGGAGCCGGGCAAAAGAAAGGGTTTCGTCGTCGATATTTACTTTTTTTTCTTCTTCGACCCAGTCGAACCGGACCAATTCATCCGCGGGCCGCCGGTGAAATTCCCATCCAAAGAGTGTTTGGAATGCTAAGATCCGCGCTCTTCGTCTCGATCCCATCGGATTTTACAATCTTACGATCGTACATTTTCCTTAAAATATGATAATTCGGAAACAGATATTTCCGCGTTGCCGGCATAAATGGTGATATCGGCGCGCCGCTTTAAATCGTTCACAATTTCTCCAACGGCTTGTTGAAAAAGTTTTTGCTGTTCCTCCATGGTTTTTAAAGAAATGATCCGTTCCCGCACCGTTTCATTCGATGCAGGCGTTACCTTATCGTTCAGGCCTAATATCCTGGCGGGAAGTTTTTCCGTTATTTTAAGGATATGGTATCCGATGTTCGATTCAATGATATCGCTAGTTTGTCCGACCGGTGTATCAAATGCCGCATTAAAAAACTCTTTCCCCAACAATTGTTTTGAATTGGTGTCGTTTCTCGCCAGATACCCGATGTCCCCGCCTTTGTATCTGGATTTTGTATCGTCCGAATATTTAATAACGAGATCGTCGAAGGACGCACGTCCGTTTTGAAGATCGCGGTATATTTCTTCCATCAATTCGAGGGCTTTCCTCTTTTCCTCTTTTGAAAGGTTTCGGGTGTCCCTAAAAATCTGACTGAACCGCACCATTTCCGGGTTAATGAACAAATGCTGATTCTCGTTGTAGATTTCCCGGATTTCCTCTTCGGAAGGAGGAGAAACATTCTCGAACAGTTTTTGCTTTTTCAGTTTAATGTAGTTCTGCACCATGAGCTGTTCTTTCCCCTGTTTCAAATAATCCGCCCAGGACATTCCGGTCTGCTGTCGGATCAGCATTTTTAATTGCTCATCCGTTACGTTGACTCCGGACGGACCAAGCTGGGCACGCACCGCAGCCTTTACTTCCGATTCAGTTACATTGATCTTCTCTTTTTTCGCCGCCTGAAGAATAAGTTTTGAAATAACCAGTTCTTCTAAAATCGACCCTTTACTGGGGACCGGCTGCCCCATCATACTGTATTGCTGCTTGAGCTGATTAACGGCGATTTCGAACTGTTTTACCGTTATAATTTCTGATTCATGGTAATTAATCGTTGCGGCAGGTTTATCTAAAACCTGAGCAAACCCGATTGCTGCCGTACAAACTAAAAGAAATATTGCAATAAAAATACGTTTCATGGTTTTAATCCTCACATTTTTTGTTTACTTGTCAAGAGTATGCTAATTTCTTGCGCAGACTCTCCGCCCCTGCCAAACCTGGTTTCATATCAAGACTCATGCTAAAATAATATCTCGCTTCTTTCATTTTTCCCATTTGTAGATAAATCTCAGCAAGTTTTTTAAGAAAAAAAGGCCATTCTTTTTCATATAGTTCGAGGGAGAGGACCTCTTCCAATGCCTGTATATGCTCTAACGCGGTGACCTTTCCTGACATTTTTTTACACACGATAGTCCGGACCCTCGAGAGTACTTCCTCCATAAAGTGCTTAAAATAATTAACGTCCTTTTCTAATTCTGAAATTCGTAAAAGCAGACGGAATGCAGGGATAAAATCGTTTCTTTTTTCATATTCCTCGGAAAGGAGAAAAGCACAGTCCATAAAATCTTCAACTCCTAACAGCAGTTCCAAGTTAAAATTTTCTTTTTGGCCTAATTTATTGTATCGTTCGATTGCGTCATGCTCCCGCTTGTGCAGCAGATCAAAAAAAATAAGTTTTGCCTGGCTTTTCATGTCATATGGCCGGTTTAACAGGAAACTGCGGTAGTTGAAGACATGCTTTGAATTCCATTTATGTTTTTTATCATATTCACTTCGGGACCGTTTATTACTTAAAACTTGATAGGCCGTTATGAGTTCCCGCATTGCGGGCTCGGACCTGCTCTCCGAAATGCCGGTGTCCGGATGCAGTTTTTTCGCCCGTTCGCGGAATGCCTTTTTTATTTCCGATAGCGTGGCGTTTTCATCTATTCCAAGGATCTGGTAATAATTGGTCTGTTTAGTATCCATTACGATATATGTAATTTTGAACCCGTCTCCTTCGCTTCGGATGGTTGATTAAATATATCTGAATATTTGATAATCATTCCCTCTTGTTCCATTGCCTTCATCAGAGAAGTAAGGGCCCGGACGTTGCGAATTCCGTTGTCTATAACAAACGCGAATGCGCGTTTTCCCGCTACGATGCCGGCGTTCGAGAGATAACGGGATATTTTACCGGAAATCTTCCCGTTCATAAAATTCAAAGCAACAGTCCCTACCGCAATATAATTATAGATCGTCAGTTTCGTGTTTATATCGCGGTCACCGTCGATGACATCGACGTGATAACCCTGTTCTTCAATACCTTTGGCCAGCTCCTGCGAGACTTCTAAAATCCGGTCCCGCTTTTTTTCAGCAAAAAAAACGACTGCCGTCCGCATTATCTTTCATTATTCATTATTCGCCGGATATTGTCCCCTCGTCTGCGGTTTCTTCTTGGGCTGCCGGTTCCCGGCCTTCATCTCCTCCATCATCTCCTCCATCAGCCGGTTCTTCGCGCCACCACTCTTCTACGGCCTCAGATTTGGCCCGCTGCCTCCTGGCTGCCCCCAGCACATCGCTTTCATCACCGCTCCTATTTATCCAGGCCAATCCAAAGGAACATACGAGAAAAATGGCCCCTAAAATGCCCGTAAATTTCGTAAGTACGTTCCCTGAGCGGCTCCCGAAAGCAGTCGTGCTCCCTCCTCCGAACAATCCGCCCAGTCCCTCTCCTTGTTCATCCTGAATGAGTACGATAACAATAAGAAGAATGGATGTTATAACGAATATAACGAGTAGAGCAATTCCTAAAATACCCATAATTTATACCTTTTTTATTTATCAAATTGAACGATCGGAACAAAGGAAGATATTTTAAGGGATGCCCCGCCGACGAGGGCACCGTCTATATTCGGCATCTTCATAAGTTCCTTCACGTTATCCGGTTTTACGCTTCCCCCATACTGTATCCTCGTTTCTTCGGAAATCGAAGGAGTATACAGCGCTTCAATTTTATCCCGCACGACCTTGTGAATCGATTCCGCATCCTCAGGGGTCGCGGTCTTCCCGGTGCCGATTGCCCATACAGGTTCATAAGCAATGACAACATTCTGTATTGTATCCTTCCCTACACCTGAAAGGCAACCCTCAAGCTGTTCCTTAACCACAGTTTCTGCTTTGCCTGCTTCCCTTTCTTCAAGAGTTTCTCCTACACAGAGGATTACTTCGAGACCGTGTGCAAGGGCAAGTTTCACTTTAGCGTTAATAAACGCGTTTGATTCGCCGTAAATAATTCTCCGCTCGGAATGTCCGAGAATAACCGTTGCCACTCCGAGAGCTTTTAGCATAAGAACTGACACTTCACCGGTGTGCGCGCCCGATTCCTCGGAAGACATGTTTTGGGCGCCCAGCCGAATGTTGGAACCCCGGCTCCGCAGCGCTTCACCCACCGCCTGCAGTGCGGTAAAAGGAGGAGCGATCATGACTCTGTGAGGGCTCCCCTTCACCTGGTCTGCTATACCCGAGGCAAGCTCGACCCCTTCCGAAGGCGTTGTGTTCATTTTCCAGTTTCCGGCAAGATAATAGGTCCTCATAAAAATTCCTTATTTTTCTATTTTGATCGAAGGGCCGCGATCCCTGGAAGGGTTTTTCCTTCGAGAAACTCGAGGGACGCGCCGCCGCCAGTCGAAACATGGTCGATTTTATCGGCCAAATCGAATTTATTGACCGCCGCCACACTATCGCCTCCGCCTACGACGGTCGTACCCTTGCAGTTCGCAACCAGTTTTGCGGTTTCCAGAGTGCCTTTCGAAAAAGCTTCAAACTCGAATACGCCCAGTGGACCGTTCCAGACAAGAGATTTTGCCCCCTCCACTGCTTCCTTTATTTTTTCCAAGGTTTTCGGGCCGATGTCCATGGCTATCTTCCCCTCCGGGACATCGACTGCGTCCACTAATTCAGGCTCGGCAGATTCCGAAAACTCCGATCCCACCACATGGTCGATCGGAAGAATGATTTGTTTCCCCGCTGATTTTGCCTGTTCCAATAAGTTCCCGGCTGTTTTGAGATACTCTTCTTCCAGGAGGGATTTTCCGACATCGTGTCCCTGCACCTTAAGAAAAGTATAGGCCATTCCACCGCCGATAATAAGGGTCCGGCACTTTGGAATGAGGGTTTCCAGTACCTCGATTTTAGACGATACCTTTGCACCTCCGATAATCGCAATAAAGGGCTGCTCGGGATCGGTAATCAGCGGTTCAAAGAACATAACCTCTTTTTCGATCAGAAATCCGGCAACGGATGGGAGGAATTTCGTAACACCCTCTGTGGATGCATGGGCGCGGTGTGCGGTGCCGAACGCGTCATTTACAAAAACGTCCCCGAGAGACGCAAGTTTTTTAGAAAATTCCGCGTCGTTTTTCTCTTCTTCCCCATGGAACCGCAGGTTTTCCAAAAGCATCACCTCACCCGGTCCGAGTTCCGCCATTTTTTCAACCTCATCGCCTACGCAGTCAGGAGCCATTTTCACCTTCTTTCCGAGAAGTTCGCCCAAATGGTCGGCAACAGGAGACAGACTCATCTCCGGTACGGCCTTTCCTTTCGGCCGGCCAAGATGGCTCATGAGGATGAGGCATGTCCCTTCCTGTTTAAGAATATACTGGATCGTCGGCATGGCCGCACGGATTCTTGTATCGTCGGTAATTTTGCCTTCTTTAAGCGGTACATTAAAATCGGCCCGCATTAGAACGCGTTTGTGCTTCAAATCAATATCTTTTATTGTCTGTACAGCCATTTTTCTACCCTCCTACGGTGGAGTTATACCAAACGCAATGCGAGATCAACTACCCTGTAAGAATATCCCCATTCATTGTCATACCAGGAAAAGACTTTTACTGTTTTTCCCATTGACATGGTGCTTTGCGCGTCGAAAATCGAACTGTGCGGATCGTGGATGACGTCTACGCTTACAATCGGGTCTTCCGTGTATGCGAGTATCCCCTTCATCGGGCCTTCCGCCGCCTTTTTCATTGCCGCATTAACCTCTTCCTTGGTTGCCTCTTTTTTGAGGTTTGCGACCAAATCGACCAGCGAACCGGTAGGGGTAGGCACACGAATCGCGCATCCGTCCAGTTTGCCGTTCAGTTCGGGCAGCACTTTTCCGACCGCTTTCGCCGCTCCGGTGGTAGTGGGAATCTGCGAGAGGGCGCATGACCTGGCCCTTCGCAAGTCCGAATGCGGCCCGTCAAGGATAACCTGGTCGTTGGTATATGAATGGATGGTGGTCATAAAGCCCGATTCGATGCCGAAGGCATCGTTTAAGACCTTCGCCACCGGAGCAAGGCAGTTGGTGGTGCACGATGCGTTGGAAACGCAGGTATCGGAATCCCGCAGTGCATCATCGTTTACACCGAGGACGATCATATTGTCTATTTGGTCTTTTGCCGGTACGGTTAAAATAACCTTTTTTGCAGGAAATTTCGAGTTGGCAAGGTGGTCGCCGTATCCGCCCTTCGAAGATTCACGGTTTCGGAAAACACCGGTGGATTCAATGACCACATCCGGAGCATCGCCCCAGGAGATTTCTTTCGGGTTCTTTTCAGAACATACCTTATAAGCTTTTCCGTTTACGATTATATTGTTTTCATCAAAATCGACGCTTCCTTGAAATTTACCCTGAGTTGAGTCATATTTAAGCAAATGCGCCAAGGTTTTTGTATCCGTCAGATCGTTGACGGCGATTACTTGTATTTCAGGTTTCTCGATGGCAATCTTGAATACGTTCCGGCCGATTCTTCCAAATCCATTTATTGCAAGTTTCATTTTTTTCCTCCTACTGTAAAGTCCATAACTCTTGCTTTAGTTTAGTGCAATATAGCCAAATTGAGTACAAGTGTCAATTCGAACAAGGATTTACTGAATTTGCAGGATGTCCCGGTAGAGTTCGAGGGCGCGGGCCCCTCCTTCGGCCGAAGTTTCGTCCGTTTCCATGCCCTCCTCCTCCGCTTCTTCACTTTCGGCGGGAGGCAGCACAACCTGGTCTCCGGGATTGATTAAATCGAAGAATAAGGCGCTTTGAATGGTCCCTTCGGAAACCAGTTCATCGGTTTCAGTGACGGTAAAAACGCCGAGCTGATCTTCCCGGCCGTAGGTTACTCCGATATCATTCTTGTCAAGGGTAACGGCGCCTGATTCCATGATGGCAAAGGTCATTTCTTTTTCTATTCCGTTTCTTTTGCCTACATTAATAATACCGCGGTCAAACTGTTTATCAAGCAAATTGCCTCGGGTCGGAAGGTTGTCGTTGATATATTGGGAAAGGTTACGAATAGATTCAAGAACTTTATTATTTCCCGTCCGCATGACCCGGAAGGTAGCAAGTTTTCCGCCGGTATCCCCGTGATAGACGTCACAAGTTGCCTGAAAAGCACGTTCCCGGTCCTGAAAATAAAATACAAGGAAATAATCGCCGTTTAAGCTTCTTGTTTTTCTAAAAGCTCCGGCGAAACTGGGAAACCGTGAAGCCGGAGCTTCGACCAAAACCTTGTTTTGATAGCCGAGATGAAAACGGAAATATTCAGCAAGAATACCCTCAGATTCAGGATGATCCGCCAAACAGTTCTCAGGATCGTAAAAGAGAAGAAATCGAAATCTGTTATTACTTCGGTCCAGTAAGCGTACATCCGCGCCGTCTCCTCCATTTTCTCCTAACGGTTGAGGATACTGCCGGATGTCCCACCGGTCGGCTACCGTATCGGTGAGGAGGCTGGAATAAATTTCCAGCTCATCTTTTATCAAGTTGCTCGCTACTCCTTCGGAAACGAGGGTCTTAAGTTCGGCAAGATAGCGGTCGTAATATCCGTATGCTTTAAAGATTTCCGCATAATTGAGCCGGCCCTGTACCGAATCCGGATTGATTCGAAGCCCCCGGCGATATTCAAGAAGCGCTTTATCGTAATAGTTTCTGTTTTTAAACTGTCTCCCCAGCTCAAAATGATATTCCGCGTATTGATTTCTAACAGACGGGGAAATTTCTGTTTCTTCGATTATCAGCTCTTCTAAGGCCAATCTCGATATCTCGTCATCCGGCCTGAATCGAAATGCCTGTGAAAAATCATGAATGCTTTCCCTGCTTCTGCCGAGTTCATGTTTTGCTATCCCGAGGGTATACCAGAGTATATGATTGTCACGATGTTCGGACAATAAATTTTCTACGATTTGTACAACTTCTTGGTATTTTTTTTGTTTCAAATAAATTGTACTCAAGAGCACAGTCGCGTCTTCGAAATTTTGTTTCAATGCAAGGGCCTTTTTTGCATGGGTTTCGGCCCTTGAGATATCGTTTTTAACAAAGTAATGCTTGCCGGCGAGATACTGTACCATATGGCTGGATGGATAGTAGTGAAGTGCTACTTTAATCAGTTCTTCCGCCCTGCCGAGCTGGTCCTTTGCTTCATATACGAGGGCCAAAGACAAAAGGGCCCTGCGGTTTTGGGGGCTGAGTTCAAGAGCTTTTTCATACCATACCTGAGCTTGAATAATCCGCCCTTGTGCGATCTCTAATTCCGCCATGGCGAAACGCGCGTCGTAATTATACGGCTCCTCCTTTAAAACTTCATTCAGGAGTTCTTCGGCCTCCTCATATTGACCAAGTCCGATGAGGGTCCGTCCGTGCAGAACTTTCAGATGCAGATTGGAACGGGCATATTTTTTTCCATGAACACACCATTTAAGTGCCTCCTCGAACTCCCCGAGCATAAAGTACGATTCGGCAAGTCCGATTATCGGTTGAATGTACGCGGGAGAGGATTCTAAAGCGGTTTTATAGAATTCGATTGCGAGATAATAATTCTCCGTTTCCTGTTCTTCCTTCCCTTGCTTATAGAGTTCCCGCACCTCGGAGAAATCGGACTGGGCGTAACCTGCACCTCCGATCCCGAAATAAGTAATCACGGCGAATAATACAGATGCAATGATTTTTTTCCTCAATTAACCGGTCTCCTTTATCGGTTCCGAACCGGTAATAATTTTTACCGTCTTTATTTTATGTCCTTCCATATCTTGAATGATAAAGTCAATCCCGTGGTAGTTTACTTTTTCAAATTTTACCGGTATTTTTCCGAACAAATCAAAAACAAACCCTCCCAGGGTGTCAAAATGCTCATCAGGCAGCTCAAATCCGAGCCGTTCGTTAAGATCTTCGATGTCTACTCTGGCATCGCAAAGGAAAGTATATTTCCCGATTTCTAAAATGTCCTCTACTTCATTATCGAACTCATCCTGGATTTCCCCTACAATTTCTTCGAGTACATCTTCGAGGCAGACAACACCGGAAACTCCGCCATATTCATCCACCGCAACCGCAATGTGAACCCGCTTCCGCTTGAATTCCCTCAGAAGGCTGTCGCATCTCTTGCTTTCCGGAATGAAGTACGGCTTTCGAATGATAGCTTCGATTTCAATCGGTTTGTTCTTAATGAAATATTCGAGAAGGTCTTTCACATATAATACACCGATAACATTATCGATGGTTTCTTTAAAAACCGGAAAACGGGAATGGCCCGATTCGATAATTTTCGTAATCAATTCCTGAAAGGGCATTTCCGGCGAGAGAAAGACGACGTCGATTCGGGGGACCATGATCTCCTTCACCGCGGTGTTGGATAATTCCACGATACCTCGGATCATATCTTTTTCGGTTGTGCCTAATTCATTAAAACCGTTTCCTTCATCGGAAATGTTTTTCTGCATCAGCCGCCGAAATAAATTGACCTTCTTCAAAATATCCTCACTTCTTTGAATTTTGTAATTATGTTTTCTTGTTTTTCAAACATTTGTTTTTCTTCTCTAACCGATTGGTGGTCAAAACCCCGCAGATGCAGCAAACCGTGCGCGATAAGCTGCTTCAATTCTCCTTCCGCCGAACACTCTCTCTCCTCCGCCTGCCGCCGGCAGTCTTCAAGTGAAATCACAATATCTCCCGCATAATAGACCGGGTGGGTGTCAAATCCTCCTTCCTGCGGGAACGAAAGTACGTCGGTTGAACTATCGATACCGCGGTAGCGCTTGTTCAATTCACGCATGTATTTCTCCCCGCAAAACAAAAGACTGACTTCCCAATTATCGACATCGAGTTCCTTTAAAACCAGCATGCAGAACCGTTCGATATTTTTGAGTACCGGAGATTCTATATCGATTCGAGTTTGAATGGAAACAGTATTCAAACGGCTTCCTCTTTGGTATTCGGATATTCAATTCGAGCGTGGAAATACCCTGTTAAGAGATGAACGAAAATGGTTTTTATTTTTTCAAGGTCTCCGGTGGTAAGATCGCATTCGACGAATTGCCGTTCCCTGATTTTATACAGAAACAAGTCCCAAATAAATTTTTCAATTTTAGCAATCGTCGGTTTTTTAAGTGTGCGCACTGCGGCGTCCACCGTATCCGCCAGCATGATCACGGCTGCTTCTTTGGTTGCGGGAATAGGCTCTGAATAGGAATAATCTTCTTTGTTGATTTTCGAATTGCCCTCATTTTTCAAAGCTTCCGAATAAAAATAGCTGATCAACCCGCTTCCGTGGTGCTGCGCGATGAGATCAATTATTGCTTTCGGCAGTTTGAGCTCTTTTGCCTTTTCCACCCCCATTTTTACATGGGATTTAATCACAGCGACGGATAAACTTGGCTTCAGGTCAACCAGTTTGTTGCTTTCTTTTTGATTTTCGATAAAATACTCCGCCTGTTCTATTTTACCGATGTCATGGTAGTACGCGCCGATGCGCGCGAGCAGAGGGTTGGCCCCGATTTCTTTACACGCCGCTTCAGCCATGTTTGCGACATTGATCGAATGATTGTACGTTCCCGGCGCCATGGTGAGCATTTTTTTCAAGACCGGAGCATTGGTGTCTGAAAGTTCAAATAACCGGAACCGGGTCGGCACGTTTAAAAGGTGTTCGAGAATCGGCAATATCCCGAGATTTAAAATCCCGCAGGCAGCACCGTTTAAGAGACCAAAACCGATATTTCGCGGCAGTTCTCCGGAATCAGCCTGTTTTAAGAAACTAATCAGCATCATGATAACTCCGCTTACGATGGAAAGAAGAAAAATACCGCGGATTAAATCAATCCTTTTTTGCGCGTTTTTAATCAGCAAGATTGCGCTCGTTCCGGAAAAAAGTGCAAAAAGAAAGGAGGCGGCTTCGAGACCGGTGATGAAGAGAACCGCCAATGCTGAAAAAAAGGTTACGTAAAATGCTACCCTGGTATTTACCAAGACCGCAACAAGCATGGTAAAAAAAGCGGTCGGCAAAAAAAGCGCAAAGGGCATCCACTTCTCTTCCGGCAACAAACGGTCGACTACTATTGCAATGATCATGTAAACCATGAAAAAAGAGAGCAGTATAAACAGCTGTGTATTGTTGAGACGTATCGCGGTCAAAGGCGGACGAAGAAGAAAAACGACAAGAACGGTAAGAAATCCGAGAAAAAGCGCGGAACTTAAAATGCTGAAGAGATTAATTTTTTTGGAAAACGCCTCCACCGCGCTGATTTTTTCCTTTTCTCCTCGAGTGACAATATCTCCCGCTTTCAACAAATATTCGCCTGCCTGCAGTTTCCGTTTAATCGGGCCGACACTCTCCGCGGCCCTTTTTTTGTTTTCAGCGGTTTCTTCCGCATCGAAAAAAGTGTTGATCTCTACGAGCCGGTTTGCAATCGCAAGAAGATGGGGGATAAAGGAGGGAGAAACTGCATGTTCTTTCGACCAGGACCGCACCCGGTCGTCGAGCCGGTTTTTGGTAATGATTTCATCCACAGGGACCACGGTTTTTTCATTCTTCCCCTCGTTCCAGCGCCAAATTTCTATCGCCCCGGGTACGAACAGGTCGTTTAAGACACTTTCATTGACTATGCCGGTATTCACAATATCTTCCAGCAGTTCCCGGGCCGTCGGCAGAATTCCATACAGAGAATCCGAATCAAGGAGAGAAAAAATAGAATCACGATCGAAAACACCGGGCAATTCCGACTGAAGCTCAAAAATAACTTTCTGTTTACCGGCTTCCTGCATGCCGGGCCGGGTGATAATGCCTTCAAAAGTTTCAAAATTTTCGATTATGTTATTGGTGACCTCGTCATTCTGCTTGAAAACGGGAAGAATTAATTTACGCTCCGCTTCCCGTTTCAGCTTTGTGGCCTGAGAGTCATGATATACAATCTCTTTGTCCACAACAACATCGCGTTCCGCGGGAACGCCTACGGTCACTTCACGCGCGTCGATACTTCCCATGCGCAGTTCGAAATCGCTGAAATAGAGGAACGCCAAATAGAGCGCTGCTATGGTTATAATTATGAATAGAACGCGGTTTCTTTCTTTTATAGGCAAATTGAAAAGACGGTGTTTGAAGCCCTGAAACGGTTTTTTACTTTTTTTCTTCTTTTTCATAGGCTTCAATAATTTTTTTTATGAGTGGATTTCTAATTACATCCTGTCCGTCGAAGAACGAAAAATGAATGCCGGAAATCGGCTGAAGGATTTCCATAGCATGGAGCAGTCCCGATTTTTTGTTTTTCGGCAGATCGATTTGCGTGACATCACCGGTGACGATGGCCCTGGAATTATCGCCGATTCTGGTTAAAAACATTTTCATCTGCGCGATTGTCGTGTTTTGGGCCTCATCGAGTATGATTATTGAATTCTGTAAACTTCTTCCCCGCATATATGCAAGCGGGGCAATTTCGATTATCCGGTTATCTTCCATCTTCTGGATCATATCGAAGGAAATCAGCGCGTCCATAGCATCATAAAGAGGCCTTAGATAAGGGCTGATCTTTTGGGCCAAATCCCCCGGCAGATATCCCAAACTTTCTCCCGCTTCCACGACAGGCCGGGTAAGGATTAATTTCGTCTTTTCTCTTGATAAGATAGTTGCCAATGCGGCCGCAATCGCAAGATAGGTTTTTCCGGTGCCTGCCGGGCCGATGGAAAACACGATATCGTTGTTCTGCATCGCCTGTATGTATTGGGCTTGATGAAAGTTTTTCGGAAAAACATTTCTGCTTGGAGGAATAATGATATTTTCACGCTCTAACGCATCGGCCTTTTCCGTACTGCCCGCGGCCTCAGACTGGAAAACCGATTCAATCAACTCAGGACACGGCAGGTGACCCATCAGGGTATGCTGTTTGAGCCGGCCGATGATGTCTCTGAAAAGCTCTTGTTTTTCCGTATCTTCAGAGAGAATGCAAATTTCATTTCCCCTGGAAAAAACCTTTTCGTTAAGCAGCCGCTCGAGTATCTTTAAGTTCGCATCATTTGCACCGCAGACTTCCGTGAGTGTCTGTTGATTTTCTAAAACAATGGTCATATGTATTAAGTTTATATCCCCGTGCAGGCAAGCGTCAAGGATAATCAAAAAGCCACATCTTCGTCCGTAGCCAGCACTTTTTTCTTGATTTCCGGCACCGGCTGCCACTGTACAAGAAAGGTTAGACTCCAGGCCCACTTGTAATATTGAAATCCCTCATCATCCGTCGCAAGGGTCGGTTTTCCCCTATATTCAAGATTCATGTTCCAGTCCCTAAGCTGATGCTTTAATGAAAATGAGAGGGACTTGGCATTGAAAAAAGACTCCACCCGGGCAGAGGGGTCGAAGATATTAAATGATTTTAAGAGGTCCTTTAGTAGGGATCGTCTTTCAATACCTAATCGCTCGACGGGTCCGTTGAAATAACGATACATTGAATTATTTTCCGACTGAACACGAAAGGAAAAATCCAAAAACTCATGAATCTGATATCTAATTGCTAAATCGAAGGTTAATGTGTTTTCAGTGAAACGAATTAAATTAACGTTCAAGCCGGTGATCACTTGAAATGAAAGTTTCATTCTGTTTTTCCAAAAGGGATCGATCGAGGGATTTATATTGAGTGAAAACTGGAGCGATTCTGCTTGAAAAGCCTTTTCTTCCTGTCTGATCCAGCCTGTTTCCGGATCAATTTCGGTTTCGAGATCGAGTTCGTAAAGATTTGTATTGGAAGCAGTGAATTGCGCCGACAGCCACCACACTTTTATTTTAGAAACACTCGAGTAAGGATTTTTTAAAAGCGGCGGCGCGGTCTCGCTATCCGCCTCGGTAGGAGAGCCGAAAATAAAACTTTCCTGAAAACTTAGGTTTCCCTCGAAAAAGGACAGGAGGAGGGACGAGGTGCTCCGCATCCAAGTCTTAAATTGCAACGTATAGAGAAACTTCTGCTCGAGGGTCAGAAATTCTTGAAAAGTGAACGTTTCGCTCAATGTCAGAGGCTGGGGAGTCCAGACTTCTTCCAGTTTGACGCTTTTCCAATCGGCATACGTCGTGAAAGGCCCGGTAACAATCCTTGCGGTCGCCTGAAACTCCTCGTTCAAGGGAGGAAGAATATATTGGAACTGCAGGCTCTGGTCCGCGTCAAGGACATTCCAAATAAAAGAAGCGTTTGTTCTGTGGCTTTTTATAAAATCGCGGGTCCATTCGACGACTTGGTCTTCATAGATGGGAACATTGTTTTCATTGAGCTCAGAGAAAACCTTTTGAAAAATAATCGATTGTAATGAGTAGCTCAATGAACTTTTTGAAAAGGCATTAACCGTCAACAACGGCTTAACGTCAAGAGAAAGTGTGTTTAAGAACTTTAGATTGTTCGCATTGTAATCTTCGTATCGATATGCTTCCCACTGGGTATCCGACAAGTTCTCCGAAGGGCCATAATGATTTTTTAATGTTCCCGACAGGTTGATTGTTTCAGTAAGGGTTAAAAATTGTTCAAAAACCGATGTTTTGTAACGGAGGTTTACCGCGCCTGTGGTATTAACAAGAGAATAGGATTTAGAGAAATCGATGTCCCGGGGATGATTCCACTGTTCCGAATCAAAACGGTGATAGAGCGAAAAAGCCGGAGAGACGCTGTAGGTAAGGTTTTGGCTCAACGGAGTCCAAACTTTAGGTTTCGCTACCGTATAATCGGGCTGAAGGGACGGAACGCGCAATTCCTCAAAACTTCTTTCCGAAGGCTCTTCTTTTTCCTCCTCTAATGGGGAAGGCTCTTCTTCTCCGGACAATGGATTTTTAAGGCCTTTTCCGGGAAAAGTTTCAAGACTTTCAGCGTCGGTATCCAGAGACTCGGACTTTTTTTTCGGCCCGGTCCAATTGATCAAAGTTCCCGAAAAATCCATCCCGATTTCCGGGACGAGAAAGCTTTCGGGAAAGAAAAATCTCCGTTCCGGAAAACTCAAGCCGGTGCGGCTGGAAGGAGGAACATATCCGGCGATATCGGGATCAAGTCCATGTATCCCTTCGGTATCCGATTCTTTTGTTTTCCAGCGTAATTCGACTTGCGCTCTGTTGATCCGGAATGAATTGATATACGGCTTGAGAGGGGTTAATTGCGGGGTAAAGGACCCGCGCCAATACCAGTCGAGGGACTGCATAATATTTGTTTCACCGATTCCGGTATCTAAAAATTCCTCCTCGTCTTCGAGTTCAAAGCCTGTAAATGCCTGCCAATTGGTCTCTTCGCTCCGGTCGAAAAAATCTCTCCTGAAGTATGGATCCGAATAATACTCGAAGTTGGAGTTAAAAGAAAAAATCGATTGCGCGATCGATAAACGCTGTTCGAGGCAGTAACGCAGCGGCGCTTCCCGGGTTCCGAAAAACGAGCTGTCCCATCTGCTCCCCACGCCGCCGCTTTCAAGGGCCCAAAAGGGGGTATACCAGCCTGTTTCAGAGTCTAAAAAGATGCTCCGGCTCCGCGCGACTCCTCCTAAAAACATAAATTGATCAAGCCAGTCGATGGTGCCGATATTGATTTCCAGTCCGGTAAAAAGTCCAAGACGGGAATAGAGGTCCGCCATGATTTTCCCGTATGTTCCGGTCCGTTCGAGCGTCTCCTTTGTTTTCGCCTCTGAAGGACTCATTTCTCCCGCGGAGCGGAGATAGATCCCTTTGAGCTCTTTCTTTTGCTCGTCCCGCCCCCCTTCTCCGATTTGAAGAAAGGAAAAAGAATCACTCTTTTCCTCCGCCGACCCGATAAAATATGTCGTCGTCTGCAGGAAAAATCCTTCGAGGTCACGAAAGCCCATAGCAGGATGAAACACTACTTTGTCCCGGTTGCGGAAAAAGAAGGGCAAATAAAAAAGAGGCACTTCACCTACATATATTGAAGCACTGAGAATTGCCCATTCGCCGGGAGCCAACACCCAAACTTTTTTTGCCTGTACACGATAGTACGGTTCGGTAACCTTGCTCGAGGTAATTGTTCCGTCCTTGAGAATGATAACATCGGTTTCGCTCCGATAAATCTCGTCCCCATAGTAGCGGAAATCGATCATTTCCTCTCCAATTTGCTGTTTGCTTTCGGAAACTCCTTGAAAAAAGACCCCCTCCCATGAGTCGATAGAAAAGGTAAGACTTTCTCCGGTAAATTTTTCCTCGCGTCCTTCCTCAAAGAGGGAATATTCTACATTTCCGGACGCTGTCATCAAGTTTTCCGCTTGATTGAAAATAATCTTATCCGCCTTGATCAGATGCCGGGCGTTTTTTTTTGGTTCCTCCACTTCGACGATTACCTTCCCTTCGAGCAGAATGTAATCCTCATCGATTTTTTCAATAGTAAAATATTCGGTTTTCCTTGCAGCTGAGATAGAGATGCGTTTCCCGGATTTTTTCTCCAGTTCCTCTTTCTCCAATCCGTAGTGGGAAAAGAGGCGGGAAACGAGTTCGTTTTTCGTTCCTTTCTCCGACAGGCCGAGGCGCCGGCACCATGCGATGAGTTCAAAATATCCTGCAGTCTGAATGTCGATTTGTAGTGTTTTGAGGAATAGAGAAAGCTCGTCTTCCTCCGGCATTTCTTCGGCGGTTTCTTCCCCGGTTTCTTCAGGAGCCCCTTCTCCTTCCTGTCCCTCCTGCGGCCGTCCGGCTTCGGGAAAGAACAACGAAGCTATCAAAAAAAACCATACCGGATTTTTAAGAAGCCCGCCCGATAAAAACCGCACCGTTACTCCTTGATGTCCGTCATGACGCCGCGGAGATATTTTCCGGTATGCGACCGTGTGCAGGCGGCAACTTTTTCCGGAGTCCCGCTTACAACAATTTCTCCGCCCTTATCTCCGCCCTCAGGACCGAGGTCGACAATGTAATCCGACTGTTTGATCACGTCTAAATTATGTTCTATCAGCACGATAGTATTTCCTTTATCTACGAGGGCCTGCAGGACCTCTAAAAGTTTTTTCACATCGGCGAAGTGCAGGCCCGTTGTGGGTTCATCAAGGATATAGAAGGTACTGCCTGTGCTCCGCTTCGATAACTCGAGGGAAAGTTTTACGCGCTGCGCCTCTCCTCCCGAAAGGGTAAGGGCGGACTGTCCAAGTTTAATATAGCCGAGTCCGACCGCCTGAAGGGTGTTCAGTTTTGTCCGGACTCTGGGAATGGTTGAGAAAAATTCAGCGGCATCGTCTACCGTCAATTCGAGGACTTCATAGATATTTTTTCCTTTATAGCGCACATCGAGTGTTTCTTTGTTAAACCGCTTTCCTTTGCAAACATCACAGGTGATGTAGACATCAGGCAGGAAATGCATCTCGATTTTTATCGTTCCCGCGCCCCGGCAATTTTCGCATCTGCCGCCTTTTACGTTGAAAGAAAACCTTCCCGGTTTGTACCCTCGGACCCGCGACTCCGGCAGTCCCGCAAACAGTTCTCTTATCGGCGTAAAAAGGCCGACGTATGTCGCGGGATTGGACCTCGGAGTCCGGCCGATGGGATTTTGATCTATATTGATCACTTTATCCAATGCCTCGTAACCGCGGAGGGAACCGTACCGGCCGGTCGGCCGCCTGCTTCTTCCGATGTGGTTTTGGAGGGCGGGATAAAGAATATCTTCCAACAATGTCGATTTTCCGGAACCTGAAACCCCGGTAATAACCGTCAGCGTCTGGAGAGGGAAGGTAACGTCGATTTTTTTTAAATTATGTTCAGCCGCTTCGGTAATAACGATCTCTTTTCCATTACCCTTCCGCCGGTTTTCCCTCTTTTGGATCATCAGTTTGCCTGACAAATACTGTCCGGTCAAACTTTTTGGATCTTTCAGAATTGTCTCTAAGTCTCCCGCGGCGATGACATAACCGCCGTTTTCTCCCGCGCCGGGACCGAGATCGACGATAAAGTCCGCGGTACGCAAGGTTTGCTCATCGTGTTCCACAACAATGAGCGTGTTTCCGAGGTCCCTCAAATGTTTAAGGGTATTAATGAGTCTGGAATTGTCCCGCTGATGGAGGCCGATGGTAGGTTCGTCGAGTATGTAAAGGACGCCGACTAAGGAAGAGCCTATCTGCGTAGCCAGCCGAATCCGCTGCGCCTCGCCTCCGGACAGGGTGGAGGCCTGACGTTCTAAGGTCAGGTAGTCAAGGCCGACTTGGTCGAGGAAGGATAGCCTCGAGGTAATTTCTTTCAAAATTTGTCCTGCAATCTGTTTTTCGAGGTTCGAAAGCTTTACCTCGGTGAAAAAACGAATACAGTCGTGCACGGACAGAGCGGTAAGTCCGTGTATATTCATTCCGCCGACGGTAACCGCAAGGGCCTCGTCTTTCAAGCGCTTTCCGCCGCAGGAATGACATTTTTTCTGGCTCATGAATTGCTCGAGCCACTCCTTTACGCTTTCCGACGTCGTCTCTAAATACCTTCGTTTAAGGTCATTTAAAACCCCCTGGAAACGGGATGAATACTCAAACTTACCGGTCCGGTCACGGTTCACATACTGTACGTCGATGCTTTGGCTGCTTCCATAGAGGAGGATCTGAAAAATCTTTTCCGGGAGCTCTTCTAGAGGGGTGTTCAGGTCGAATTTGTAATGGGAAGCCAGGGCTTCGAACCAGCTCCGGTGCCATGCGGCTTCGGGATTATACGGCTTGATTCCCCGGTCATTAAAAGAGAGGGATTTGTCAGGAATAACGAGGTCCGGGTCAAATTCCAAGGTGATTCCAAGACCGGAACAGTTCGGGCAGGCTCCGTAGGGGCTGTTAAAGGAAAACATCCGCGGCTGGAGTTCCGGAATGCTTATGTTGCAGACCGAACAGGAGCTGTGCTGGGAGAAAAACTCTTCGACATCACCCCCCTTTCCATTCCACTCATTCCGTACGGCAACCATATGCCCCTCACCGATATCAAGGGCGGTTTCGACCGAATCCGCGATCCGTTTCCGCGAACCTTCCTTAAGTTTTATCCTGTCGATGATTATTTCTATGGTGTGCTTTTTCTTTTTGTCAAGTTTGATCTCATCCTCTTCATCCTCGAGCTGCTTGATTTCTCCGTCTATCCTGGCCCGAACGAACCCGGCCTTTCGGGCGTCTTCGAGTACTTTCTGGTGTTCACCCTTCTTCCCTTTGACGACCGGCGATAAAATCATGAGGCGGGTACCCTCAGGATATGCAAGTATTGTATCGATTATCTGGTCGATCGACTGTTCCTGGATTTCGCGCCCGCATACCGGGCAGTGAGGGATTCCGATTCTCGCATAGAGAAGCCGTAAATAATCGTAGATTTCGGTTACCGTGCCGACGGTTGATCGGGGATTTCTGCTGGTGGTCTTCTGCTCGATGGAGATGGCCGGCGAAAGGCCTTCGATATAGTCGACGTCCGGTTTATCCATCCTGCCTAAAAACTGCCGAGCATAGGACGAGAGGGACTCGACATATCTGCGCTGCCCTTCCGCAAAGATGGTGTCGAAAGCAAGGGAGGATTTTCCCGAACCGCTTAATCCGGAAATGAGTATGAGACTGTTCCGAGGGAGGGTGAGGTTAATATTTTTCAGGTTGTGTTCGCGCGCGCCTTGGATAATCAGCGAGTCCATTTTTGTCTCCCAAGTGCAGACTACGAAATTTGCGGTGGTGTTGCAACCGAATATTTACCGGTAATGATCAACGGAAGGGAGGCGACGCTAATTTTCTATCGACAAGGAATCTGATTCTCTCATCCGGGGAATAAGATCGGGCGAGTTCCCATATTCGGCTTATTACTTCGGCATATTCTTCATTCGCTTCATCATCGCTGCCGAGGATTGCGTCTCCGAGAGAAACCATATTATTGAATAAATTTGAATTTTCGAAATAATTCTGAATCAATTCATACCGCGTGCACGCTTCAAAAAAAGCCTCCGAACGCTCAAATTCGTACTCGGGATCGTGGAATTTCAGCTCTTCTATCGCCTTCGAAATAATTGAGAGGACCACAAAGATAAAGTGAAGAGCTGCCTGATCATACTCGCCGTCATCAAGGTTGAGTTTGCCGAGACGGGAATGCGCCTCGAGGGAAAAATGGCTGTTTAAACGGTATAAGATCACGAGCCGGTCGAGACCGCTCTGTTTGAGGGTTCTCACCAGGGCGGTTTTCAGATTGGATTCCATTGTCTCATTGTATTCGTTGTCATCTTCAAGAATTTTTTCCAAAATTCCGCG
>CAYWIK010000006.1:0-62157 GCA_964458315.1 uncultured Spirochaetales bacterium | reverse complement strand
GCAAAATCACGTCCCAAAGTATCATGGAGAGAAAAAAGCAGACGATGAAAATAACCCGGCCCATGTGTATCAGCATATATCACCAACGGGATGGGAATCAATAAAGATTCAATAAAGATTTAACTACTTGACGGGAAAAGAATTATCTGATACGGTCATTGCTCTATACTAAGTTCAATATGTACCGGAGGTAATTGCATTGAGAGGAAAATCTTCAGCGGCAAAACGACACAGACAGAGTGAACGCCGTAGAATCGGAAACAAGATGATAAAAAGTAAAGTGCGGACGGAAATACGAAGGTTTTTAGAAGCCGTCGATGAAAAGGATGCGGCAAAAGCGGAAAATAATCTAAAAACTGTTTCAAGCCTTATAGATTCGGCAGCCCGAAAGGGGGTTTTTCATAAAAACACCGCAGCAAGGACAAAATCCAGACTCCATAAAAAATACAATGCCTTGACCGTAAAATCCTAGGCCGGCATCAGCTGACTCCATAAAAAAAGCCGAACCAACTGAAAGGGGCAACCGATTGTGGATAACGGAAAATTAACGAAAGCTGAAATCATTGAAAATATTTATGAAAAAGTAGACGTGAACAGGAAAGATATTCATATTATTATCGATGAGTTTTTCGAACAAATCAAAACAGCCCTTTCGGAGGACAAAGTGGTGGAGCTGCGCGGTTTCGGTACCTTCGAAGTGCGGACCCGCAAGGGCAGAAAAAAAGCGCGCAATCCAAAAACGGGAGAAATCGTAAGTGTCGGCGATCATGGAGTCGCGGCATTCAGACCGGGTCGTGAATTGAAGCAGAGTGTATGGCCTCTCCGGGAATGATATGGCCAGAGTTCTGACCGGCTCCCGCGGGACGTTCAAAGATGTTCTGATAGATTTCGCTCTTCTTCTCGCTTCCGCGGGCCTTTTCGGCCTTTCATTCCCCTCCGGCGTATCCAAATGGGGACTTTTCCCGTTAGGCTTTTTTGCCTTCTTTCCTGTATTTATCATCATCCATAGAAGCGGCTGGGTCCGGACATTGATATTCGGACTTATCTACGGGTTCGTAAGTTACGCTTTTTTTAATTTTTGGCTCCTCAAATTTCATCCTCTTGCAATTTTCATCGTCCCGGTCATCTATGCGGTTTATTTTTTAATTTTGTTTCCCCTTTTAAAATTAGCGGATACCCTTTTCCCTGATTATGGTTATCTCCTCCAGGCGGTTATCTGGGTAGCCTATGAATTTTTAAAGACCCGCGGGTTTTTGGGCTATTCCTACGGGGTAATCGGCTATTCTCAATATCTGTTTTTGCCCCTTGCGCGGATATCCGCTGTTTTCGGCGTATGGGGGGTTTCTCTTCTTACGGTATTTCCCTCCTGCTTTCTCGGGAATGCCCTCAAAAAAGGCTTCGGCAGGTTCCGCGCTTTTTTCCCGAAACACCGTATCGAGGCATACGTATTCGCCGGCTTGTTTGCAGCAGCGGTAATTTTCGGGATTGTTACAAAATCAGACATTTCCGATGCGAAACAGTGGCGGACTGCACTCATTCAGCACAACGTTGACCCATGGAAGCACGATTACGGTGATGCTTTAGATATTCTCATAAGCCTAAGCAAACAAGCGATGGAAAAGGATCCGGAAATTGTTGTTTGGTCGGAAACCGCATTTGTTCCGGCTATAGAATTTCATTCCAAGTACCGGCAGAATAGGGAAACCTTTCAGCTGGTCGAGAGGCTTTTAAACTTTCTGAAGCGACAAGACGTTCCCTATGTCCTCGGGAACGACGACGGGCAGCTCGAGCGTATCGGTGCAAAGGGACGGATCGATTATAACGCGGCCCTTCTTTTCGAAGAAGGCGAGCTTAAGGAACGGTACTGGAAAACTCATCTTGTTCCTTTTACCGAATATTTCCCCTTCGAAAAGACTTTTCCCGGAATCTATGAATGGCTGCGGAACGCCGATACCCACTTCTGGGAAAAAGGGACCGACTATACCGTATTTGAAGCAGACGGAGTTTCATTTTCAACACCGATATGTTTTGAAGATACCTTCGGATATATTTCGAGGGAGTTTGTAAAAAACGGCGCTGAAGTGATCGTCAACCTGACCAACGACAGCTGGTCTTTTTCTGTTCCGGCAATGATGCAGCATATGGCGATGTCGGTGTTTCGAAGTTTGGAAACCAAACGTACGATGGTACGAAGTACCAACGGAGGGATTACCTGTATTATCGGTCCGAACGGCCGGATAATAGCACTTTTTGATCCTTTTGTGGAAGGTTTTCTCGTTGCTGAAGCGCCGGTGTATGCTGCGGAAACAACGATTTATACCCGGTTGGGAGATTGGTTCGGATTCGTTCTATTGTTTCTCGGGGGTTTGGGGCTGGTCGGAGGAATTGTGCTTCGTATTGCAAGACGGCGAAGAAAAGCCGATTGACAAGATTCGCCAATTATAGCAGAATAAAAGGACCCGAAGGGGGAACAATTTGAACGAGAAAACAAAAATTCTCATCGTAGACGACGAACCGATCAATCTCGACTTTTTTGATGTAATGCTTACCAAGCTCGGGTTTATCGTTGAGATGGCCCAGGACGGGGAAGAGGCGCTGGATCGAATACTTGATTTCCGGCCGGACGTGGTGGTCCTTGACAATATCATGCCTAAACTTACCGGCTGGGAAGTGACAAAAATAATAAAAACCCACCAAGATTTCGCCGATGTAAAAGATACCCCCATAATTATGTTTTCCGCCATGGATGATGTAAAGGACAAGGTGGAAGGGTTTGAATTGGGGGTTGAGGATTATATTACAAAGCCCTTTAATTTTTCCGAGGTGTTGGCGAGAATACGCGCCGTCTTGAGGCACCGGGAGCTCGAAAAACAAGTGGTCGGCAAAGAACGGCATATTGCGAAAATTGAGTCGTTGAGCCAGTCCCTGCTCTATTTTACCGAACATTTGAAAGAGCCGGTCGAAAAACTCCTCGAACGGGCGAGAAATCTGAAAAACCGTGACCCAAAGGAAGTAGAAAACTTTCGTGAGCACGTAACCGGTGAATGCGAGCAGGTATTGGCTGCCCTTGGAGGACTGAAAGAGGAAATACAGGAGCTTAAGGAGAATATCGACGAAAATCCCCCGAAAGCGGAACAGATACTTTTAGATTTAGAAGAGAAATTTCAAAAGAAGTTTTCGCAAATGAAACAAACGGAGCAGCTTCGCTGACAGGACAGTTGAACAGAGAATATGGACGAAAATAAGAAAAAAGTCCTTGACCTTTTTGGAGAAGGCAGAAAGCAGTATAAATTGATGAACTTCGAGAAGGCCGGAGATTATTTCCGGCAGGCACTGGAAGTTGATCCAAATGACGGACCCTCAAAAGTTTACGTTCAGCGGTGTCAACATTACATAGAGAAACCGCCCCCCGAGGATTGGGACGGTGTATTTATTATGACGACAAAATAAAAATGGCAAAAAATTCTGAGAAAAAAAGTCTTGAGCGCATCACAACAACCCTGGGAAAGGGGACAAACTTTAACGGCACCATGAGATTTACCAACTCTCTTAAAATCGACGGAAAGTTTGAAGGAAGAATCGAGAGTGAAGGTTTTCTCTATATAGAAGACTGTGCCCTTGTCAAGGCAGACATCAAAGTAGGCTCCATTGTGGTGGGCGGCGTCGTCCATGGCGATATTATTGCCAGGGACAAGTTGGAAATGCTTTCTACCGGACAGGTGTTTGGTAACGTGCAAACTGCAAAGCTGAAAATCGCAGACGGGGTAGTATTTGAAGGGAAATGTGAGATGATCAAAGAACCTGAAAAGGTAGACATTTTCACGGCGACTGTTTCGCAGCTTAAAGAGAACGTGCAGCACGTTTAGCAAGTCTATCGATGATGGCGCCGGAAACATGGATCGTCCTTGGAAAGAAACGGGAAAAAATATCCCGCTTTTTCATAGAGAACAGTGAAACGCATAATCTAGTCGAGAATTTTGAGTATGGATTTGTTCCGGACTTGAGCGCCTCCGATCTTGCTGAAAAGTTTGGAATACCTGCCGGATGGAGATTTGCCGGTAGGGTTACCCCTGAAGAGATTCTGTTCTCTGAGCTTAACCGGCATGAAGAGCGGTGTGCATTTGTCGAATCGTGCACCGGCGGTCTCTGCTGCGCAAAACTTACCGAGATGCCGGGCAGCTCTCATGTTTTATGGGGGGGCTGGGTAGTATACGCAAATGAAGCAAAATTGCTCCTTGGGGTTACGGAAGAGGTCTTATGCACCTACGGTGCGGTATCGAAACAAACGGTGCTCGATTTAGCGGGCGCCGGCCGTAGCGAGAGCGGTGCGAATTGGTGTGTATCGATCTCCGGGATTGCAGGCCCGGAAGGCGGGAATTCTTTGAAACCGGTCGGAACCGTATGGATCGGAATTCAAGGAGAAAAGGGAAATGGAAAGGCATTTCAATTTCGTTTTTTTGGAGAGAGGAGCAGCATTCGAGAAAAAGCCTGTGCGGCAGCTTTTCTCATTTTATACCGTTACGTGCGGCGAGAAAAAGAATCTTTTTGTTGACAGTGAAGGAGAGTATCAATATACTTAACTATATACCCTTTTCGACAAACCGGCAAAACCCAATCAAACCAAGGCTTATGGCTGAATAAAAATAATACTGGAGTAATTACGAATGGCAAAAAGCAAGAGTAGTGCGGATACTCAGAACCAAAACCTTGAACTTGGCCTGTCTGAATCCGGGGAGACATCGGAAGAAAAAAAAGAAGAAAAAAAAGAAACTGATACACAGGACGCTTTTGAACCTGCTAACGGAAGCCCCGGAGGAAACGGCGGAAAAAAGAAAGGGAAGAAGAAGAAAATCAGGGTTGAATTGATTAAAGACCCGCAGACAAATGGGGATGTGGATACCATGGAAAACCAAGAAAAACAAAATGAAGAAGCCGGTCAGAATTCCACTAACGAAAGCAATAACAGCAACGCAAAGAGCGGTTCGAAATCTAAAAAGCCGGTAGCAGTCAAGAATAATAGGAACGATTTCAACAACCTTGATGACGGGACCAAAGCGAAGATGAGCATAAACGAATTGACCCGGATGTCACTGCCCGACCTGCGCGAACTGGCGGTCCAAATGGGGAAGAACCGGGACGAATTAATGCTCCTTAAGAAACAGGAACTGATTTTTCAAATATTAAAAACCCACACGGTAAACGGCGGAGTTATTCACGCCTACGGTTCTCTGGAAATCCTTCCGGACGGATATGGTTTCTTAAGGTCACCGCAGAACAGCTACCTGCCGGGGTCGGACGATATTTATATGTCGCCGTCACAAATCAGATTATTTAATCTGCGGACCGGCGACACCGTTGCCGGCCAGATCCGTCCGCCGAAAGAAGGAGAACGGTTTTTTGCAATGCTCAGGGTGGAAGGGGTTAATTATGATGATACTTCTATAGCCCAAACCAGGGTCCCTTTTGATAATCTTACTCCTCTCTATCCGAATGAGAGGATCAATATGGAAACGACGGCAGGCGATCCTTCGACGAGGCTTATTAATCTTTTTTGTCCGATTGGAAAAGGTCAGCGCGGTTTGATCGTGAGTCCTCCGAGGACGGGAAAAACAATTCTGCTGCAAAAAGTGGCCAATGCGATCACAGAAAATAATCCCGAAATACAGTTGATTGTGCTTCTTATCGATGAACGCCCCGAGGAAGTCACCGATATGCGGCGGAATGTCAATGGAGAGGTCATAGCCTCCACCTTTGACGAACAGGCAACCAGGCACGTACAGGTCGCGGAAATGGTCATCGAAAAAGCCAAACGGCTGGTAGAGCACAAAAAGGACGTCGTTATCCTTCTCGACTCGATCACCCGGCTCGCCCGGGCATATAACCAGACGGTCCCTACTTCGGGGAAGATCCTTTCAGGCGGCGTCGATTCCAATGCCCTCCATAAGCCGAAACGATTTTTCGGAGCGGCAAGGAATATTGAGCACGGCGGGAGTCTGACCATCGTGGCAACCGCATTGATCGAAACGGGAAGCAGGATGGATGAGGTGATTTTCGAAGAGTTCAAAGGGACCGGTAATATGGAAATAAATCTCGACCGGAAGATTTCCGACAGGAGATTTTTCCCCGCCATCAACATCAAAAAATCGGGGACGAGGAAAGAAGAACTGCTCCTTACGGAAGAGGAACTCAATAAGATGTGGGTCCTGCGAAAGGTGATAGGCCCGATGGACGACATAGAAATCATCGAGCTGCTTCTTGACAGGATGAGAAAAACGAAGAATAATAAGGCTTTCCTGAGGTCTATGAACACCTCGACGGCATCTCAGGAACTGGGCTGATAATTTTACGAAATGAAAGAAAGATTGGAGGTTGTACTTCGTGAAAAAAGATATACACCCGAAATATGATCATACAAAAATAACCTGCGCGTGCGGGAACGTTATCGAGACCCGTTCGACGGTGAATGATATGGAAATAGAAATTTGTTCGGCTTGTCATCCATTTTTCACCGGAAAACAGAAGCTGGTGGATACCGCGGGACGGGTAGAACGTTTTAAGAAGAAATACGGTATCAAAGAATAGCCTAATTTTCATATTTTATTGCACGAAAGGTAATTTTCCTCTATTATACTCAGACAGGTATATAGTACATGAGCGATATTATTTCTCTGCATCGTAAGGAATATGGATCAGTCCCGGAGGTTATTGTTTCCGCTCCGGGGGTTGTGACCCTTCTCGGTGACCAGTCTGATTTCAACGAAGGATATATCCTCCAATTCGGGCTCAACCGGCGGGTAGAAGTGGCGGTTTCTAAAAGAAAAGACAGTTCACTTCGTTTTTTTGCGGCGGATTTCGAGGAACGGAAACGTTCGACCATTGCAAACCTGAAGTATAAGCGTGAAGACCGTTGGGCGAATTATCCAAAGGGCGTCATCGGCGAGATCCTCGAGCAGGGACACAAGCTTAAAAAAGGACTCAATTTTACCATTTCCGGGAAAATACCCCAGGAAATAGGTCTCGGAGCCTCAGCCGCCCTCTGTACAGCAACGATTTACGCATTAAGGCGGCTTCTCGACCTGCCGGTAGGAGATAAGGAGTGTATTGAACTGGCATTGGGTGCGGAGTCGATATTTATCGGTAAAGAGACGTCGATCGCTAACTTCATGACCTCCGCTCTTTGTAAAAAGGAGAGGGCCCTTTACATCGATGTTCGTGATCTCGAATATGAACATATACCTCTTAAACGGGAAGGGGTTGTTATTCTCCTCACCATTGCGAACATTCCCAAAGTGGCCGCGGATAAGGAGATACAATTCCGGAAGGATGAATGCCGGCGCTGCTTGGAATATTTGCGGGAAACGGGAATCGGTCAGTCGCTCAGGGACTTTACGGCGGAAGATTTGAAACAGAGCACGGGGATTGTCCCTGAAAATACACGACGACTCTGCATGCATGTAGTCAAGGAAAATAACCGGGTTCTCGAAGGAAAAGGGGCGCTTATTAAAAGCGATTTTGTTTCCCTCGGAAAACTACTCAATAAATCCCACGAGAGCCTTCGGGACAATTACGAAGTTTCATGTCCGGAGATCGATTGGTTGGTAAAGCGGGCTTGGGAGCTCGAAGATGTTTTGGGATCGCGGCTGACCGGTTCAGGGTTCGGCACCTGCACGGTTAGTCTGGTTCGGGAGAAAGGCCTCGATGCCTATGTTGAAAGGCTCGAAGAGTATGAAAGAATTTTCGGTTTCAACGCCGAAACCATTATGTGCGACCCTGACAGCGGCATTTCCGTTATCGACGTGCCGGGAAGGTTTGAGCCGTGATTATTCTACTCACTAACGACGACGGAATCGAAAGTCCGGGTTTGGATGCTTTGTATACGGTGCTCGGTGAAAAACATGAAACGTATATTGTCGCCCCGAAAGTCGAACGAAGCGGAACTTCCCATGGAATTACCTTAAAAGAGCCGGTACGGCTGCATAAAATCGGGGAGCGCAGATATACCATGGATGGTACGCCCGCGGACTGTGTTCTCTACACGTTGCTCGGAGCCGTCCCTGTTACTCCGGATGTGGTCATTTCCGGTATCAATATTGGGCCTAATATCGGCACCGATATCATCTACTCAGGCACTGTTGCGGCAGCGCGTCAGGCCGCCTTGAGCAAAATTCCCGGGATTGCTCTTTCCCTCAACACGCGGAAAGCTCCGTATTATTTTACGTCCCTTGCTAATTTTATCCGCGCCAATTTAGAAGTCCTCGTCGATTTATGGCACCCCGATCATTTTGTCAATATAAATGCGCCGAACAGCCCGGAGTCGCCGGACGCGCTGAACATAACCCATCCGTCGAGACGTTTATACAAGGACGGACTGGAAAAATTCCAGGCGCCGGACGGGGATACCTATCTTTTTCTTACCGGAGCGGTTCCCCATGCTGAACCGGAAGCGGGTTCAGATTGGGAAGCGGTTTCTAAAGGGAATTTATCCATCAGCCCGGTCTATCTGCATCCTATCAACCATACACCTGAAACAGAGTATGAGGTAAAAATGTTTAAAAAGGCCTGGTAATGCAGTACGATTTGTCTACGGGAATACGGCTTTATTCAATGGGACGGTACGAAAACGCCCTCGAGGAGTTTTTCGGTATCGACAGCGAACCCGGTTCGAATCCGGTGCTTTCATATTACATCGGACTCTGCTATACCAAGCTCGAAAAATATGAAGACGCGCTCCTCTATCTTGAACAGGTGGTTACGGTTTCCGAAAATCTTCTTCACATCTACCAATGCAGGATGGTCCTTGGTTTTATTTACGCCCTTACCGGCCGGTTCCGCCTTGCTCAATTCGAATTCGATGAACTCATTAAGGGAGGATACGAATCACCGCAGACCTATGCCGCCCTCGGCTATATTGCGTATATGCAAAAGCAGAAAATAAAAGGAATCGAATTCTTCGAAAAGGCCTTGTCTTTAGATCCCGATAATGCCAATGCGATGAATTCCCTCGGCTATACCTTGGCCGAGGAGGGAATGCGGCTCGAAAAAGCCGAACAGTTGTGTAAGAAGGCAATAAAAAAACAGCCTGAAAATCCCGCGTATCTCGATTCTCTCGGTTGGGTGTATTATCAACAAGGCAAGCCGGAAGTGGCCATAGACTATCTGCGGAAAGCGCTCGATAAGGCGGGGGGGAACAAAACAATCGCCGAACATATCCGCGTGGTGCTAGGTGAAAAAAAAGAGTAAAGCAATTCGTTTTTATTCCGAATATAGAAGTGAGGAGTTGTTTATGGTTGATCATGTAACTCAACCGGTACAGACAGTATTCCCGTCTCCTCCAAGAGATGTGCCGTTAATCGAAGAACGGGAAATTAAGGCAATCTTATATCTTGGATTACGGGGAGACGTTTCTCTGCCCATAGAAGAGCGCAAGGTAGATATTTTCGTATAAACAGTGTATATTTCTACCGTGAATCTCCTCAAGCGCTGTCTTTTCGGATTATCATCAGTAATATTCTTTTTGTTCCTCATTATTCCTCTTTCTATAGACGCGCAGGAGGAACTGGACATGAACAAGGTGTACGCGGAGGAGGAATTTCGATGGGGAGTGCAGGCGTATAACGGCGGAAGTTTTAACAAGGCGATTCTCTCCTTTGAAAAAGCCCTTTCCTACACACCGGAGGATGCGTCTATTCAGGAATGGCTTGGAAGGGCCTATTTCCGTTCGGGATTTACCGAGACAGCAATCAACATTTGGGAAGGAATCATCGAGTCGGGAGGCGGCACGCCTCTTCTTCAGAACACTCTTGACGTGGTTTCCTACAGGAAAGGACTCGGCCGGGAGCTCTACGAAGGGGGGCGGTATGTTGTTTCGGCGGAAATCGAAGGAGAGTTGGAGGACTATAACCTTTTTGTGCGGCCGAGCTCCGTTCTCCATATTTCAGACGGAAGATTTTATGTTGTTGCGTACGGCTCCAACGAAGTCGTGCTTTTCAATACAAACGGAGCTTTGCAAAAACGGCTGCGCGGAGGGATTTACGGATTCGATCATCCTTTTGATGTTGCGGAGGGTATGGACGGGAACCTGTTTGTTACGGAGTTCGAAGGGGACCGGATTGCAAAATGCAACCGGGACGGCTATATCGTACAGACTTTCGGCGGCACAGGAAGGGGAGCGGGTAAGCTGGTCGGACCGCAGTTTATTACCGCCGACGGAAAAGGATATCTCTACGTCACTGATTATGGAAACCGGCGGGTCAGTAAGTTTGACGAAGAAGGAAATTTTATTCTTTCTTTCGGCAGGAAAACCTCCACTTTCACGGGGTTTCGATCTCCCTCGGGAATCGTTTATAAAGACGGTTTGATTTATGTTTCCGACACCTTCGGAAAATATATTGCCGTTTTTGACGAGAGCGGCAATTTTGTCGGATCCCTCGGGGACGGTGACCTGAAAGCGCCGGAGGGGCTTTCCTTGTTCGGAAACAACCACCTTTTGGTGGCCGACACCGGGAGGATTGTGAGCCTCAACCTCGATACGGAAGAAGTGCGCGTGCTGTCCGATCTCGAAGGCCGGGGCGAAAAAATTCTAAAAGCGCAACAGGATGACAACGGAAATATTGTCGCCGTCGATTTCGACCGGGGGAATATTGCAATTCTTTCGGAGATTTCCAGCATTTACTCGGGACTATTTGTGCAGGTCGACCGGGTCCACGGGGTGGACCATCCGGAGGTGATTCTGGCCGCAACCGTCACCACCAGGCTCGGCGAACCGGTGACAGGTCTCGATAATAGTAATTTTATTCTCACCGAAAGAAGAAGGCCGGTAATAGAGCCGCGGTTAGATCACACGGTGAACGAAGCCCAATTTGCCGATATTACCCTTTTAGTCGATAAATCGGCGGAGATGACCGCTTATACCGAGCAGCTGCGGGAGGCGATTTCGATGGTTCTGGATGCCGTCGGCCCGAATGGTAATGTCCGCCTTGTTTCCACCGCTGCGATACCGGTTGTTGCCGCGGAGGCGGGAGCTTCGGAAGAGGAAATCATAGAATCCGCATTACAGCAGGATTTTTCATCGGATTGGCGGTTTGATACGGGTCTTCGGCTGGCTGTTTCTCAACTCTTAGACGGAACTGCAAGAAAAGCGGTAGTTTTTATTACCCGGGGGAAGGTCGGCGAAGGAGCATTTTCTCAATACGGCCTTATAGAAATGAAGCAGTTTTTGGAAAACAACCATGTCCCGTTTTACTGTGTGAATCTTTCCCCGGAGCCCGCGGATGAAGAACTTGCTTTCTTATGTAACGAGACCGGCGGAAAAGAAATTTATTTGTATCAGCCGAAGGGCCTGGCTCCGTTAAGGGAACATATTTTTTCCTCTAGGAGCGGAACTTATTATTTTACCTATAGATCACCGACCTATTCGGATTACGGCCGGGAATATATTCCTGTGGAAATAGAAGTAATCCATTTCAAAAGAAGCGGCAGAGATGAATCGGGGTATTTCGCACCGTTACAGTATTAAGAAAAGAAGGGAACTGCGCCGGCACAGGTGGGAGCAGCTGTGTAAAGGCTGCGGTGTCTGCTGCTATGAGAAAAAGTTTTCCTTTACCGTCGGTTATTACACCGATTTTTCTTCACCCTGCGAATATCTGGATGAAGAAACCCGCCTGTGCGCCGTGTATGAAGAGCGATTCTCCGTGTGCAAGGAGTGTAAAAAAATGACTATTTTACACGCCCTGTTTTCCGACTTCCTGCCTGCCGACTGCGGCTATGTCGAAAAATTTAGAATATGGCGAAGATTTTCCAGGTGTTTTCGCGCTCGTCAAAAACGACATAGTAGCCGCTGAAACTGTCCCAAAAGGGAAACTCTTTCACATCATCGGAAACAAATTCCAGGAGCACCTTATATGCCTTGCCACCCGGGTGGGTGACCTGTTTCGATTCCGAGATATCGAATCGGACCCGCTGTTTCATAAGTCCGGAAAAGTCGTACTCTTCGAAGTAGCCTTTAAAAGTTTCCAACAGTTCATCTCTTCCCACCTCTTTGCCGAAAGGTATATTGAGAAAGGGGTCGGTAAAATAGCTGCTTGCTTTTTCGGCATTTCCATCGATAAACGACTGAATACAGGCAACAAAGGTGTCGCGGATTGTTTCTTCAGGCGATACAATCCGTTCGACCCCGTCGGGCAAAGAACTGACCGCGAAAATAAGCCACTGGTCCCCCACTATGCGGAAAAAGAAGGTAAGTTTTCCGTTTTTAGTCGGTACATAGTTTTTCAAATCGATCTTCGGTCGTTGTGCCGTGGATATTTCCGCCTTCCAGACCGCCCGTTCCACAGGGTCGAAAGAAAGGCTCTGCAAATCAACGATTCGGGAGGGGGGAACGGTTGATACTTCTTCGTTTAAAAAGAAATACTGCAGCCTTGCGTCGATTTCCGCTTTAGGCAGCCCCTGTTCAATACCGGGAATAAACAGTCGTGAATCGATAATCTCGAGCATGGTTTCTTTGTCTTCCGTGAAAAAACCGCGAAGGAAACGGGAAAATTGATACATAATTGCGTTTTTAGCGGTCGTACCCGCAGGTACCGGACTATAGGTCGGCTGCCATTCGCCGACAACAGTGGGTTTTGCCCGAGCCGGCGTTTTTCCCGGTTCTATGGCCTCGGTTTTTAGTTTCGGATAAATCCGAAAAGCCATGGCGATGAAATCATTGCCTTTTTCCGTTTTTCCGACCTTTTTGTACTGTTCGCCGACCATGTAGTAAGCTTCAGCCAGCTCTTTGCGTTCTTCCTGAGACAACTGTTCATAGAACTGTGCCCATGCAAAAGACGACAGCAAACAGAACAAAATGGATATAAATACTATTCGTTTCACATTTCCCTCCAGGAGAGATATTTACTTACCTCCAGTATACTGTAATTTAAGGAATTTTGCAAAGTACATTGTTCACTAATTGCCTCTTTTCCTCTATACTCAGGTGACATGGAAAATAGACGATATCCGTCTATTAGCCGGAGCGTCTCGTTTTCGCTTTTTACCGAACCGCCGGCTGTAATGGGCATTGTAAACTGTACCCCCGACTCGTTTTATCCCGGAAGCAGAAACCGATCTGTTGCCGCCGCCTATGAAACTGCACGGCGCATGATCGCGGGAGGGGCCGATATCCTCGATATTGGAGGAGAATCCACCCGCCCGGGTTCTGATTACGTCGACGAGGAGAAAGAGCGGAGCCGGGTCATCCCGGTGATCGAAGAAATTCGCAATTTTTCAACTATACCGATCTCGGTGGACACGCGGAAGGCGGACGTGGCGGCCGCCGCCCTTGAAGCCGGCGCGGACATGATCAACGATATTTCCGCCCTCGAGGACGACCCGGAACTGGTCTCTCTGCTCGCGGAAAAGGGGGTCCCGGTCATTCTCATGCACAAACAGGGGACCCCGAAAAATATGCAGGACGATCCTCGATACGAAGACCCGGTTGCGGATATAATAGATTATTTCGCCTTCCGTATCGAATTTGCCGAGGCAAAGGGAATATCAAAAGACCGGATCATGATCGATCCCGGGATCGGCTTCGGAAAACGGCTGCAGGACAATCTGCAGATTCTCAGGAGAATCGATGAGTTTCACGCCCTCGGGGTGCCGATCTGCCTCGGGGTGTCGAGAAAATCATTTATCGGAAAACTGCTCGGGGAAGACGACAGGACGGAAGGGGTAGATGAACGTCTCTACGGGACCCTCGGCGTCAATGCTTGGGCGGCGTTTAAAGACGTGCAGATACTGCGGGTACACGATGTGGCCGAACATGCAGAGATGCTCACGATGATCAAGGCGCTTCGAAGGGTGAAAAAAGGGACATAGAAGATGGAATGGCTTTCGAATATCTGGATATTCAACGCAGTGATCAAACCGGTCCTTGATGTTTTCATTCTTACCTTTATCATTTACAAAATATATCAGCTTCTCGTGCAGACCAGGGCAGTACAGCTCGTACGGGGGGCGGTAATCATTGCCGTAATCTATGCGGCCGCCTTCTTTCTAAAACTGGAAACACTCCTCTGGATCTTGAACCGTCTGGCCACGGTCATCGTTATTATCATTGCCATCGTATTTCAACCGGAACTGCGTAATCTTTTTATGCGTATCGGCAAAGGTAACTGGTTTCGCCTCACCTCGAGGTCGAAACCCCAGCACTTGGACAGCGTACTCAACGCGGTGGACATCCTCTCCGGAAGAAGAAGGGGGTGTTTGATTGTGTTTACCAGAAAAGTGGGGCTTAAAAACGTCATTGAAACCGGGACCCGGCTCAACGCGGACCTCTCGTCGAGTCTCATTCTCTCCGCTTTCGGTTATGATACCCCCCTTCATGACGGGGCCATGTTTATACAGTCCGGCAAGATCATTGCCGCCGGCTGTTTTCTCCCCCTTTCCGAGCAGGCGGATATCCGGCGCAGCTTCGGCACCCGGCATCGGGCGGCCCTGGGACTTACCGAAGTTTCCGATGCAATCGTCCTCGTGGTTTCCGAAGAGACCGGCGCAATTTCCCTGGCCTTTGACGGGAAACTTTTTTATGACCTCTCCTTAGAAGAGGTCAGACGGAATGTGAAACGTCTTCTCAACGTGAGGGAAGAACCGGAAAATGTAATCGAGGAGCAGCCTGTTGAGGATTAATAAGTTTTTAGAGCGATTGATAGACAACTGGCCGGCGAAAATTATCTCCCTTGCGGTGGCCCTCGTCCTGTTTCTTTTCTACCGTATCATCAACTTAGAAGAGAGGTTTGTCAATGTTCCCCTCGAACTTGCGGTGCCCAAAAACTTCACCCCCGCAGGCAACTATCCGAAAAAAGTACGGGTGACCCTTCGGGGCTCTGAAGAGGAGATTTTCCGTATCCTCGAGGAGGATATCGAGGCCGTAGTCGATCTAACGAAATATTCAAGCGAAGGTATTTACCGGGAAGCGGTGAAAATAGCCAAGCGGGGGACCGCCCTTTCTACGGATATGCTGGAAATAACCGTAGACCCTATGGAGGTTACGGTCGCTCTGGAGAGGAAAATGAAAAAAAGCCTGGAGGTGGTCCCCGACATCACGGGGTTCCCGGCGAAGGGGTACGAACTCAGCCAGTTTTTCATTACGCCGTCTACAGTGGAGGTTGAAGGTCCGGAGAGCCAGATCGCCGACCTGGAGAGTATTCCCACCGAGGAGATCGACATTTCCGGGAAACAGGAGGACTTTACCGTTCGGGTCCCCCTTATAATCGACGAAGGAATCACTATTCTTTCCGGCGAAAGTGTTGTCGAATTTCACGGGGTCATCCATGAGCGGGTAATTCTCAAAACCTTTGAAAATATCGATATTGTTACCCTCGATCTCGAACCGGACCTTAATGTAGTTTCCGCCCCGTCGAGCGGTACAATACAGGTTCAGGGGACCCAGAATGTACTTTTCGATACGGACCCGGGGCAGCTCCAGCTGGTAGTGGATTGTTCCGGTATCGCTTCCCCGGGTACATACACACTTCCGGTAAAACCTGATGCGCCGATCGGCCTGCTCATCCTTAATTATCAACCTCAACAAGCTCCCTACGTGATCGAGTGGGAGGAGGCGGAAGAGGAATGATACTGGGAGTCGGGTTTGACATGGTGGAAGTCGAACGGATGTATGCGTGGGCAGCCAAACGGGAACTCGCGGCCCGTTTTTTTCACGAACAGGAATTGGTGGATATGGAACTACAGAATAAACTCAAAGCACAGTCCTTAGCCGCGCGGTTCGCCGCGAAAGAGGCATTCGGGAAGGCCCTTGGAACAGGTATCGCGGGGTTCGAGATGAAAGACCTGCGGGTAATCAGCGGAAGGAACGGAAAGCCGGAATTGATCATTCACGGCAAGGCCAAAGAACTGTTCGATGCTCACGGAGGAGGACGGGTGTTTCTTTCTTTGAGTCATGAAAAAACATACGCGGGAGCGGTTGTTGTCATCGAACGGTGATAGGGTATAGAGTAAATCGGAAATTGGTATGGCTGAAGAAACACAGAGCAAGTTATCGTTTTTTTCAAAAACCCCTGAAATCTGCCCGGTGTGCGAAACAGAGGTATATCGGGAGGAACTGCGCTCCGGCGGAGGAAGACTTATTGCAGGGGAACTTACACAGGAGCTCAGAAGAAAGTATGAGCCTTCGAAAAAATTTGGCCCGGTGTACCCCCTCATCTATCCGGTGATGGTGTGCCCCTCCTGTTATTATGCCGCTTTCCCGAAGGATTTTTCCGAGGCCCCACCCGAAACAGTGCAGCGGCTGCAGGGCACAACGGAATATCGGGAACAGACCATCGGCTATATTTTCGATGATCTCGCTTTTGATCAGCCGCGGACACTGAAAGAGGGAATCGCCGCCTATTATTTTGCCATGATGTGTTACGATTTTTTTCCGCCGGAGTTTTCACCGACAATCAAACGCGGGCTCTGTGCATTACGTGCGGCTTGGCTCTCCTACGATATGCATCGGGCTTTTCCGGGAGACAATTTTGACTATCTGGGAAACATTTTCTACAGGAAGGCGAGGTTTTACTATACCCTTGCGGTAGAGTATGAGCAAACCGGCAAAGAAGGGATGTCGGCGGCCGGCAACCTTGGACCCGATGTGGACAAAAACTACGGATACGACGGCGTTCTCTATCTTGCAGCGTATCTGGAATATTCCCATGGTCCGGAAGAAGACACGGAACAGCGGAAAAAGGCGCTGGAAAACGCAAAACGGACGGTGGCGCGCATTTTCGGCATGGGAAGGGCGTCGAAAAGCAAGCCCGCGGTCATCTTGGAAAACGCAAAGGAATTTCATCAAAAGATCGGTAAGAAATTGGAGAGTCTTGCCGATGGAGAATGAAAGAAATATCCGCCTCGTTCTTGCGTACGACGGTACGGATTTTGCCGGCTGGCAGGTGCAGCCTAAGCAGCGTACCGTACAGGGAGTGATACAGGATTCCTTGGGCCGAATGCATAAACGCCCCGTTACGGTTACCGCTTCAGGACGCACCGATTCGGGGGTCCACGCGGCCGGACAGGTGATCAACTTTTTTTCGGATATCCATACCATTGAACCGGAAAAGTTTTCGGAAGCGGTGAACTCTTTCCTGCCGAATGATGTAAAAGCTGTAAGAAGCGATTTAGTGGATGATAAATTTCATGCCCGGTTTGACGCTCTTGAACGTTCCTACCGCTATTACCTGCTGCCCGCGGCGGTGACTTTGCCCTGGCAGAACCGCTACTGTATGCGACTTAAGTATTTGCCGGATATCGAAAAACTTTCAAATATGGCTTCTTATTTCATCGGCAGTCACGATTTTTCCGCCTTCTCTTCTCCGGATGATGAGCGAAGGAACACGGTCAGGCACATTACCTCGGCAAATTTTTTCATGGAGCGTGAATTTTTGGTCTTCCACATTGCGGGGAACGCATTTCTTTGGAAAATGGTAAGAACGATGGTGGGGACCCTTCTGGAGCTCGAAAGCAGCGGAGAAAAAGAGGAAGAGGTGAATAGAATATTGGTTTCTAAGCGGCGGGAAAAGGCCGGACCTACCGCCCCGCCGTGGGGACTTTTCCTTCACAAAGTGAAATATTAAGGAATGGAAATATGGACCGCAAAGAACGGGAAAAACAACTGCTGCAGTTTTGGAGCGTGTTGTCCGATACCTCCGATTTTCTCACTGACGGGTACCGGCTCGAACGCCCGGCCCCGAAGTTCGCCGCTTCCGGCGGCCGGAAAGCGGAGCTCGAAAAAATTGACCGGGAAATTTCCGGCTGTATGAAATGCGGCCTCCATAGGGAACGAAAGCTTACGGTACCGGGGGAAGGAGTACTCGATCCTTTAGTCATGTGTATCGGTGAAGGACCGGGGTACGAAGAGGACCAAAGCGGTCGTCCTTTTGTGGGAAACGCGGGAAAGTATCTCGACAAATGGCTCGAGGCTGTCGGGATATCACGGGAGACCAACTGTTTTATCGGAAACATCGTAAAGTGTCGTCCCCCGCATAACCGGGACCCGGAACCGGATGAATGGTCGGCATGCCTTCCATACTTAGAGCGGCAGATATCTCTTATCCGCCCTAAAACAATTCTCTGCCTCGGAAGGATTTCCGCACGCATTCTCTCTGGCCGGCAGGAGAGTATGGCCAAGCTCCGCGGCCAAACCTTTTCATATATGGGCGTACCTTGTATTCCCACCTATCACCCGAGCGCGGTGCTGCGCAACCAGGACCTGCGAAAACCGGTATGGGAAGATTTGAAAAGAACAAAAGACGTTTTTTCTAATGTATAAGTATTTACACGTACTTTTTAATCTGCCGGTCCGCCACCCCTTTACGTACCTCCTACCGGAAGGGGAGGCGGCAGAGGCAGGCTGCCGGGTAAAGGCGCCTCTCGGGAAACGAAACCTTACCGGATTTATCGTGGAAATCAGCAGTCAAAAGCCGGCCGGGAACTTTGCATGCAAACCGGTGGAAAAAGTGGTGGACCGGGAACCGATTTTCGGCCGCGGGGAGCTCGAGCTTGCCGCATGGATCTCCGATATGTACTTCTGTTCCAAGGGAGAGGCTTTAGCCGCGATTCTCCCCGGGGGGATCCAAAAGAGCCGCCTGCCTTTAGAGCCCTTCGAGTATGAAAAACCGGAAAAAGTAACGCTGTCCCGGGAACAGGAGGACGGGGCGCGCAGGATTCTCGAACAAAAAAAAGGCATGTTTTATCTTTTCGGGATTACGGGATCCGGGAAGACGGAAGTATACCTGACCGTTGCGGAACAGCTCATCAAAAATGGAAAAGACGTTATCTACCTCGTGCCTGAAATCGCCCTTTCCCATCAGATAATGAAAGAGGTCCGGAACCGGTTCGGCGATCGGGCAGCTTTAGTCCATTCCGGCCTCACGCAGGCGCAGCGGATGGAAGAGTGGAAACGGATCCGCAACGGTGAAGCAAAGCTCGTAGTGGGAGCGAGGAGCGCGGTATTTGCTCCGGTAAGGGACCTCGGGCTTATTGTTCTGGATGAAGAGCACGAAGGAACGTATAAGTCGGGATCTACTCCGCGCTATCACGCCCGGCAGGTTGCCATGTACCGGTCGATGAAGGCGGGCGGGGCCCTGGTAATGGGAAGCGCCACGCCCTCGGTTGAGGCATATCATCTCATGACCATGGGGAAAATAACGCGGATTGATCTTACCAAGCGGCCGGCAGGGGGAACACTTCCAAAGCTTTCGATTGTTGATTTGAACGGAGAACAAGGCGGCATTTCAGCAAGGCTGGCGGAAGAGATTGCCGGTACCTTAGCCAAGAAGCGGCAAGTGATTCTTTTTCTCAACCGGCGGGGTTTTTCCTATTTCTTTCACTGCAGGACTTGCGGGTTTGAGATGAAGTGCAGCCACTGTTCCGTCGCATTGACCTATCACAAGCAGCACGGACGGATGATCTGTCATTACTGCGGATACAGCACCCTGCCGGTTGAAGTCTGTCCCGGCTGCGGCAGCCTTGATGTTGGATATTCGGGGTTCGGCACCGAGAAAGTAGAGGAGGACATTGCCCGGCTCTTCCCGAAGGCGCGGATCGGCAGGGTCGACACCGACAGCGTGCGGCGACGGGGGATACTAAAAAAAATTCTTGAAGATTTTGCTTCGGGAGAGCTTGACATCCTGCTCGGCACCCAAATGGTGGCGAAGGGACTTAACTTTCCCGGTGTCGATCTTGTGGGCATCATTTTAGCCGATACGGGCCTCTCTCTGCCGGATTTTCGGGCCGCGGAACGGACGTTTCAGCTCATTACCCAGGTATCCGGCCGGGCAGGAAGGTTCGACGCCGGGGGGAAGGTGATTATTCAGACCTTCAGGCCTTCGAATCCGGCGATCAGCCGGGCCAAGGAAGGAGATATCGAGAGTTTTATCAAGGACGAGCTGGAAAACAGACAAATGCTCGGGTTTCCTCCGTTTTCGCGGCTTTTCCGGTTTGTATTTCGCGGAAAAAAGAAAGAGGTGGTTTTCGAATTTTCGCGGAAAACAGCTTCCGAGCTGTCCCAAAACAGCGGTCCCGGGGATGAAATTTTAGGACCTGCCGAGTGTCCCCTTGCGACCATCTCGGGCAACCACCGTTTCCAGCTGATTCTCAAAACCCGCAGCTTTAGCGCGGCACATAAAAGGGTCGGCCGGTTGATGAAAGGCTTTAAACCGCCGGCGGGTGTCTACGTTGAACTCGATGTAGACCCGGTCTCCCTTCTGTGAATCTTGAGTTTTTCGATCTTATCGAATATGTCCCGAAGCCGTTCTGCTTCATTTTTCCCGAGCAGCGCTCTGCGCAGGATATCGCGGAAAAAAAGCCCCATCTCTTCTTTTCCGGTGAGGGTGAAAAATCCGATTGACCCGAGATTGTTCATCAAATCCTGTACGAGTTGTACTGTTTCTTTCCGCTCTATCGGGGCTTCTTCGAGAAGGTTTGCAGAGCCGGCGCCGTCCGATAAAAGTTCCCGCCTTAGAACATACGCAATAATTTGGACGGCGTGGGAAAGATTGAGAGAGGGAAACCCGGAATCGGCCGGTATATGGACCGCCGTGTCGCATGCGGAGAGTTCTCGGTCCGTAAGGCCGTGTACTTCGCTGCCGAAAACCAACGCAATAGTCCCAACCGGACAGGATGCCGCCTTAGAGGCGAATTCTTCCGGCGTGTATGAGATATACTTTCGCCGCCTGCCTCTTCTGCGAGTCACTCCTGCAGCGAGGACCGAGCCTTCGAGAGCTTCTTCCAGGGAGGAAACGGTCCTGCTGTTTTCGAAAATGTCCCCGGCATGGACTGATAGTGCCTTGATTCTTTCCCGATCAAACCGCCTTTTTCCGACAATAGTGAGCTTGTTAAACCCCATGTTTTTTACAGCCCTGCATACCGAACCGATATTCCCGTCATCCTCAGGGGAGGCAAGGACAAAGTCAAAATCCGCCTTATTTTTCATATCATCACTTTACCATACATGGAGAAAAACGGTAATTCATTGACTATATGGATTTTTTTCTATATGTTCAAAACAGGAAGTGGATTATGAAGATATATACACTTGGCCACCCTGTATTGTATAAAAAGTCGGCTGTAATACCGGATATTGATAAAAAGATCGTCGATCTCGCGGAGGCGATGATTGCTACCATGCGGGAAGGAAAGGGGCTCGGTCTTGCCGCCCCTCAGATCGGTGAAAACCTGCGGATGTTTGTGTGCGAAGCCCCGAATGACATCCCCCGTGTATTTATCAATCCGGAAATTATCGGTACCGCTCAGGAGCAGATACCCTACGAAGAGGGATGTTTAAGCGTTCCGGGAATCTATGCGGATATTATCCGGCCTGTAGGTGTTTCAATCCAGGCGTGGGATACCCGCGGAAAACCTTTCACTCTAGACGCCGATGATGTCCTCGGACGGGTCATTCAGCATGAACTCGACCACCTGAACGGGGTGCTTTTCCTCGATCGGCTGGAGGAAAAGAAGAAAAAGCGGCTTATTAAGATGTACAACAAGAAAGTTCCTGCCTGATGAAGGTTTTTTTTACAGGAGGGTCGGACATCAGCCTTCCGTCCCTCGAGTCCCTCGCTTCCCGCGGCTGGGTTGCCGCGGTCATGACTCATCCGGATACTTATGCAGGCAGAGGGAAGAAACGGAAGGTCAATCCGGTAAAAGCGGCTGCCCTGGACCTGGGGATTCCGGTCGTCGAGGCTGCCGGGTTTGACGCGGAACTCGAAACTGAAATACGGAAATATGAATCGGATCTTCTCGTTGTCGTTTCCTATGGAAAAATTCTTCCTGAATCGTTTCTCCGCCTTTTTCCCGAAGGAGGCATTAACCTTCATCCGTCGCTCCTGCCCAAATATCGGGGACCCTCGCCTATAACCGCTGTGATTCTGGCCGGGGAGCGGGAAACCGGTGTAACGGTCCAGCGGCTTTCGAAACGCATGGATTCCGGAGATATCCTGGCGCAGTTACGGGTCGAACTGAGGGGAGCCGAGACCGGTGAATCCCTTGCAAAAAGTTTGGGTGAAATCGGGGCGGGGCTCCTCGCCGAAGTGGTTGCGGGTTTTGAACGGGGGGATGTTGAAGGAGTTCCGCAGAGGGAAGCAGAAGCGACCTACTGCCCGCTGTTGAAAAAAGAAGACGGACTTATCGAGTGGGAAAAAGACGCGGAATCTATTGAGCGGATGACCAGAGCGCTCCTGCCTTGGCCCCGAGCGTATACCATCTGGAACGGACAGGTTCTTTATATCCTCGAAGCTTCGGTTTATCCGAATATATCGCCGCCGCGAGGCGAACCGGGAAAAGTGCTGGGTGTAGACAAGGAAGAAGGAATTCTGATACAAACAGGGAACGGCGTCCTGGCGGTAAAGAAACTCCAGAAGCAGGCAAAAAAGGCCATGGACTGGAAATCCTTTATAAACGGGACCCATAATTTTACCGGCACCGTGCTCGGAACCTAAAGCCGAAAGCTGCCGATGGCGAGATGAGAAACAAATGAGGGTAAAGAGAAGAGCGCTCGAAGATACGGCTTCCCGCAGACAGTTTCGTACGATAATCCTTTTATTTGCCGGTATTATTGGCCTGATGCTCCTTGCAGGGGCTGCCGCCTTTCTTCTTTCCATCGAAGGGGCGGAAGAAACCATGGTTCCCGATCTTGTCGGGGAGAGCTTGGAAGATGCAGTTTTAGCCCTGCAGGAAAAGGAATTGAATGCGAGAATCCAGATGCAGTATTCCGCCAATCCCGGCGATCGGGGCACGGTGCTGTCTCAGGACCCGGATCGGGGATCTTTAGTCCGGGCGGGAAGCAAGGTTGTGATGAGGATAAGTAAGGGCGCGGTCATAGACCGGGTGGAAAATTATATCGGCTGGAAACTTGAAGACCTGGAACTTCATCTGCAGACCCTTTTTACCACCCACGGACCGCTGCTTCGGATCAAACGCCCGGTGGTCAGAGTCTTTGACGAATCGGATCCGGGAACGATTCTCGAACAAAAACCCCTCCCCGGCGCGGAAATTTCAGGTTTGACCGATCTCGAGCTGGTAGTAAGCCGCGGACCGGAAGGAAGGACCATAGAGGCGGCCCGATACACAGGTATGCGGTACGATCAGGCCATCGAACGTCTGCTTGTGCTGGAAGTACCCTTTACCTTTACCGCCCGTCCCGCCGAGGGGGAAGAAAGTCCCGGAATAGTTATCGATCAGGACCCTGCCCCCGGAACGGCCCGAAACCCGGATGAACTTATCGAACTGGTCATGACGGAGCCTGAAAATGTACCGGAGGGGAAAATATTCGGGGTTTTCGAGCGGACCCTGCCGGATTATCCAATCATTGTTGATCTGACCCTCGAAGCCGTTAGTATGGACGGAGACCGGGAAAACATCCTTACCCTCAAGCATACCGGAGGCAAAATCGGCATTCCGTACACGGTTGAAGAGGGAACAATGCTGGTCCTTTCGGTTTTCGACCGGGAAATCATCCGCCACACCGTTCTTTCTCCGGAAGAACCGGTTCAAGGACCTGAAGAATAATAATTGACACATCAGGGATGAAACGATATATTTTTTATTAATTCGAGCGGATGTGGTGTAGTGGTAACACGAGAGCTTCCCAAGCTCTAATTGGGGGTTCAATTCCCCTCATCCGCTGTCTATCAGAAAGGCCAAAAACTGTTTTCGTTCCAAACCGATTCTAAAACGGCGTTGTTTAATTCCACAAGAAGATCGAGATGGGTGGTTTCCCATTTTGCAAGCATATTGTAAAATTCTTTTTCCGCCTGGTTTTCCGTCTGTTTCGCCCGCGTGCTGTAGAGATCGATTGATTTTTTCTCCATGTCTATGGCCGCGGAAACGGCCGCCGCCTCGAACCCCGCCGCCTCGATTGCGTTTTTCATATCTGCGGTTAAAATTTTGTCTGCAATTTCTTCAGAATTGCGATGGCTGATCGAAGGGGCAAAACTGCCGTTTTTTACATATTCCGAATAATGTTGCGATAAGAACTCGGTATGCCGCTTCTCCTCATCCGCCATCGTGGTAAATATACTTTTTACTCCTTCATCTTCCGCTTCCGCCGCCACCTTGGCGTAGAATGCATTTCCCTGTTTTTCCATGATAATGGCCTGTTTGAGTGTTTCAATTACCTTTCCCGAAAATGTATCCATTGTAAGATCCCCCCCTATGGCTTATTATAAATAATATAGTAATAAATATCTATAAGAATAAAAAGGAGGGAGTCCATTGAAACTTTATTCACAGGGTGCGGCGGAAGAAGTAACGGGTTCGAAACATATACTCGAAACGCAAAACGGAAGGATCATGATCGATTGCGGCGCTTTTCAGGGAAAACGCGCGGAGGCCGACAAAAAAAACCGGGAGTGGATTCCCGACACCCGCGGGCTCGATGCGGTGGTCCTGACTCACGGCCATTACGACCACTGCGGTCTTCTTCCCTTGCTCTGCAAAAACAGCTATGACGGAAATATTTTTTCCACGTCCGCAACCAGGGACATCGCCAACTTAATCATGATGGACAGCGCGAAAATTCAGGCCCGGGACGCCGAGTGGCACGAAAAGCAGGCCCGGAAACGGGGTGAAAAATTTGACTGGAAACCATTGTACGACGAGAACGATGTGATGAAAGCAACTCACCAGTTTGTTTCGATTTCCTACAGGAGAAAAATGCTTGTTTCCAGGGATGTAGAGATCATGTTTTACGATGCCGGTCATATACTCGGTTCCTCGATGGTCTATTGTGAAATAGCGCAAAACGGCGGGGCGCCTCTTACCGTAGTTTTCAGCGGTGATCTCGGCAGAATGAGTAAACCGATTATCCGCGATCCCGACCCGATCCCCGATGTCGATTATTTAGTACTAGAGAGCACCTATGGCGACCGGACCCATGAAAATGTGTCCGACATTATGAACGAATTGGAACGGATCGTAAATCAAACGGCTGCGCGGGGAGGCAAGATCATCATTCCCGCCTTTGCCGTAGAACGCACTCAGGACTTGATTTTTTATCTCCATCTCCTCGCGGACCAAAAAAAGATCGGTGACATCCCTATATTCGTAGACAGCCCGATGGCTGTGAATGCGACCTCTATCTTCAGGGTCCACCCGGAATGTTACGACAGCGAGACGAGAGAGGCATTTATTCAGCACCATAAAAACCCCTTCGGGTTCAATTCCCTTCGATATATCGACAGCGTGGCCGAGTCGAAGGAACTCAACGACCTGAAAGGGCCTGCCATCATCATTTCATCCTCCGGTATGTGCGAAGCAGGGAGGGTCGTACATCATCTTCTCCACAATCTTGCCGATTCGAGAAATACCATTCTTATTGCCGGTTTTATGGCGAAGAACACCCTCGGCCGCAGAATCAGGGACAAGGAGTCCGAAGTATCGGTTTTAGGAAACCGTATGCCCCTCCGTGCACAGGTAGAGGAAATACGGGCATTGAGCTCCCATGCCGATTATCGAGAGATGGGCGAGTATATAGGGAAGATGGACTTGCAACGGCTCAAAAAAATATTTCTCGTACACGGCGAGCCGGAAGCCCAGGCGCATTTCAAACAGTATCTCCTCGACCTCGGAGTTGCCGATGTGGCAATTGTTGAGTATTCTAAAGAATACGAACTGTCTTAGGGGGGATTCATGAATATGAAACGAATGATCTTCCTGCTGGCAACAGCAGGATTTTTTTTATTGAGCATTACCGCCGGATGGGCAGGGGGGAGAAAGGAATTCTATCCTGACCCAAACGACACCTCCGCCATGCGGATGGAGTCCCCGGTCCCGGTGGACCCGAAGGTAAATAAAGGAACCTTCGAAAACGGACTTACCTACTACATTCGGGAAAACGAAAAACCTGAAGGCAGGGCGGAAATTCGGCTTGTGGTAAATGCCGGTTCGATCCTGGAAACTGAAGAGCAGCAGGGGTTGGCCCACTTTGTAGAACACATGGCATTTAACGGAACGGAGAATTTCAGCAAAGATGCCATTCTCGATTACCTCGAAGGAGTGGGAATGCGCTTCGGGCCGGACATCAATGCATATACCAGCTTCGATGAAACGGTGTATAAGCTTCAAATTCCTACTGCGGACCCTCAAGTCGTTGAAAAGGGAATAAGAATCCTTTCGGAATGGGCTTTCCGTATCGCCTTTGATCAGGAAGAAATCGATAAGGAGCGGGGGGTCATCATCGAAGAATGGCGTCTCGGCAGAGGAGCCGGGGCCCGTTTGCGTGAACAGTATTTTCCCGTACTTTTTACCGGTTCCAGGTACGCGGAGCGGCTTCCAATCGGCGAAAAAGAAATTATCGAGAACTTCGAATACGAAACTTTAATACAGTTCTATCGGGATTGGTATAGACCGGAGCTGATGGCGGTGGTTGCCGTGGGAGATTTCGACGAAGACGAGGTATTTGCCTTGCTCGAGGAGCACTTTTCCGCCGAGAAAGAGCCGGCGGATCCGAAAAAACGGATCGAATACCCTGTTCCGGACCACGAAGAGACCCTCTATTCCGTTGCAACCGACCCGGAAGCAACATCCACCATGGCCCAGCTGTTCATCAAACACGATCCTGAAAAGAGCAAAACCGTTGCCGATTACAGGGACATGCTCGTTGATTCGGCCTACAATATTATGTTTAATGAACGGTTCTCGGAGCTGCGGCAAAAGCCGGACCCGCCTTTTCTCTATGCCGGTTCGAGTATTGCCAATATTGTCAGGACAAAATCCGCCTATGCCCTCGGGGCGGCGGTAGAACAGGAAGGAGCGGAAAGAGGACTCGAGACCATTTTGACCGAGGCAAAACGGGTAAAAAATTACGGATTTACCGACGGGGAGCTCAAGAGGGCAAAAGAGGTGATGTTTTCCTCTTTTGAGAAGGCCTACGAAGAGCGTGACAAGACCGAGTCTGTACGTTTCACCGGCGAATATGTGCGTAATTTTTTAGAAGGGGAGTTAATTCCCGGCATCGAGTATGAATTCGAACTTTACAAACGATATGCTCCTGCCATTACTTTGGATGAAGTCAACGGACGGGCGGAAGAGCTTATCACCGATAAAAATCGTGTCGTTATTCTTACCGGTCCGGGAAGTGAAGAAAACGGACTGCCGGACCCGGCGGTGCTTGCTGCGATTTTCCAAAAAGTCCAAACCCGGAAAGTCGAGCCCTATGTTGACCAGGTTTCGGCGGAGCCCTTGTTCGGGAAGGCGCTCACACCGGGAGAAGTGGTTTCCGAGCGGACATTCTACTCCTTCGATGTAACCGAATGGGTCCTTTCCAACGGTGCTAAGGTCGTGCTCAAGCCGACAACCTTTAAGAACCGGGAAATTCTTCTCGCGGCTTTTTCCCCGGGGGGAACATCACTTGTGGCTGACGATTCCTATGTATCCGCTCTGATGCTCCCGTACATTATAAACGCATCCGGGGTGGGTAATTTTTCAGCAGTGGAGCTTCAGAAGAAATTGGCTGGAAAACAGGTTTCCCTTTCTCCCGGAATAGGCAGGATAACCGAAAGCTTTTCCGGCAGCGCCGCTCCGGCGGATCTGGAAACTTTAATGCAGCTTCTCCATCTCTATATGACCGAACCGAGGAAAGATAAAGACGCTTTTGCATCTCTTATGACGAGAATAAGAGGCTCGATAGCAAACCGCCGAAGCAGGCCCGAGGCGGTGTTCGCCGATACATTTCTCGAAATGACCACGGAGAATCATTTTCGGTCCCGGCCGCTTACGCCGGACCTCCTCGATGAAGCGGACCTCGAGGCGGCTATGGAAGTGTACAAAGAACAATTTGGAAACGCGGGAGATTTTACTTTTGTTTTCGTAGGGAATTTTTCCCTCGAGTTTATGAAACCGCTGGTAGAGCGGTATATTGCCACCCTTCCATCCGTAGGACAAGAGGAAAAATGGAAAGACCGGGGGATCCGATTTCCCCGGGAGTCTGAGGAGAACGCCATTCACATGGGAATCGAACCGAAGAGCATGGTTGCCCTGGGGTTCGGCGGCGACTTTGAATGGTCTTTCGAGTCACAGTACGTTTTGGATTCTCTCCTGCAGTTAGCGGAGATTCGGCTGCGCGAATCGATCAGGGAGGAGGCTTCCGGCACCTATGGCGTAGGGGTCTATGGTTATGCTCAGCCTTATCCGTCGGAATCGTACAAAATCCAAATCAATTTCGGGTGCGAACCGGAACGGGCCGAAGAATTGACCGCGTTGTTGTTTCAGGAAATAGAAGAAATGAGAAAAAACCCTCCCGAGACTAAAAATGTAGAGAAAGTAAAGGAACAGCAGCGGAGCCGGTATCAGCAAGCAAGAGAGAAAAACGGATTCTGGACAAGCTCCCTCGAAAAAGCCTACCTCTATGGTCTGCCTTTGGAGACTGTGTTCTCATACGGCGATTTAATAAACCGAACCGGCGGAGAAGAACTTCACCGGATGGCCCGAAAGGTTTTTAACTTGGACAGGTATGTTTTGCTGACCTTATACCCTGAAGAAGAGGGTTCTGATTGAGGGTCTTTTTATATTGAGGGTCCCTTTATATGGAAGCGAACTTACTCGCCCCTCGCTCCATTGCAAGTTTGCCGGTCCGGATCGATTCGATGACCGTATATTTTTTAAATAGGTTGAAAGCGCTGTCAACAGAACTGCTGTCTCCGGTCACCTCGAGAATCCAGATATTTTCGTATGAATCGATGATACGCGCTTGGACTGCAGTGATGATTTGAAGCAGTTCGCCGCGCTGGTGGCCTTCTACCTCGAGTTTTATCAGAGCGTGCTCTCTTTCAATGGCGTTCTCTTCTTTTATGTCCCAAGCCTTGATAACATGCACAAGTTTCTGCAGCTGTTTGCGCACCTGCTCGAGGACCCGGTCGTCGCCTCTGACTACGATCGTGAACCGGCTTTTCCCTTTTTTCTCCGTGTGGCCGACGGTCAAACTTTCAATGTTGAACCCTCGTCTCGAGAAAAGCCCTGAAATACGTGTCATGACCCCGGGGGTATCATCTGTGAGGATGGAGATTGTATGCCGCATCCTACTTCTCCTCTTCGATCGATTCTAAAAGATTTTTCCCCGTTACCATAGGATACACGTTAGACGGTTCCTGCAGAATGCAGTCGATAACCACCGGTCCGCCTTCCGCCGCTCCCTTTTCAATGGCCGGTATGATTTCCTCCTCCCTTTCTACCCGGATCCCCAGCGCGCCGAAGCTTTCCGCCAGCCGGGCAAAATCCGTGGTCCTGCCGAAGTGGCACGTTTCATACCGCTTTCCGTAGAAGGCGTCCTGCAGCTGCCGTATCATACCGAGACAGTAATCGTTCATCACCAGTACGACCACGGGTATCTTTTCTTCAACCGCCGTGACGATTTCCTGACAGTTCATAAGGAACGATCCGTCTCCGGATATACAAAAAACAGGTTCCGCCGGCCGTGCTATTTTTGCTCCTAATGCGGCCGGGAACCCGAACCCCATGGTCCCGAGGCCGCCGGATGTTAGAAAAGAACGAGGCCGGTTTACGGGGAAATAGTGGGCCGCAAAGATTTGGTGCCTGCCGACGTCGGTTACCAAGATCGGATTTGGAAACAATTCATGCAGTTTAATAAGGATGGAGGGGATGGTGACCCCCTCGGTTTTCCCCTTGAGGGGATGCCGTTGTGCAACGGAATTGAGGTGTGCCGCCCAGTTCTCGTGGGAGGCTCTTTCGAGCTTCTCTTCTAAGGATTCGAGGGTTGTCCGGATATCGCCGACGATCGGCAGATGGGCGGGGACGTTTTTGCTTATTTCAGCAGGATCGATGTCGATATGAACCACCGTGGCATGAGGGATAAAATTTTCGAGGGGGCCGGTCGACCGATCACCGAATCTCGTTCCTAAGGCGCAGATAACATCCGCTTCATTTACCGCGGTGTTTGCCGCGACCCTGCCGTGATATCCCAGCATGCCGAAATTGAGGGGGTGGGAGTTCGGGAACCCCCCCTTTCCCATAAGGGTCCATACAACAGGGATTCCGCTTTTTTCGACAAAGGCAACGAGGGCTCCCTGGGCATCGGCATGAGCGACGCCGCCTCCTGCTATAATGAGCGGCCGTTCCGCTCGTTTCAGTAATTGGATGAGCCTTTTGATCTGCCCGGCGTGTCCCTTTACCGTCGGTTTATATCCCTCGAGGGGTGTCCGCTTTACCCGCTCCGGGGAAAAAAGTTCGTTTTGGACATCCTTCGGTATATCGATCAGCACCGGCCCGCGCCGTCCCGAAGAGGCGAGGTAAAAAGCTTCGTCCACAATCCAAGGGATGTCGCCGGCCTCGGATACGAGGTAATTGTGTTTTGTTATCGGGATCGTTATACCGGTGATATCGACTTCCTGAAACGCGTCGTTCCCGATCATGGTACGGGGGACCTGGCCGGTTATTGCGACCACGGAGGAGGAATCCATGTACGCGGTCGCTATGCCGGTAACCAAATTGGTTGCTCCCGGTCCGCTGGTTGCCATACAGACTCCTACCTTGCCGGAAGCGCGGGAATAGCCGTCAGCCATATGGGCGGCACCTTGTTCGTGTCTGGCAAGAATATGTCGAATAGGCCTGCTGGACAGTGCATCATAAATCGGCAGCGTGGCACCGCCGGGATATCCGAAAATTGTGTCCCCGTGCATATGCTCTAATGACTGGACCAAAGCACGGGCGCCTGATATTTTTCCTTTACTCACAACATACCGATTCTAAATAATTGAGACAAAATGTCAACATGACAAAAGGCGGCACGGTGTGGTAGACTAAGCCGATGTCGGAAATGGAAGTGCCTTGGGGAAAAGCTTCCCGGGAAATCGTAGTCAAAGGTTCCAGATTTATTGCACGGATAGAGTATGTCTCGGATGCGGAAGACGCAAAGAAAAAAATCGCGGAATGCAGGGCTGAGTATCCGGACAGCACTCATGTGGTATACGCGTTTATTGCCGGAAAACCTAAGAGCCAAACGATGGGCATGAGCGACGACGGTGAACCGAAGGGAACAGCAGGAAGACCGGTGCTGGAGGTCTTGAAGGGAAGCGGACTAACCTGTGTACTGGCAACGGTTGTCCGCTATTTTGGGGGAACCAAACTCGGGACAGGAGGTTTGGTCCGGGCCTATTCGGCTGCGGTAAAAGAGGCGCTGCACGCTCTTTCGCGAATGCCCTTCGAGGAGAGAAAGTTATTTACGCTGACGGTTCCGTATGAAATTTACGAATCCGCGGTCCGTCTCATAAAAATAAATGCCGGAGCGGTGGAAAATGAAACCTTCGGCACGTGCGTAACCGTAACCGGCCGGCTTCCGGAACAAAATGTTCCTCACGTGAGGGAGGAAATCGGCAACCTCTCCCGCGGGAGCCTTACCCTCGAGGTAAAGGGCGGCACGTTAATATAGAAAATTTTAGTCTGTAAAGGAGAGGACCAAAATGCGAAAAAAAGTTTTTTTATTTCTGTGGGTGTTAATTGGACTTATCGGATTTTCTTTTTTCGTTTATGCAAACGGGCAAAAAGAAGAGATAACAATAAAGAAGACTGAAAACGGAGCGTTTCTGTTGGAGGCTTCGGATATAAGTCTCGAGTGGATGGTGGAGGGGGACGGGCTGCACATAACGGTCACCGCACCGACCACCGGTTGGATTGCCGTGGGGTTCAAGCCTTCCAAGATTATGAAGGACGCGAACTTTATCATCGGATATGTTTCTGAAGGGGAAGTTTATATCGAAGACCATTTCGGGTCCGGAACATTTGCTCACAAACCGGACACGGAACTCGGCGGCACGAGGGATGTTACGTTAAAAAGCGGGAGCGAAGAAAACGGCGCCACATCTCTCTCCTTCGCTCTGCCCCTTTCGAGCGGCGATGAATTCGACAGAGAAATAACACCCGGAGAAGAGATTAAAGTTCTCCTGGCTTATGGGGGGGACGGAGAAGACAATTTTACCGCGAAGCACCGGTTCCGTACGAGCGCACAATTAACGGTAGAATAATGAGGAGAAAAAGTGATGGTTGAAGTGAAAAAGGTTGAGGGGAAGAAGGCTTTAAAGGAGTTTATCCGTTTTCCCTGGAGGATTTACCGCAACCGGGACAGTTTTTATGAAAACTGGCCGCCGCCGCTGTTGGTGAGCGAGCGGGAGACCCTGGACCGGCAAAAAAATCCGTTTTTCAAGCATGCCCGGATGGAGAACTATCTGGCGTATCGAGACGGTGAAGCAGTGGGAAGAGTTTCCGCGATCGTAGACGATAACTACGTGGAGTTCCATCAGGACAAGGCCGGTTTTATCGGTTTCTTCGAGTGCATAAACAATGCCGAAGCTGCGACGGAACTCTTTAAAACGGCGGAGACATGGTGTAAAGAGCAGGGAATGGAACGGATCATCGGGCCGATGAACCCTTCGACCAATCATGTTCTCGGTGTTCTGATAGACTCTTTTGAGGAACCGCCTATCGTGCAGATGAATTACAATCCTCCCTACTATCCGGCCCTCTATGAAGCAAACGGGTACGGCAAGGAACGGGACCTCCTCTGCTACAGAATGACGAAAGACACGGTCGAAATCTCTGAAAAAATTGAGCGGGTCATGAACTTGACGGTAAAACGGAATAACTTGACCGTTCGTGCGGTTAATATGAAAAAGTTCGACGAAGAGGTGGACCGGATCCGGGAACTGTATAATTCCGCCTGGGAAAAGAATTGGGGATTTGTCCCCTGGACGGAGGAAGAGTTCGACCATATGGCGGAAGAATTGAAACTAGTCGCGAATCCCGCCCTCGTTCTCCTGGTTTTCGCGGGGGAACGACTGGTAGGGATTTCGATCCCCCTTCCGAATATCAACGAAATATTGCTGCGCATGAACGGACGGTTGTTTCCCTTCGGCATTTTCCGTCTTCTATTTGGAAAAAATAAGGTAAGATACTTGAGAATCGCTATCATGGGGGTCCATCCGGACTTTCATAATAAGGGCATAGATGCTATTTTTACCTACGAAACATATAAACGAGGGGTGGCCCTGGGTTATTACGGCGCGGAGTTTTCATGGATTCTGGAAGACAATTACCCGTTACGGAATATGCTCGAATCCTGGGGAACCGAAATGTACCGGAAATACAGGGTTTACCAAAAGAAACTCTTCTGATATATAACAGTACAATTCAATCAGCTTGGAGGATTCAGGTATGAAACGATGTTATCTTTTTCCGGGACAGGGAGCCCAATATCCCGGCATGGCAAAAGATTTTTACGAAGCAAGCGGAAATGTCCGTTCCCTCTTCGAGGAGGCTTCCGATGTAACGGGAATGGACCTCAGGCGGCTTCTTTTCGAAGGCAGTGAAGAAGAACTGAAGGCTACGGATAAAACCCAGGTGGCGGTCACCCTTGCCAACTGCAGTTCGAGTATTTATCTAAAAGAACGGGGAATAACGGCGGACGGTGCGGCCGGTTTCAGTCTGGGGGAATATGCGGCCCTCTGGGAAGCGGGCGTACTGGATAATAAATCGCTCTTTGCGATCGTTAAGGCCAGGGGCGAACTGATGGAGAAGGCGAGCAGGAATCTCGACTCTTCCCACGGCCAGGCGGGGATGGCTGCGGTTGTCGGAATGGCCTACGAAGACGTCTTGAAGGTCCTCGAAGGACTCGAGGGAGAAGAAATTTATCTGGCAAATTATAACAGCCCGATTCAAGTTGTTGTGGCCGGTACCGCGGCGGGACTCGACAAAGCGGAAAGCGCTTTTGATGAAGCCGGCGCAATGAAGTATGTACGGCTCAAGGTTTCCGGTCCTTTTCACACCCCGCTGCTCGAGGAGGCGAGGGACGGATTGGAAGAGGTATTGAAAAATTACACCTACGCGGATCCTAATAAACCGTTCTACGCCAATGTGACGGGGAAGGAAGTAAAGTCCGGGGATGAAGCAAAAAAGCTCTGCGTCAGGCAGGTTGTTTCTCCGGTCCTCTGGGTCGAGGAGGAGCAGTCCATCCTCGATGCTGGATACGAACAGATCTTGGAAACAGGCCCGGGAAGAGTATTGAGCGGCCTCTGGAAGTCTTTCCACCGCGCCATGAAATGCCGGCAGGCCGGTACCGTAGAAAATGCGGCGGCCCTACTCGAATAGGTACTTGAACAAGGGGCCGTAAACCGGTAGGGTTGTTTCTCATGAAAAGAAGAGTTGTAATCACGGGCTTAAGCACCATAAATCCTCTGGGGGACACCCTGGAGACATATTATCAAAATCTCATTGCGGGTAAATCGGGGATCGTCAAATGGTCATCCATCGACCTTTCAAATGTTGAGTGTAAGATCGGAGGCGATTTAGGCCGTTACGACTGGAAAGGAAGACTCGAAACATTAAAGCAGGTCCTGCCGGAAGAGGTGTATAAAAAAACGAGGAAACTTCTTCGCAACACTACTTTCTCCGCCAGGCTGTCTATTCTCTGCGCGTTGAGCGCGTATCACGATGCGGGGCTGTTTGACGCGCCGATCGACCGGCATCTAACAAGCGTCCTTGTTCCGGGACACAACTTGAATTCCAATTATATTTTCGAAAACACGAAACAGTTTTTGGAAGAACCGGAGTTTATCGAAGCCTTGTCCGGGGTCGAAGGGATTGACCCCAATGTGCCGGCCCTCATCACCGAGATCCTCGGCCTTCACGGCCCGGCGTTTACCATCGGCGGCGCATGCGCGAGCGGGAACCTCGCCCTCAGGGACGGGTTCCGGGACATTGTTTCCGGCGAGTGCGACCGTGCCGTCATAGCCGGCGCGCCCTTCGATGTCTCCCCCGCGGACATCCATGCCTCGGTCATTATTCAGGCGGTGGTAATCAAGAAGGAGTACCAGGACAAGCCGGAAGAGGCATCCAGGCCCTTCGATGCAAACCGGTGCGGTTTTGTCTATTCCCACGGCGCCGCGACCCTGATACTGGAAGAATTGGAATCGGCGAAACGACATGGATCGCCGATTTACGGTGAGCTGTTAGGGGTGCGGGCGAATGCAAATGCCAATCATCTGCCTGCTCCCGAAGCGATACAGCAGGCGTGGGTAATGAAGCGCGTACTCGAAGACTGCAACGTAGCGCCTGAACAGATTGATTATGTAAACTGCCACGCAACCGGCACCCCCGCCGGCGATGTTCAGGAGGTTATCGCGGTCAAAAACGCTCTCGGCCCCCATGCGTATAATGTGAAATTAAATGCGCCGAAATCGATGCTGGGTCATACATGCTGGGCCTCCCCTCTGGTAGAGACCATAGGAGGACTTCTGCAGATGAAGCACGGCACCCTTCATCCGAGCATTAACATATCCAAACTCGATCCCGGTGTGGATCTCGATGTCTGCCTTGACGGACCGGTTGAACATAGGATCAACTATATGTTGAAGAATTCCTTCGGTTTCGGAGGGCTCAATTGCTGCAGTGTGATAAAAAGGTTTGAGGAATAGTCGTATGAATGCTTTTGTAACCGGCGGCTCCCGCGGAATAGGGCGGGCTATCGTGTTGAAGTTTGCCGAAGAGGGATACGGCTGCGCTTTTACATATATCGGCAACGAAGAAAAAGCCCGGGAGACTGTTTCCCTTGCCCGGGAAAAAAATCCGGAAGGCAAAATAGCTGCGTATAAACTCGATTTGAAAGACTCTTCGGCCGTCGAGTCCTTGGCCGAGCAGGTTATCGATGAATACGGTGATGTCGGCATCATCGTGAACAATGCCGCAACGGTCAGAAACAACGCAGCCGCGTTCATGTCGGACGATGAGTGGAACGAGGTTATTGCAACAAACTTATCCGGTCCGTTTTTTGTCATCCGGAGTTTCCTTATGCATCTTATTTCGAACCGCTTTGGAAGAATCATCAATATTTCCTCCCTCGCGCAGGACGGCTGCAGCGGGCAGGCAAACTATGCGGCCAGTAAAGCGGGTATTATCGGATTGACCAGGACCCTCGCACGGGAGTACGGCGCGAAAAATATAACTACCAATATTGTTACCGTCGGCTATGTTCAGACCGACATGACCGGCGATAATTTGGCAAAGAAGCTGCATGAAATCTGGCTCGATTACTGTCCTATGAAACGGATCGGGACCGCGGAAGAAATAGCGGGAATGGTGCATTATCTTACTACCGAACCCGCCGCATTTATAAACGGAGAGTTTATCCGGATTGCCGGCGGTTTATCATATATTCCATAATATTCATATTTAATAAGAGGTTTCGACATGAAAGTTGGCATTGAAAAAATAAATGTATACGGTGCTTCACTCACCCTCGATCAACGCCTGTTGGCCGAAGCGCGGGGCAAAGACCCCGACAAGGTCGTAAGTGATTTTTTGATCAACAGACGTTCTCTCAATCCTCCCTACGAGGACGCGGTCACCATGGGAGCAAATGCCGCCCGGAAGATCGTTGATGAGGAAGACAAAAATTCCATCGGGATGCTCATTGCAGGGACCGAAGGAAGCGTTGATTTCGGTAAACCGATCAGTACAAATATTCACGGCGCCTTGGGGCTGGGTCCTAACGTCAGGAATTACGAGACGAAACATGCGTGCTACAGCGGTGTTGCCGCTCTCGATACGGCGATAAACTGGGTAGCGGCGGGCCTTGCAAAAGGAAGAAAAGCCCTTGTTGTATCCACCGATTTCAGCAGGAAACATTTTAACCTGAAAGAGGAGTTTGTCCTCGGCGGACTCGGGGCCGCTATACTCATAAGCGATAACCCGAAGGTGATCGAGTTCGAACTCGAGAAAAAAGGGACTTGGACGACGGATATTTACGATACTTTCCGCCCGTCGGCGACCCACGAGGTGGGTAACAATGAAGTAAGTCTTTTTTCCTACATGGACGCCCTCGAAGGCTCCTATATGGACTATCTGAAACAACTGGAAGAAGAGATCGATTTCGATACCTACTTCGATTATAATATTTACCATACCCCTTTTGCCGGAATGGCTTTCCAGGCCCATCGGACGCTCTGTAACATCGCACGGCCTAGGAAAAAGGCGGAGATAAGGGAAAGTTTTGACGCGAAAGTTTTACCGAGCCTCAAAATTGCCCGACAGGTGGGAAGCACCTACGGGTCGAGTAATTTTGCCGGATTATGCAGCCTCATGCTGGCCGACGAGCTGCCGAGTCCCGGAGAACGAATAGGGCTATACGCCTATGGGTCCGGGGCTATTGGAGAGTATTACAGCGCCGTTGTCTGCCCGGAAGCGAAAGAAACGGTACGGAGCATGGGCATTCAGGAAGAGCTGGACAGTCGGAGGGAAGTTACTGTTGAAGAGTACGAAATGGTCGAGTCCGCACGGGAAAAGTACATCGAAAATCCGAATGTAAATCCGGACTTTTCGATCCTAGATTCATGGTTCGATAAATTCTATAAAGGAAACAAATATCTCTATTTGAAAGAAGTAAAGGATTTTTACAGAACCTACGAATGGAGTTAGAAGTGCCGTCTGTCGAATATCGGGAGGATGCAGGGGCCGGTATTATTACCCTTTGTGAAAGCAGTACGGGTAACAGGCTCAACGCCTCGATGCTTACGGAATTGCACGAAGCCGTTAACGCTCTTCTCTCATCAGCGACGGTGCGTTTTCTTCTGTTGCGGTCTAACGGTCCGGTATTCTGTCTCGGCCTCGATTTTGGAGCGGTTTCCGCGGAAAGGAAGGAACGTGAATCGGAAAACAATGCGGTCGGCCTGTATCAGCAGGCCCTTGGGAAGCTTTTTTCCTGTGATGTGCCGGTTGTGACCGTGCTGCAGGGGGATGCTAAGGGCGGCGGGGTCGGCTTTGTGTGCGCGTCGGATATTGTCATAGCCTCGCACGAAGCAACACTGGAACTGAGCGAAGTGCTCTTCGGGCTTATTCCCGCGAATGTGCTGCCCTATCTTCTCGAAGTGCGGGTATCATTGGCAAAGGCGAGGTATCTCATTTTGACGGCAAAAAAAATAAATGCCCATGAAGCGCATGTAATAGGCCTGGTTGACGAGATTTTCCCCGCCGAATCGCTGGAGAAGGGGATAAAGGGTATTTGCAGGCAGTTTATGAGGAGTTCACCCTCCGCCCTCGCCCGTGCAAAAAGATTTACCCGTGAGCTGGCGGAAATCCCTCTAAAGAGCAGGGGAAGGGCGGCTGAAGATAAGCTGATGGAAATTTTCAGCGACGAGGAAGTTACAAAGGAGCTCGGCCGGTTCCAAGAGGGCGGCCTGCCTTCGTGGTTTTCAAAATTCAAACCAGCGGCGCCCCTGATAATCGAAACGACCGAAGCATCGAACAAGGAGGACCATGATGGGTAACCGGGTACAAGTTTCCAAACCTCACCCCGGCATCGCAGTCCTTACAATGGACGACGAAACGGGAAACAATATTTTTACCGAACCCTTTATTCATGACTTTCTCGAAGCTTTTGATACGGTGGAAAACGAAATCAATCCTTCGGTCCTGATTATTCGCGGGAACGATAAAGTTTTCTGCGGCGGGGCGGACAAACAGACCCTTCTCGACCTTTGCGCCGGGAAGGTGGTGGTAAAGGACATGGCCCTGTCGGAACGGGTGGTCAATGCGGAGTTTCCCATTATTGCGGCCGTGGAAGGGCACGGCGTCGGCGGCGGCCTCGCCTTGGCCCTCTGCTGTGATATCGTCATTTTTGCCAGAGAAAGCCGGTACGGCGCGGTATTCATGAATATGGGTTTTACCCCCGGAATGGGTACGACGACCCTTCTGCCGGACCTGGTGGGGCAGTTTATTGCCAACGAGATGATGTTCAGCGGGAAGCGGTTTAGGGGGAGTGAACTGGATGGCAAGGGGACGAACATTAATTATATTCTTCCTCGGAAGGAAGTAATGAAAAAGGCCATTGACATCGCTTTACAGATAGCGGAGAAAAATGTAAAATCTCTCCGAATTTTGAAGTATACGGTCGGTTTGCGAAAACGGCAGCTTCTGGCACAGGCCCGCATGCAGGAAGACCTCATGCACAGGATAAGTTTCGGCTTCGCTGAGACAAAGCGAACCATCGAAGATATGTATATAGAATAGGTTGCAGCATGGTTACTATTGATCGTACAGGTAAAAACGTCCTCGTTACCGGCGGAACAAAGGGAATAGGTTACGCGACGGCAAGAGAGTTTGCCCGGGCCGGCGCCCGGCTTTTTCTTACCTATAAATGGGGCTCCGCCGACGAAGATAAAATTGTAAAAGAGTTCGACGATCTCGGAGCGCCGGAACCGGTTTTCATTCAGGCCGACGCGAGTATTGAAGAAGACACCGAAGCGGTTATGGAGGAGATAAAAAAGACATCCAAAGAGGGAGTGGACATATTCATCAATAATGTAGGTTTTGCGGCCCGAACCATGGAGCTGAAGGATTATAAAAAACGCTCTCTCTTCAAGACCTTTGAATACAGCAGCTGGCCGATCGTCGATTATACCCGAAAAATTGAAGAAACCTTCGGCCGCTATCCGGAATATGTTGTCGGAATATCCAGCGACGGGCCGGACCATTACTATCCCGGATATGATTTTGTCGCCGCCTCTAAGGCCCTTCTCGAGTTTCTCGGCAGGTATCTTGCCGCCCATCTAGGGCCTAAGGGGACGAAAGTGAATGTCCTGCGTTTCGGCATGGTAAATACCGAATCCTTTGGGCTCATATTTGGAAGCGAATTTTTCGATTATATGGAGGAGCAGGGGCTGCCGAAGGAAATGGTGCTTACACCGGAAGAGTGCGGCAAGGCGGTCCTCGCCCTTTGTTCGGGGCTCTTAGATGCGGTTAACGGGCAGGTAATTCAGATAGATTACGGCCTTCCCTATCGGGACAATACGATGAACAGATTTTTGGCACAAAAAGGGGAATAATCCTCAAAAAATAGAATACTAATAACAAGGAGTACTATATGACAAAAGAAGAAGTGATCGAAGTAATCAAAAAAAATATAACGGAAAACCTCGATGATATCGAAGGGCAGGAAATTGATCCTAAAAAGTCGATGAAAGATTATGGGGCAAACAGCCTCGACATGATCGAAGTCGTTTCCTGCTCCATGCGGGAACTGAACATTAAAATCCCGCGCTCCGAGCTCGCGGATATCGCGAATATCGAGCAGCTTGCCGATAAGTTTATGGAGTATGTGGAGCAATAATGCCGGATGTTTTAAATTACAGTTTGGCGGATTTTTTTTACAATGACAGTCCGAGCGTGCTTGACCCGCCCTCAGATTTCGAGGAGTGGGCCAACCACCCGGACGTAGTCCGGAGTTATGCTTTTTTCGAACAGCAGCTTCTCCACGCACCTCGGGTGGAAACTGAAATCAAGAGCGGCGTAGACGGAAAAAGGCGGAGAATCATCAATCTCACCTCCTATAATTATTTAGGCCTGTCTACACATCCGGAAGTAATCCGGGCGGCAAAAGAAGCGATGGACGAGTATGGGATGGGCGCCTCCGGCGCGCCGCTGCTCTCCGGCACCTTTGATCTTCATGTGGAGTTTTCACGCCGGCTTGCCGAATTCAAGCAGAAAGACGACTGTCTCCTGTTTTCGAGCGGTCTTGCCGGCAATATGGGCGCCATGCAGGGGCTGCTTCGTAAAGGTGATGTGCTTATCCTCGATGAAAAATGCCATAAGAGTCTTATCGACGGCGGGACCCTTTCCGGCGCGAAGATGTACTTTTTCGACCACAACGAGCCGAAATCCCTCGAAGAGATGCTCGAGAAATCCAAGGGCAAACGGGCGCTTGTAGCGGTGGAAGGGGTCTATTCCATGGACGGCGATCTGGTCAAACTTGACGAAATATCGGAGGTATGCGAAGCCTACAATGCTCCTATCTATATTGACGAGGCTCATTCCACCCTGATGTTCGGGGAAAGCGGCCGCGGTGTAGCTGAGTATTTTCATCTCGAGGACAAGATCGGCGTGTCGTTCGGCACCTTCAGCAAATCCTTCGGCGGAGTGGGGGGCTTTGTGTGTTCCAATGCGAAGATCATCCGGTATCTCAAAGGGTACGCATCTCCCTGGAATTTTTCATGCGCGCCGTCGCCGCCGATCGTGGCGGGCCTCATGAAGGCCCTCGAGGTCGCAACCAGAGATTCAAGCCTCAGGGATGCCCTCTGGAAAAATGTAGCATATCTGAAGAACGGGCTCTCGGCCATGAATTTAGACCTTGGAAAAACCGAATCCCAAGTGATTCCGATTATCATCGGCTCCTCGGGAGAACGGCTCATGAGGTTCGCCGCGCAAATGCAGACCCGCGGCCTTTTCCTCCAGCCGGTGGATTTTCCCGCAGTCCCGGCACAAGCCAGGAGGTTTCGCATATCCGTATCTTCCCAGCTTACCCAGGAAGAGATGGACGAAACCCTTAATATTATCGAGGATGTGATTGCCAAAAACCTCTGATGGACGCAGAACAGTTACTTCGGGCATATAAAAAAAAGCTCCTTTTCTCACCGTCGGACCTGCCTCATAAACCGGCTGTTGAAAGAGAGCAGATCAAACGGATCATCCCGCACCGGGAGCCGATGCTTCTTATAGATTCTATAAAAGGTTTGGATTTCGAGGAGGGACTCATAGCAGGAAGCCGTTACATGGACCCGAAAGATCCGGTTTTTTCCGGTCATTTTCCCGAATACCCGGTCTACCCCGGCAGTCTCGAGGTAGAGATGATCGGACAGCTCGGGCTCTGCCTCTATTACTTTGTAATGAACGAAACTGCGGAAATCGGCCCTTCCGCGAAGCCGGTGGATATACGCGCAACCAAAATCCTCGGCGCCCAATACCTGCAGCCGCTTTTACCGGGTAAAGACGCCGTTATTTTAGCGAAGAAGCTCGATTATGACGGTTTTTTCGGGACCGCGGCGGGGCAGGTTGTTTCCGAAGGGAAGGTGTGCTGTACGGCCGTCGGAGAAGTGGTTTTTCCCTAATCGGAACTTAAACTATCCTGTAAACTTCGAGAAAACGACACACGCATTTTGACCGCCGAACCCGAAGGCGTTGGATATAATATGCTTTATATCATGGACCTCCCGGGTTTCCGTAACGATGGTCAGGTCGATCGCCGGGTCCTGTTTGAACAAATTGATCGAGGGATGTACGATCCCTTTTCCCAGGGCCAATATTTCGGCTATTGCCTCAACGGCGCCGGCGGCTCCTAACAGATGGCCTGTCATCGATTTTGTGCTGTGGACCAGGACCTTGTTGCCGTAGTCACCGAATGCCTGGTTTATTCCTCTCCCTTCGACTACATCTCCGATAGGTGTCGATGTGCCGTGGGCATTGACGAGATCGATATCTTCCGGATTGAGCCCGGACGACTCAAGGGCCGCCTTTATCGCAGCCGTGGCCCCCTTTGCCTCAGGGTGCGGCGCCACCAGATCGTAGGCATCGGTGGTGAAGCCGAACCCCGCTATTTCGCCGTAAATTTTCGCGCCCCGTTTTTTTGCGTGTTCCAGCTCTTCCAAGCAGAGAACGCCGGCCCCTTCGGACAGGAGAAAGCCGTTCCGATCGATATCGAAGGGCCGAGAAGCGGTTTCCGGGCTGTCGTTCCGGTCCGAAAGGGCCATGATATTGCCGAATCCGCCCATTGCGGAAGGATTGACCGGAGCTTCTGCTCCGCCGGTAAAAATTGCATCGGCCATCCCCATTTTGATCATATACGTAGCAACGCCGAATGCATGGTTCGCCGTTGCACAGGCGGAGCTGACCGCAAATGAGGGTCCCTGAATGTTCCATTCCATGGCAAGATACGCGGAAGCGGTGTTTGGAATCGCGCTTATAACGTAAAAGGGAGAAACGGAAGAAATCCCTGATTTGTGGATATTTCCGGCATTCAAATAGTGTGTTCCGATGCCGCCGTCACCGCTTCCGATGAGGACCCCGATGCGCGTGGGTTCCGCATCGACATCCAAGCCTGAATCTTTTATGGCTTGGCTTCCTGCGATATGGCCGAATACGATATAATTATCTAATCTTCGCACCATTTTTTTGGATGAGAAATATTCCGATACATCCGGCAGATCTACCTGCGCCGCGATCTTTACATGGTAATCATCCAAATTCATATTTGTAGCTAATCTGGCACCGGATTTCCCCTTTGTAAGGTTTTCCCAATATTCTTCTACATTGTTTCCCAAAGGATTGATAGTGCCTACACCTGTTATTACGACTCGTTTTTCTAATGGATTCTGGTTCAAGACGTTCCTTCCAAGCTTATTTTCACCCAATTCAATATGGAAACGGGCAAATTGTCAAGCTCAAGCCGCTCCGTTATAATATGTTTTATATGAACAACAGAATCGATATATGGAAGCTTTCCCGGCCCGGTTTTGCGGAAAAGTTACTCGAAAAGGAAAGTATTCTTTCTGCGGACGACCGAAGGGCGATGGAAAAGTATCATCGGCCGGCGGACAAAAAGCGGTTTGCCGTAAACAGAATATTTTTAAAAACTATTCTCGCAAAATATTCAGGAATTCCTGAAGAAAATATCGAACTCAAAGACGGAAGGAATGGAAAACCTCATTTATTTATACCAAAGTCCGCCCCCCCTTTTCACTTCAACCTTTCCTATGCAGGGGAGTACTCGGTTCTCTCCGTCTCGGACCGGCATATCGGCATCGATATTGAACAGGTCCGCCCGCTTAAGGATTTCGACAGCGTTATCTCTTGGGCATGTACACAGGATGAGTGGGAATTTCTCTATTCCTGTTCAGAAGAAGAACGCCTGTCTAAATTCTTTCAAATTTGGGTAAGAAAAGAGGCCGGCATCAAGGCGGTAGCCGATCAAGCGATGTCAGGTTTGGCCGGGTTTCCCATCGTTGTATCGGCGGGAAACGGAACATGGCGCTTCCTCGAACGGTTCTACAGGGAGAAACAGGCGTGGAAGCTTTTCCAAATTCTGAAAATTCCGGGTTACGAGACCGCCCTCTGTACGTCCTTGGATGAACCGGAACATCGAGTGTTCGATGTCGCAGAATCCCTCGATTAGGGGAGTATTCTACGGCAGCCATCCCGCACCGCGGTACCACTCAACGGTTTCCCGGATTCCCTGACGAAGCGGCACCTTCGGAGCGAAATTGAAATCTTGCTTAGCCCGCTCGTTCGAAATCATGAGATTAGGCTGCATCATCATTTGGAGTTTCTCTCGGTTGAGGGTCGCCTGGTTTTTCGTTACCGCGCTGTATACGGAACTCACGGCGCCTATGCATTTCAAGACTCCCTTCGGGAGGGCAAGTCTCCGGGTTTTTTTTCCCATTGATTCGGCAATCATCTGCCCGAAGGATTCCCACGTAACGGTTTCATCATCCGCAATATGATACACCTTTCCGGAACATGCCTCGGACGTAGCCGCAGCATAAAGGGCCGGTATAAGGTTATCGCAAAACATGACGCTTATCTTTGCGTCAACCTTCGGTGATAAAACCCACCCTCGAGAGACAAGTTTGAAAAAAAGAAACAGCTCCGGGTCCCTCGGTCCGAATACGGTAGAAGGCCGTATAATCGTCCAGGATAAGTTTCCGGAGCGGGCCTTTACGATTCTCTCCGCGTCCGCCTTGCTTTGTCCGTAAGCGGTTATCGGCCGTATCGGCGTTTTCTCCCCGGCAGGGGCCGCTCCTTCCACAATTCCTAAGGTTTCCTGGGTGCTTACAAATAAAAAGCGCTGCAAAGGCGGGGTTTCTTCTTCCACCGCCGAAAGGAGGTTTTCCGTACCCCGGCTGTTTGCCGCGAAAAGTTCTTCCCGGGTCCCTTTTATTCTGCCGGCTAAGTGGAATAAAAGGTCTTTTCCCCGGACAAAGCGCCGGAGGGATTCCCTGTCTGTAAGTTCCCCTTCGGTAAAGCGTGCGCCGCTGTCGGCGATCCACCGTAGATTACTCGTTTTTCTAATGAGGCAATCCGGTTTGTGTCCGGACTTTAAAAGAAAATCAACGAGCCGGCTTCCGATGAATCCGGTCCCCCCTGTTACACCAATTTGCATGAAAAAACCTCTAAAGAGCAGTCTCGTTAGGATGCGCAGTATAGCAAAATAATCGACGATAGTGTAAGGTACATCCTCATGGAAGAAAGGAAGATTACCGTCGGTCAGTTTAACGATACTTTTGTGCCGATTATGGACGGGGTCGGGCTTGTGGCAAGGAATTACGCCTACTGGATAAATAAAAAATACGGCGCTGCCTTTGCGGTGGTACCGAGGGTCCCGGGCTACGAAGACACGGAGGATTTTCCGGTTTTGCGGTTTAAGTCTCTCCCTATTCCCGGAAGGGCCCCGTGGCGCTTGGGGATCCCGAAATTTGACATTGCCCTCAAAAAGAAACTCGATTCCATGGGCTTAGATCTGGTCCATACCCATTGTCCCTTTACGAGCGGAGAATATGCCCTCGCCTGGGCACGAGAAAAGGGGATACCGGTGGTAACAACCTTTCATTCGAAATATCAGGAAGATTTCGAAAAAAACTTCAACTTTTCACCGGCAGTTACGTGGGCCATGAATAAAATTATGCGGTTTTACAATTCGGTAGATTTTGTTTGGGCCCCGAATGAAGGGGCAAAACAGACCCTCGAAGGCTACGGCTTTGAGGGAAAAATCGAGATTATTCCCAACGGCACGGACCTGGCCGCGCCGGACAGCCGGGAGCTGGAAGCTTATAGAAACCGGGGGGAAGAGCGGATCGGCTGCCGCGGCAGTGATTTTGTATTTCTCTTTGTAGGGCAGCTGCGGTGGATTAAAAATATTCGGCTGATCTTAGAGTCGGCAAAGGACCTCGAAGAGAGAGGACGGCCCTTTACCCTCGTTTTTGTAGGAATCGGACCTGATGAAGAAGAAATACGGGGTGAGATAAAGAAAATGGGATTTGAAAAACGAGTCCGCTTTATGGGACGGATTATCGACCGGGAAGACATGAAATCCTTTTACGCACGGGCGGATGTTTTTCTTTTCCCTTCTCTCTACGATACCTCGAGTCTGGTCGTGCGGGAAGCCGCCGCCTTTTCTACTCCCTCGGTTTTCGTTTCCGGGGCTTCTACGGCGGAGGGAATTATCGACGGTAAAAACGGTTTTATCGCGGAGAACGATGCGCGTTCCTACGCCGCCGTTCTGGATAAACTCATGGGCGATGCGCGTCTTATTAAAAGGGCGGGCAGAGGCGCCCGATCGTCCCTCTATCGCACGTGGGAGGAAGTGGTCGATCAAGTCTATGCCGGATATATCGAAATACTCGATACATTTTCGAAAGGAGATTCATAATCCTATGAAATGTGATGTACTGATCATAGGAGCCGGACTGTCAGGCTGCACTGCTGCAAGATGCTTGGCCGAGAAAGGGATGACTGTGCTCGTTGTCGAACGATTGCCTCATATAGCGGGGCATTGCTACGATGAACAAGATGAAGGGGGAATTACAATCCACCGGTACGGACCGCATATTTTCCATACCAACAACAGAGAAGTGTGGAGTTTTGTAAACCGGTTTGCCCGGTTCCGGTACTATCAGCACCGGGTTTTAAGTTATGCCGAAGGCCGGTATTACCCTTTCCCCATTAATCTCGACACACTCAATCTGATATACGGGACCCGGCTCAATTGCCGGGAAGTCGTATCGTTCCTTAAGGAAGAAGTAGAAGGTTCGGCTTTTTCCGATCCTCCCCAAAACTTCAGAGACGCCGTTGTCTCACAGGTCGGCGAGCGTCTGTACGAACTTTTTTTTAAGAACTATACCGTCAAACAGTGGGGGCGTGATCCTTCGGAACTCTCGGCGGATGTGGCAAAACGAATTCCCGTCCGGACCAATAGAGACAGCCGTTATTTTTCCGATATATATCAGGGGATCCCCCGGAATGGATACGCCGCAATGGTTCGCGGCATGGTGGACCACCCCTCGATCCGTCTCCTTCTCAATACCGACTACTTCGAGGTCAAAGAGGAGCTTCAGGCCGATTTAACCGTATATACCGGTGAATTGGACCGCTATTTTGATTATGAATACGGCAGGCTCGAATACCGTTCCCTCGATCTCGATTTTAAGACATTCGACATTCCACAGTATCAGGAAGCGGCGGTGGTAAACTATCCAAATGATTATGACTGGACCCGTATTACCGAATATAAACACCTTACGGGAGAGGAAACCGGAAAAACAACCGTCTCTTTTGAATATCCTAAACCCGAGGGAGAACCCTATTATGTCGTTATGACAAAGGAAAATATCAAAAAAAGGGAAAATTATTTAAAGAAGGTCGAGGAGTTGGAGAAGTCCGGTCGTTTTCTGTTTATAGGAAGGCTTGCCGAATATGCATATTATAATATGGACCAGGTAATCGCCGCCGTGTTTACTAAACTTCTCCATATTGACCAATTCAGGGGGCCTGTTTAAAATGGCGCGGTCATTGACTACTATGCTAAGGAATTGTATATGTTGACCGTTGAATCCTTAAAAAAATCCTTCGGCGGGATCAAAGCACTCAAAGGTATCGATATCGAGGTAAAGGAAGGAAGTATCCATGGTATTATCGGTCCAAACGGTAGCGGCAAGACCACGGCGTTTAATTGCATAACCGGGTTGCTGCCCCTGGATTCAGGAAAGATTGAGTTGGACGGCGAGAATATTACCGGATTGGGCCCGGAGATTATCGCGGAAAAAGGAATACGACGCACCTTTCAAGGGGGGAAACTCGTATCCGGTTTGACGGTCCTCGAAAATGTGATGTCCGGGATATACGATTTTTCCGCGAAAGACGCGGGGGAGACTTTTTTCAGACTTCCCTTCCGGGAAGCTAAAACCGAGAAGGCGATTAGGAAAAAGGCGTTCGAGGTGATGAAGCTCCTTGGAATCGATAAAAGCGCCGACCGCTGGGGGAGCGATCTCGTTTGGGCGGAGCGGCAGTTTGTCCAGATTGCCAGGGCCGCCGTCTCATCGCCGAAACTCCTTCTTTTAGACGAGCCTAATTCCGGAATGGGAACAAAAGAAACGGAGAAAATCGAAGAAGCGATACGCACGCTGCGTGATGAAAAAGTCACCGTTATTGTCGTAAGTCACGATGTAAAAATGCTCATGAACCTCTCGGATATTGTAAGTGTTCTCAATTTCGGCGAGAAGATCAGTGAAGGAACACCGGAAGCGGTACAGAACGATCCGAAAGTGCTGGAGGCTTATCTTGGAACGGAATAATACGAAACCGCTCCTTTCCGTCGAGGACTTAAGCGTTTCCTACGGGCATATTTCCGCGCTCAAGCAGGCCGGTTTAGAGGTCTACGAAGGGGAAATCGTCGTATTAGTGGGGGCGAACGGGGCGGGCAAAACAACGGTTCTCGAAACGATTCTTGGTATCAATGAGCCCGACACCGGAGATATCCGTTTTCAGGGCAAATCGATTGCACGCCAGCCGGCGGACCGGAATGTACGGGAGGGAATTTTTCTGGTACCCGAAGGGCGGGGGGTCTTCCCTTCAATGACCGTTTCCGACAACCTGCTTCTCGGCGCACACCATAATTTAAAAAATGCCGGACAAAATATGAAACGGGTTTTCGAGCGGTTCCCGATTCTAGGCGAGCGGCGGGACCAGACCGCGGGTACTTTGAGCGGGGGAGAGCGGCAGATGCTTGCCATCGGCCGGGCTTTGATGTCCAACCCGGTGTTAATTATGGTGGATGAACCGTCCATCGGCCTGGCGCCGATTATCGTGAATGATATTTTCGATATTCTGACCGATCTCAATAATCAGGGATTCTCGATTCTTCTCTCGGAACAAAATGCAAACAAGGCGCTTCGCTGTGCCCATCGCGGATATGTGCTCGAGACAGGAAAAGTCGTATCGAGCGGCACTTCGGAAGAATTGTTAAATGATCCGGCGGTCAGGGAAGCATATTTGGGAGCTTGATACTATGGAAGTATTTATTGCACAGGTTATAAACGGAATCTCTTTAGGAAGCATTTACGTGCTCTTGGTTACCGGGTTCAACCTTCTTCTCTTAGTCGCAATGATCATTCATTTCAGCTACCCACAGGTGGTGGTATTTGCCATGTATATTTCCTGGGTGGTTATAAATGCGACCGGGAACAATATTTTGCTTGGCATACTGGCGGGAATTATTGCATCGGTGGTTTTCAATGTAGCTACTGCTCCGCTATTTCAGCATGTAATGAAAAAGCGGGAAGGGGTAGACATCAACGCCACCATGGTTATCTCCTTAGGGCTCGGTATGATCATTACCGATGTGCTGTCCCACGGATTCAATAGGGGGTTTCCCATTGCCTTTCCTAAAGAATTGGTGGGAAACCAGGGGTTTATTCAATTAGGATTGATCAACATTTCCCGGGGCCAGATTTTTTCCCTTGCTACCGGGATTGTCGCTGTTTCAATGCTCTTTTGGCTGCTCTACAAGACCCGGCCGGGAAGGGCGTTTCGGGCAATAGCGGAAGATCCGGACGGAGCAAAGCTGGTCGGGATCCCGATCATGCGGACCGGGCTTGCTTCTTATGCGCTGACAGGACTTTTAGGAGGAGTGACCGCAGTTTTGCTTTCTTCCCTCATCGGTTCAGCTTCTCCTGCTATGGGTGAACATGTTGCTCACAAGGTTTTGGCGGTTTCGATTATCGCCGGCCTCGGCAACCTAAAAGGGGGGCTCATTGTAGGCCTCTTGTTGGGGATCCTGGAGGCCCTTATCCAGGGATACGTTTCGGGATCGTGGTCTAACGCCATAGCCTTTGTGGTTATGCTGGTGGTAATATTGATCAAGCCCCGCGGGCTTTTTGGAATAAAACTGTAAGGAGGACCGGTTTGTCTGGCGTTGCATTTAATTTTTTTGCTATCACCGCAATTTATATACTCATGAGCTGGTCTCTCTACCTTCCGTACCGAATGGGGCAGCTCCATTTCATGACCGTTGCGAACATGACCATATCGGGATATTTTGCGGCGTACGCGTCTCTCAATTGGAACTGGCCGTTTATTGTAGTATTTTTCATAGGTATTATTTTAGGCGGTCTCATCGGTTTTTTAGTGAGTATTGCAATCGGGGACGCTCCCTGTTTTGCCGTGGTCATTGTCGGTTTTACTTTTATTTACATAACAAAAACGATTGTTGAGAACGTAGAGGCCCTAGGCGGGACTTTAGGACTGTTCGGTATCCCGAAAATCGTTGAAAATCCCGCCGCAAACCGGCTGATCTTGTTTTTTGTCGTGTACGCCCTGGTCGTAATTGTCGGTGTATTGATTCACCGGTTCGACCGCTCCCGTCTCGGCAGGGCGGCTTCGGCAATTTTCGTGGACAAGGATTTAGCAACCTCCTTCGGGGTCAACGTCAAACACCTCGGGATGGGACTGCAGACCGCGGCGAGCGCCATCGGCGGCGCCTGCGGCGTACTGTACGCATTTATCATGCGAAACCTCTTTCCCGATTTTTTCACCTTCCACATCATCGGTGTGTGTATGACCATGCTTTTCGTGGGCGGATATTCCACCTTGTGGGGGTCCCTTTTAGCGGCCCCGGTATTATGGGGAGGTCCTCTTCTCTTCCCGCCGGCGATCCAGTCGTGGCGGATCGTGATCTACGGCGTACTTCTCGTGACCGTATTAGTGCTCAAACCGGAAGGTATCATTACCCGGCGGTTTGTGTTTAGAATAGGAAAATTCCTTTCGCCTAGGCGAAAGGAGCCAATAAAAACTTAAACAAAGGAGTTAGAGATGAAAAAGAAAATTCTTTTACTTTTCGTGATTTTCCTTGTCATCGGTCTTGCATTTTTTACCGGATGTAAAAAAGAAAAGGCTGAAGCAGAGGAAGAAGCAGCCGCCAAAGCGGAGGCAGGAGAGGAAGAAAGCGCGGTTGTGGTCGATGAATGGGAAATTCCCTTCCTCGACGTGTTGACGGGACCGATCGCCGGGATCGGCGAGTACCTCCTGTGGGGGGCCGAACGAGCCGCTGAAGAGCTTAATGCCGACGGCGGCGTTGCCGGCAAACCGGTAAAGATAAAGGCGATCGATACCGGTATGGACCCGAACAAGGGGATCGTCGAGATGTCGAAACTGGCGGAAGGCGACGCGTTGACTGTCATGGGACCGGTCCCCGAACCGGTCATCATGGCAGCCATGCCCGTGGCGGTGGAGAACGGCCTGTTCGCTTTTACCGCCACCACTTCCTACGAATACGCGGCGGAATTCTTCCCCTGGTCCATCAGCTGGTTTTCGCCGACGGAAGAGAAACTGCCCCCCATCGTTACCGAATGGGCGGAAGAGGTCGGCGTAAGTAAGGCGGTCCAGTTTGTTGAAAACTACGGACCATGGCCCGGTATGGCGAAAGCCCATGTAATCGGCCTCGAAGCTGCCGGAGTTGAGCACGGCGGAAATGTCGAACTCCCCACGGACGCCGTAACTTTCGACACCTATATCGTAAGTGCTTTAAAGCAGGACCCGGACGGGATCATTTTGGCGTGCAACGCCGAAAAAGCCGCGAAGATTATCAAGGCTTTAGAAGGCCGAGGCTGGGAAGATATGTCGAAGATCCTGATTTTCAACAGCGCCGATGACGCCGCTCTCTATACCACCGGCGGTGAATCATTAAACGGCACCATGATCTACAACTACACCAATCCGCTTCTCGATACTCCGCGGTGGAGCGCCTATAAAGAGGCGTACGCGGAGGACCATGACGGAATGAGTCCCCCGAGCCTTTCCACCCACTACTACGATGCGGTATATATGATCGCAGAGGCGATTGAAAATACCGGTATTACCGGAGATCCCGCTAAATTGGCGGAAGAGAGAATCAAAATCCGGGATTACTGCAAAGACGTGAAGAATTTCGAAGGACTGCAGTTCAGCTGGAGCATGGAGGACTTTGTCCCGACGGATAAACCGCTCTACCTTTTCGAGATCCAGGACGGAGCAAAAAGCCTTGTGGCAGAGGTCCGGCCGGAATAGCAGAATAGGTTTTCGTAGCTTAACATAGCCGCCTGCACGCGGGACATCCCGCCGGGCGGCTTTTTTTTATTTATTTTATAAAAAACTATTGCAAAATCGCCTCGCTTTTTTCATGCTATATACAGCATGAGTATCTATTTTCATCCTTTTCCGGTATTTGCCTTTTTAAGCGGCATTATTATGCTCAGTCTCGGTGCCTTCTCCATCCTTCGGCGGACCGTTTCCGGCGCCGGTTTGTTTTCCCTCCTCATGTTTACAGGCGGTTTGACGGCCGTTCTTTATTATTTTGAAATCGTAAGCGTTCCGATTGAGCATAAAATTTTATTTCTTAAGTTTGAATTTTTCGGAATGGCCACTATTACCGTTCTATGGCTTCTCATTGCAGCTCACTATTACGGTTTTAGAAAACTGCTTCAGCCGAAATATATTCTTCTCCTCCTGATCATCCCCTTTTTAACAATTATTTTAGCCTGGACGAACGAGTCACATCATCTCATTTGGACGGCTTACGGGACCGAACGCAAATGGGGGCTTTTGGTTTTAAATAATTCCTACGGGTTTTGGAATTGGGTCCATGTTATTTATTCATACGGTACCTTTGTTATCGGTACCGTATTGTTTATTCATCTAAGTCTTACCTCGAAGAAAATATACCGCGAACAGGCAATTGCTTTTCTTATCGCTTCCCTCGTTCCATTTGTGGGGAATGTCGTTTTTTATTTTCGAATTTTTGATTTTTCCTCGGTTGATATGACGCTACTTTTGTTTGCCGTGAGCGGCATAGCTTTCTGGTGGGCAATATTCCGATACAAACTGCTCAATATTATGCCCGCGGCTAAGAACGCGGTTTTCGATAATATACGGGCGGGAATCATTATTACCGATTTGGAATATCGGATTGTGGAGATAAATCGGTTTGTCGAACAGGTTTTTTCTGTCACCCAGCGGGACGTGGCGGGTAATAATGTACTGGAAGAATTTAATTTTTTACCCGGCGCCATTTTTGGCCCGGAAAAGGCAGCGCGGGGCCTGGGAGAAGTATCCTATTGCGGAATCAATAAGATCCATCATTTCGATTTAGCAGTTTCCGATATCTACGACAAGAAAAACAGAAGGACCGGTACGCTTGCCTTGCTTTTTGACATTACCGAGAAAAAAAATGCCCTTGCAACCCTCAAGGAAACGGAAGAGTTATTATTTCAAGCCCAGAAGATGGAGGCTTTAGGCCGTCTGGCTGAGGGCATTTCTCACGATTTTAACAATATTTTAACTATTATCCTGAATTATACCGATTTTTTCGAACCGGACGGTACGGCGGATTATGACGAACTTAAGGAAAGCGCAAGACAAATCAGGGAGGCGGTCCAAAGGGGGAAGGGATTAACAAATCAACTTCTTGCATTTAGTAAAAAACAGATTGTGGAAAAAGACTTGATTGATATTGATACCGTAGTCGATGAAATGGAGGAGATGTTTGACCGATTAATTGGGAGGAAAATTGACCTCACCATCGAGCAGGACGGTTCCCGGAATATTGTGTGGGCCAATAAGAACCAAATCGAGCAAATTATTTTAAACCTTGTTATTAATGCCAGAGACGCTATGCCGAAAGGCGGGACATTGACGATTAAAACCGGGACCACCCGGCTCGAAAAAAAAGAACTGTATCGTTATCAAGATCTCGAGCCGGGTACATATTCAATGATTGAAGTCCGCGATACCGGTGCGGGTATCGACGAATCGGCCAAGAAAAATATTTTCGAGCCTTTCTTCACCACAAAGGAGATTGGTGAAGGTATGGGCCTCGGTCTTTCCACAGTCTATGGCATCGTGCATCAAAACAAAGGACATATCGAGTTTTCGAGCAGAAGAGGAGAAGGTTCGGTTTTCCGGGTCTATCTGCCCCTATCCGTTTAAAAACCGGACTGTGGTGAGCGCGTATAGGCGGGCGGCCTCATACAGTTCATCGAGTTCTACATACTCGTCTGTTTGATGCGGCATATGTCTCGGTCCCGGGCCGTTCACCAAAGAAGGGATATTCTTCCATGCCCTAAGAAAAGTGCCGTCGGTAGCGCCCGGTACTCCGTTGTAGACCGGATCCGCCCCGGTAAGCTCCTTATAGGCATCCGCGGCGCACCGGACGATCGGTTCTTTTTTATCCATCGATACCACCGGCCGGTCTTCGATAAACTCGATTTCCGCGCGGAAATCTTTGTCGTCCTCGGCGAGTCGATGGAGGATTTCCTGTAAATCGGCGCGAATGTGGTCATGGTTTTGGCCTACTACCGTTCGAATATCAATATACCCCAGAGCGGTCCCGGGCATGACATTGAGCTGTGCCGACTCCCCGGCCGGAGGCGTTTGAACGACCGTAAAGGTGATCGAGGGATACCCGATCAAGTCGTCCTTGCCGCATCGCTCAATTTCCGCCTGTTCATATCCCTCGAAGGCAAGAATGATTTTCGCCAGGCGGATATTGGGATTGATTCCCGTAAGAGGCATTGCCCCGTGGGCCATCTTCCCAATTACCTTCACTTTTGCCCTAATCGCTCCTTTCATACTCAGGCAAAGCTGGTTTTCTTCCGGTTCCGAGACGAGACAGGCATCTACATCGTCGGCATGACCCTTCTCGATAAAATCTTTTATACCGATCATCATGTCTTCTTCGTCGCACACAATTCCCAGCCGCAGTTTACCCCTCCAATCGATGCCGGACGCTGCCAGTGCTTTCGCCGCCAGGAGATTGACAGCCAAACCGGCTTTCATATCGCAAGCGCCTCTGCCGTATAGTTTTCCGTCCGCAACTACTCCCTCGAAAGGCGGATGCTGCCAGAGTCCGGGATCGCCTTCGGACACCACATCCGTATGTCCTTCGAACATCAGACATCTTCCGGGTTTCCCGGAATCGAGGGTGGCGATGATATTTTCTCGTCCGGCCTCCACTTCCTCTATCATCGGCTTTATACCTATTTCATTTTCTATCCATTCCGCGATGAAACGGACAAGTTTTTTCTCCGTGTTGCCTTTTTCCGGCCTAATAACGGAGTCGATACGGACAAGTTCCCTTGCCAGATTGATCAACTCATTGCGATCGATCTTTGACAGTATTTTTTTTTCATCTTCCGAAAGCATTTTTAACTCCTTTTTAATCATCCCTTGGAAGCATGGATTTTATCCCGGATTTTTACCAGTCCGCCCACGGTTTTGTTCACCGGTGTAGGAATTTTCAGTTTTTCTCCTTCCCTGACAATCGCATTGTTGATAAAGTCGATTTCACTCCGGACTTCCCGGTCGAAATCTTGGAGCATAGATGAACGGTTCCCTGCTGTTTTCTCACACACCGTAAATACCATGGAGAGCGGTTCGTCGTAGGTGAGAGAGATCTTCTTTGCTTCAGTCACCCGGACCGCCTCATTTACCAGCTCTTTCATGATTTCTTTGAGTTCCGAGTAGTCAAGAAGGTTCCCGTTATGAAGTCCCGTCAAGGCGGTAAGTGCGTTAATGCCGACATTAATGATCAGTTTGCTCCAAATCAAGTTTTCGATATTTTCTTCGATGCGGGTTTCGAATCCCGCCTTGTTTAGGGCGCTGACAAAGGGTTTCAATTTTTCGTTTTTTCTACTCGACATGCAGAGATGAGTAGGCCCGGAGCCCGCGTGCCGAATTTTCCCCGGGCCTAGAAAGGTCGCTCCCTGGGAGGTGACTCCGGCCGCTGTCCGGTCTTCCCCGAAATGTTTACGGAGGATTTCTTCATTGCCTACGCCGTTCTGCAGAGTGATAACGGTCGCTTCCGACGAAACCAGAGGAGCAAACTGACGGGCGACCGTTTCCGTGGCCGTCGATTTAACAAAGACGATCAAGATTTCCGAATCCGCAGCCGCGGCAGGATCAGTGGTGGCCCCGGGGTGCACCCGCCGTTCTCCTTCCTTTTCGAGCTCTTCTATAATCAGCCCCTTCGTTGAGACGGCATTTATATGTTCAACATTGATATCGTAGAGGATGACATCATTTCCGGATAGGGCCAGCATTCCGCCGTATAGGGAACCCATTGCCCCCGAACCAATAACTGAAATCTTCATATTCCCTCCTAAATCCTACACATTATTGAGTGTCTGCAGCTTCATCATGTCGATGAACGATGCCTTGAGTTTGAGGCGGCGCTGTTTGTACGCCTGTAATCCGCTTATTTCTCCCCGGGTCATGGCCCGGAGTGTTTCGGTACTCATTTCATAAAAGATATCCGGCTTATCCGGCGGACCATTCAGTTTTTCAGGAAGAGTCGCTTTACCTTCGACCATCCGTATTACATAATATTCGTCTATATCGGGAAAGTAGTACTGCATGCTTTTGTTCCACCCTTTGAAATTATGAGCGATTTTTCCGTTTCCAAACTTTTCCCGCTGCTCTTCCAAAAGCTTCATGAGGGCTTCCCCTTCTATGCTCGGTTCGGCGGCATTATTGAATGCGGAAGTTTCTTTCCGGGAGCGTGCAATACTACGGCGCCCGTTTATATGCAGCGCTGCACGGTTGATTATGCGGCGGAAGAACGGGACCGAACGGGCGGCTTCGACGGCGAGGGCTGACTTTGATAATTCGTCGGCAACATCTCCGAGCCCGATGTTTTTAAGCAGCTCGACCGACTGGAGCCCCGTGGGTACGTCCCAGCCCCGAAGATCGTAATATTCTTCCCGTATCCGGAGAAAATCATCCATTTCGATTTTTTCTCCTATTCGCGAGACGGCCTCTCCCCTCGGTCCCGGGACGATGCATTCGGGGTCCGCTACGTGTGTTTCTAAGGGAGATTCGTGCCACTCCGCCGGGAGAAAATCATCCCGCAAAGCCCTGTGCCCTTCCCGCAGAAGAACCGCCCGCTGAAGATTAAAAACACGTTCGCCGATAAGGGCCAGGTCCTCCCGGCTGTACTCGGTCCCCAAGGCGGCTGAAACAACCCGGCTCTCAACCCCCGGGTCTCCAACGTGATCGTCACTGTTCGGAATGTCGAATACCGGGTACATCCAGTCGCAGACCATAAGGCACTCTTTTGCATATTGCCGGTCTTGTATCCGTCTTGCCGCTTCCGCCTTGCCGGCCCAACGGGACATATCTCCCGCTTTTTCCCCTCCCCAAAACCGTTCGGCAATTCCCCGTACCACATTGCTTGAAATATGGGCGGACTCCACCCCCTTTGCCCAGCTTGACCATTGGGACAAGACAAGGCCCGCCTCGTGGAGCTGCTGAATCGGCTCTCTTGTTTCAAAGGGGTAGAGCAGGGTATTGATCGTGCAGTACCGGGGATCGTAGGGGTCGTTTCTGTTATATTGCGCGAGATACTCTTTCCCGAGGCCGCGTGCCGCCTTTTCCGCACCCAATGCAATTACTTTGCCGAAGCCTTTTTGCCGAGATATACTCCGTACTAACTCTTGAATAAATTCGAAGCTTCCAACCTTTGATATCGGCAATCCGGTCCGTTTTTCATCCAGCAGCCCTTCTGCTTGGCAGCGGAGAAGCCATTCGATGCATCCTTGGAGCTCCCAAGTGTCTAAACCATATTCGTCACACAACCTGTTTGCATAGAATGGTACGTCATTTTCCTCGCCGTAGAACCCCCATGCGTGAGGCATATAGAAAAATCGGGACTGACACATATATTTACCGCTTTTCCCGTTTTTAGCAGTGTATTTTACCCGGAGGCATCGGGCCGGACAACCGTAACAGGGCAGTTTTTTCGTATTTTCCCCGTGGGCCATAAAATCGAGGCCCCAGACCTTTACATTTCCCCTTCCATGCCCGCGGATTTCCCGGTCGATCTCCCGCAGCCGGTCGCCGTCGGCCACCTCGACTGTACGCCGGCTTCCGCTGACCATGACAGCTTTCAGTTTCTTCGACCCCATTACCGCACCCATGCCTCCGGCGCAGCTGGCGTCGCCGTCCGCAAATACGGTGGCAAATGAAACAAGATTTTCACCTGCAGGGCCGATTGAGAGGATTTTCGCCTTCACCGGCGATTTTTCTTTGAGAGTCTCAATGGTTTCGACGGTACTCTTTCCCCAAAGATCCCCGGCCCGCTGCAGCAATATTTCCTCATCTCTGATGGTGAGGATAGCCGGATATTCAGCCTTCCCTTTGATAATCAGGGCGTCATAGCCGGCGAATTTGAGTTCCGCGCCAAAGGACCCGCCCAAATTACCGTAACAAAAGTGCTCTTTTAACGGATAGGGTGATTTTGAATAAATACCCCACCGTGAGCCGCCCACTCCTTTGATCCCCGCTAACGGACCTGTGGCTATGATCAGCCGGTTTGCTTCGTCAAAGGCGCCTGTATCAGGCCTTACCTCATCCCAATAGGCTTTTGTGGCAATGCCCCGGCCGCCGAAAAAACGATCGGCATACACCGACGTATCTACTTTTTTCGAACTCCCGGTAGACAGGTCTACCCGGAGAATCTTTCCGGCGTACGGTCTCATGCTGCGTCTCCGCAAGAGATAATATGGGTTTCACCGCCGCCGGTCAAGCCGGGCCGTTAAAAGCGCCCCTCTCCTGAAAGGCGCTTTTAATCTGCTCAGCCGATTGCTTTCTGCCCGGTTTCTCCGCTTCGTATGCGTATGCACTCATGTAGGTCGATGATAAATATCTTGCCGTCGCCGATTTCTCCGGTACGGGCCCCGTTAGTAATTGCTTCTACGGTCCGGTCTACAAAATTTTCATTGATACCGATTTCCAGCCGGGTTTTCTTAAGTAAATTTACCTCGATATCAACTCCGCGGTACGATTCGTGATATCCCATTTGCTGTCCGCAGCCAAGGGCGTTGGTCACCGACATTTTATACACTTCCGCCTTGTACAATTCCTTTTTAACATCATTCAGCTTGTGGGGCTGAATATACGCTATAACCAGTTTCATTTTTCACCTCCCCTTACATATTGCTGAAAATCTGGAACCCGGAGTAAGATTCCGATGCATGTTCGGTGATGTCTAGACCCATCATTTCGTCCCTCTCTGATACACGCAATCCTTTTACCGCTTTGAGTACGCCGAAAATGAGCAGCGAGGCTGCAACAACCCATCCGAAAACCGCAACGATTCCTGCTGCCTGGGTACCGATCTGTCCCCATCTCGATAGTCCGGAATCGATTTTCTTCAGATCGCCGAATATACCGACCGCCAGGGTACCCCATACTCCGCAGACACCATGGACCGATACGGCGCCTACAGGGTCGTCGATATGAAGCACCCTGTCGAAAAACTCAACCGCGAAAATAACCAGCACTCCGGAAACCGCACCGACGATCACCCCTTCCACCGGACTTACAACCCAGCAGCCGGCTGTAATCCCGACCAGGCCGGCCAGTGCGCCGTTTAACGACATGCTCGGATCAGGTTTTTTAAACCATATCCATGAAGTTGCCATGGCGCCGATCGCACCGGCACCGGCTGCAAGGGTGGTGGTTACCGCAACATAGGCGATATCCATGTCCGTACCTGAAAGCGTCGATCCGGCATTAAACCCGTACCAGCCGAACCAAAGAATAAAGACGCCGAGCGCCGCGAGGGGCACATTATGCCCCGGAATGGCCTTAACCGTAACCTGTCCGTTTACCCTGACATATTTCCCGCTCCGCGGTCCGATCATTATTGCTCCGATCAACGCCGCCCACCCTCCTACGGAATGGACAACCGTTGACCCTGCAAAGTCGTGAAAACCCCGAAGGGCCAGCCAGCCGTCACCGTTCCAAATCCAGTGACCGGAAACCGGGTAGACGAGGGCGGTGATAAAAACCGAATAGACGATGTATCCGGAAAATTTTGTCCGTTCCGCCATAGCTCCGGATACGATCGTAGCCGCGGTGGCGGCGAAAACTACCTGGAACATCCAGTCGCGGAAGGTAGCAGCTTCCGCGCCGCTTAAGAAAAATTGGTTTCCGCCGATGAGTCCGCTCTTGCTTACCCCGTACATAAGCGCCCAGCCGACGGCCCAATACATCAATGTTCCTGCCGAAAAGTCCATCAAATTTTTCATTAAAATATTTCCGGCATTTTTCGCCCGCGTAAGCCCGGTTTCCACCATTGCAAAGCCGGCCTGCATGAAAAAAACCAGGGCGGCTGCAAGCACAAGCCAGATCATATCGAAGGCATTGCTAAAAAGCTCGAGGGTTTGCGCGATGTCGGCGTCGTCAGCAAACACTGAAAGCACCGGCGCTAAAAGTATAATCCCTGCACATAGTAGAATCTTTTTTGATTTCATCGAATCCTCCTCCTAAAGTTTTGTCCTCCTCCCCGCGATCAGGGGCGGGAGGCAAGGTTTCCGTTTTAGATTCGCAATTTATGTGCCAATGAAGATAATTCTGCCGGGACTGATCGTCCGGGGCGATGAAAAGAGAGGCTTAATTGCAGGTCGGATAAATAAATATAAGCTCGTGAGAAAAAAAACTACCTAAATGGAGCAGTGTCTATTCAAAAAAACAAAAATGAAAAATGATGAGCTATAACTTACATTATTGTAGGTAAAATAGCGAAAAATAACCGATATGTTATTTTTTTCTTCCGTGGAAAACCCTTGGATCGATATCGTATTTTTTCACCCGAAGTCCCATTATCCGTTCGGTGATGCCTAAATATTTTGCCGTTTTTGCCATATTCCCTTTAAGGGATTTGAGAGCATCGAGAATGATCTCCCGTTCCATGTTGTCGAGCGCTTCCTGCAGGGTGCTGTGGAGCCCTGTGTCCGTAGATTCGGCGCTTTGGAGGCTCGGCGGGAGATGATGCCCGTGGATTACTTCGTCGGAACTCAATAAAACAGCCCTTTCTATGCAGTTTTCCAGTTCCCGAACATTTCCCGGCCAGTGGTAGCTCATGAGCAGATTGATTGCGGGAGTGGAGATCCGTTTGATTTTTTTGTTGTTTTTTTTACGGTACTTTTCCACAAAATGATCTGCTAACAGCATGATGTCGCTTTTCCTGTGCCGCAACGGGGGGATGTGGATTGGGAATACGTTGAGGCGGTAGTAGAGGTCTTCTCTGAAGTTACCACTCTGCAGCAATTTCTCCAGGTCCCGGTTTGTCGCCGCGATGATCCGCACATTGGTCCGCAGGGTCTCGTTGCCTCCGACCCGTTCGAACTCCCGCTCCTGCAGGACCCGGAGCAGTTTTACCTGGATTATCGGCGATAAATCACCGATTTCATCGAGGAATATGGTCCCGTTGTTCGCTATCTCGAACCTTCCTTTTCTCTCCCGCACGGCGCTGGTAAAAGCCCCCTTTTCGTGGCCGAAGAGTTCGCTTTCTATCACGGTTTCGGGCAGGGCGGCACAGTTTACTTTGATGAAGGGGTATTCACTCCGATTGCTGTTGTAGTGGATTGCATGGGCGACCAATTCCTTGCCGGTGCCGCTTTCTCCGCGGACCAGCACGGTAGCATCGCTTCCGGAAACTTGGGCGATCAAATCGAAGACCTCCTGCATACTATTGGAACTGCCGATGATATTGGAAGGTCTGAACTTGTCCCTCAGCTCCTCCTGAAGTCGGGTGTTCTCGTCGAGGAGTCTCTGCCGCTCTTCCTGGATTGATCGCCGGAGTTTGACCGCCTGGGCGATCATCGAGGCGATAATCGTTAAGAGCCGGACATCTTCATCTAGGCTGATGTCTTCCGCAAAAAGGCGGTCTGTGCTCAAAGTCCCGATGATATCTTTTCCGATTTTAATAGGGACGCAAATAAACGAAATGTCCCTTTTATGCAGGTCCTCGCGAGCTCCGGTTTTATCGAGAAATTGCGGCTCTTCGGAGATGTTCGGAATGATCATCGGTCTGCCGGTCTGGACGACCTTTCCGATAATGCCTTCGCCAAGCCGGTATTTTCCGCGTTTTTGCTGGTGGTCCGATAGGCCGTAGGCTGCTTCTATAATTATTTCTCCGGTTTTCCGGTTTAGAAGGGTGATTGTTCCGCGGAGCATATCCATATGTTCCGCCGTCAACCGTAGAACGGGGTGAACGACATCGTGGAGATCGATACTTTCGTCTAAGGTCCTGCTGACGGCGAAGAGGAGGGAAAGTTCCTGAATCTTTCTCCGGTAATGCTGCTTGTTTTGGAGTCCTGTATTGTGAGCGTCAGACATATCAATTTATACACTACATTTTTGTAGTTTTTTTCGCAAGATTAAAACTTGACAAAAATTGATTTCCTTGGTACTTTTGCCAGACTATCACTATACCATGCCCTTGTAGCTCAGTCGGCAGAGCACCTCCATGGTAAGGAGGGGGTCATCGGT
>CAYWIK010000005.1:4105-69097 GCA_964458315.1 uncultured Spirochaetales bacterium | reverse complement strand
AATCAATCATATTCTAATTTTGGATTATTTTCAATTTTATATTTTTATTATTGGTTTAATTCTATTATATCTAATTTCTCTATATTTTTTCTGGGTACATAACATATTCAATTCCCCGGAATTCCCTTCAACCGCTGCTCAGAAATATTAAAAAATCTGCTTTACAACATAACATATGTATAGTATTCTGTAAGCGGTGATAACATAATTATTTATACTTTAATGCAGGCGGTATAAAAATGCCAGTTGTTAAAAGGGATTTGAGAAACTTTTTTCATCATGTCCGAACAAACGAAAAACTATCTGAAACGGTAGCCAACTATTATATTTATTGGATCGGTATATATTTGTCTCTGTCGCAGGCATATCCGGCGGGTCAAAGTCTGCCCCTAAGACAGGCATTTGTGCTTCTTCTATCGATACAGTTCCAGAAATGGCAGATAGACCAGGCAGAAAATGCGGTTAGCCTCTATGAACAATTTCAATCAATCCGGAAGCCGTCAATCCAGCCCTTGAAACACGGCTGGGCAGAACCGCGCATCACAAAAAATTATAGTCCCCTAGCAATTAAAAGATGGATTCCTGAACGAGACAGGCTGCGCACCGAACTGCGCATGAGAAACCGATCCTACTCTACAGAAAAATCATACCTTTACTGGCTTCAACGGTTTTCCCAGTTCGTCAGGTATAAAAATAGTACCGCTCTAACAGAACAAGACCTTCGGAGCTTTCTGGAACACTTAGCCGTCTATAAAAAGATTTCCGCGGCGACACAGACCCAGGCTTTCAACGCTCTCCTCTTTTTTTACAGGCATGTCCTTGGGATCGATACGCCGGATATCCGGAATGTCGTCCGCTCGAAGCATAAACCTCATATTCCTACGGTCCTCACCTGCGGAGAAGTCCGGGCGGTTATATCCGCCCTCAACGGTGTATACAGGCTGATGGCCTCTCTTATCTACGGGACGGGACTAAGACTCAGGGAATGTCTCAATCTCCGGATAAAAGACATCGATTTTGAAAGGAACAGTATTGTGGTCCGTTCGGGGAAAGGGGACAAAGACCGGGAAACCCTGCTCCCCGAAGGACTCATAAAACCGCTTCAGGAGCAGATGCGCCGGGTCCGAAGCCGGTTTGAAGAAGACCGTCGAAACGGCATTGCAGGCGTTTCGATACCGGCTGCCCTACGAAGAAAATATCCGAAATCGCCCGAAAGCTGGAAATGGTTCTGGGTATTCCCGTCCCCGAAATTGTCCATCGACCCGGCGGAAAAAATCGTGCGGCGCCATCACATCTATCACTCATCACTTCAGAAGGCGTTCCACAAGGCCGTCCAAGCAGCTGGGCTTACCAAGAACGCATCCGTACACACCCTGCGGCACAGCTTCGCGACCCATCTTATCGAACATGGATACGACATCAGGACCGTCCAGGAGCTCTTAGGGCATTCCAGCCTGCAGACCACGATGATTTATACCCACGTAGCTCGAAAAAACAAGCTTGGCGTAGAAAGCCCCTTCGACCGCCTGGCGGATAACGGCTTGCCTCTTTGATCGTTTCCTACTACCATAAAGACAAATGCATATAACCGATATCATACAAAAAAAGCGTAACGGAGGGTCACTGTCCAGGCAGGAAATCGATTACTTCGTAGGCGGGTACGTGGGAGATAAGATTCCCGATTATCAAATCTCGGCGCTCATGATGGCGATCTGGTTTCAGGGGATGGACGCCCGGGAAACGACCGATCTAACCCTTTCCATGGCCGAGTCGGGAGACCAGATCGACCTTTCTCCCATTCCCGGCATAAAAGTGGATAAACACAGCACCGGGGGCGTCGCGGATACAACAACCCTTGTGGTTGCGCCCCTTGTTGCGGCCTGCGGGGGAAGGGTCGCGAAAATGTCCGGCAGGGGGTTGGGGCACACCGGCGGCACGATAGACAAGCTGGAATCGATTCCCGGATTTTCGGTTAGTCAAACCATGGATCGGTTTCTTGAAATTGTTTCAACCATCGGATTGAGCGTAATCGGTCAGACCGCTGACCTGGTACCGGCGGACAAAAAACTCTACGCGCTGCGGGACGTTACGGCTACGGTAGACAACTTGTCCCTCATTGCGAGCAGCATCATGAGTAAGAAAATCGCAGCCGGAAGCGACGCTATTGTCCTCGACGTCAAATACGGTTCCGGCGCTTTCATGAAAAACGTTGACGATGCGGTCGCATTGGCAAAAACGATGGTAGAAATCGGGACCGGAGTAGGGCGCAAAACCAACGCCGTGGTTTCGGACATGAACCAGCCACTGGGAAATGCGGTTGGGAACAGTATCGAAGTACAGGAAGCGATCGAAGTTCTGCAGGGGAAAGAGCAGGGAGACCTGAGGACCGTGGCGTTTACGCTTGCCGCCCAAATGCTCAAACTTTCGGGTATAGTCGAAAATCCTACTCAAGCAATGAGTACTCTGGAAGGAGTAATTTCGGACGGATCTGCTCTCCGGAAACTCGCGGATATGATAGAAGCCCAGGGCGGTAATCCGGAAGTCACGATCGACACATCTTTGCTGCCCCGTGCAAAAACAGTTGTTCCGATAAAAGCCGCCGAAGACGGTTTCGTTTCGTCGATGAATACCGAAGATATCGGCGTAGCCGCCATGCTGCTCGGTGCAGGCCGGGCGAAAAAGGATGATCAAATCGATCACGCCGTCGGCATTTGGGTGAAAAAACGCCTCGGGGAACCGGTCCGGAAGGGAGAACCCATCGCCGAAATGCATATTAATGATGAAACAAACCGTGAGGAGGCGGCTGCAAAGTTTACCGGAGCAGTAACGATCAGCTTGGAAAAGCCGGAACCGTCTACACTAATCTATCAAATATTCGAATGAGAAGCAGGAAAAATTGATGCGTGAACGGTTTTTCCAGGATATGAGCTACGAATCCACCACTGCGTATTTCTTGAAAAGCCTCGGATTTCCCGAGCTCAACGTCCATCATTCCTTTAATCATTTCGATTTTACCCGCCCTTCGAGGAGGATCCTCGTGATCGGCCCGATGGGTTCCGGGAAAACAGAATATTCTTCCCGGGTATGGCGGGACAGCCTCGTCGCCCGCGGGAAAACAAGCAAAGTCGCCGCCCTTACCACCATGGGGAAGGCGGACCGGCGGAACGTGTTCTTTGTGCGGTCGAAACTCGACGCGGGACGGTTTCCCGATTATCCCGAAGACGCCCTCGCCTACCGGGGCGGGTTTGCACGATGCGGAGACAATATCGCGCAGGTAGCGGACTCTTTCGAGCTCGAAACACTGATCGAAAACAATCCTCATATCGGGACTTGGATCATCGACGAAGCTTCCTTCTACGACGAGCGGCTCGTCTATGTGATTCGAAGGGAATCGGAACGCCGGGGCCGGGTTTTCATCTTCCCCAGCCTCATCCTCAATTTCCGAAAAGACATATTTAATCCCACCGCCCGGCTCATGCTGGAAAACGCAACGGACGTGTTTCCTCTCACCGCCTACTGCGAACATGACGACTGTATCCTGGATTCCTTTTACACCTACCGATATTATCTTATAGCCGGAGAGGAATGCCCCGCCCTCTACTTCGATCCTCTCATCATTATCGGCGGCGACACAAAGAAGCACGATTCGAAGGAACCAAACTACTGCACCCGCTGCGACAACCATCACTATCTTCCGGGCAAGGAATATACTTTTCTTTTCCTCAAACCTTTAGGGGTAGAAGCGTCCCGGGGAAGCCTCGATCCGCTCACACATGAACTCGACCTCATCAAGGCCGGATCCAATAAATCTGAACTCTATAAATATTTTTCCGAAAATTATCTGGACGACAGTTCATCCTACCCAATCAACATGAACGCCCTCAAAGTTCCCTGCATAGCGGAAAAAGCGCTTATGTACCTTTTCGCCGAGCAGAACCTGGTTTCTCAAAATCAGCTGGAGTTTTTGGTGGACAAGCTTGATTTGGACAGAGAATATATGCAGAAGAGCCTTTCGGACAATAAAAGAACCATTAACCTGAAAAGTTTTTCTTAACCCTTTTCCGCCCACAGCCTGATTATATTCAGTAGGGTCTCAGTCGCTTTACGCATCACCTGCAAAGAAGCCCACTCCCGAACGCTGTGGTAGTTTGCACCGCCGGTAAAAACATTCGGCGTCGGTATTCCCATCTCGGCAAGTCTGGCGCCGTCGGTCCCGCCCCGGATTTCCTTCTCCACCGGATCCATCCCGGCCAGCCGCACTGCCCCGCGCAAGAATTCGAGTCCCCTCGGCTCCCGGTCTAAATGATCGCGCATGTTTTCATACTGTTTTTTTATTTCCACCTCTACACTGGAGCCGGGGAAATCCGCTTCAACCGCGGCGGCGATTTTCCGCAAAGCGGCGGACCGCCGCTCAATCTCCGGATATGCAAAATCCCTCAGGAGCAGGCGGATTTCCGCCCTGCCGATACTCCCGTTTATCTCTAAAGGACAGTAAAATCCATACCGGCCGTCCGTCGCTTCGGGGCTTTCATTTCTCGGCAGCATGGAAACAAATGCGGACGCCATGGTCACGGCGTTCATCAACTTTCCCCGGCCTTTCCCGGGATGGATCGACACGCCCCTTATATGCACTACCGCCATGTATCCGTGAAAACACTCCGCCTCTATGGCGCCCTCCACATCGCCGTCAAAGGTGTAGCAGTATTTCGAATGCAGTTTGTTTATTGGAAAGCAGTCCATCCCTTTTCCAGTCTCTTCGTCCGGAGTAAAGATGATTTCTATTTCTCCGCGGCCTGTATCCGGATTTTGAGAGAGCCATTCCACGGCAGTCATGATTTCCGCCACGCCGGCCTTGTCGTCCGCTCCCAGGAGGGTCGTGCCGTCGGAGGTGATGATCGTGTCGCCGATTCTGTCCCGCAGTTCGGGAAACTCCGCCGGGTCGATGGTGATGCCGTCCTTGAGCACGATGATACTTCCGTCGTAGTTTTCACGGATCTGCGGACGGACATTACTGCCGGGGGCTTCAGCCGCGGTGTCTACGTGGGCCATAAAGCCGATGGCCGGCGTGGCGGCGGAGGTGCCGGCATTCGCCGGAAGCCGAGCAATCAGATACCCGTTTTCATCGAGTTCTACATCGCCGACCCCAAGCTCCCTCAGTTCTCCTTCAAGAAGCCTAAGGAGTTCCCACTGCGCTTCTGTAGAAGGCACCTTGTCTGCATTTCTGTCCGACGTGGTCTCGACGCGCACATATCGGTCAAACCGTTTAAGGAGCCGTTCTTCCGCCCACTCCGGATCGAGGTTTATTTTTTCCATGATGTTTCCTTTTTACGCCCGAATGTAGTTTCGCACATGGTCTCCCATTTCGCGGAGTTTTCTCCTTACCAGGTCGTTGAATGTCCCCTCAGGGAACCTCCCCCGCTGCTGCTCCCCCGCTTCCATCCCGGTGAGAATCTCTATGCCGTCGTTTATCGTTGCAGCGGGATAGATAAAAAAATCTCCTTTCTCCACCGCTTGGTAAGTTTCGCCGGTGAGGACGAGGTTCGTTATATTTTGTTTGGGAATAACCACCCCCTGAGTCCCGGTAAGCCCGCTCATCCTACAGACATGAAAAAAGCCTTCCACCTTTTCGGTTATTCCGCCGACCGGCTGCACGTATCCCATTTGGTTGACACTCCCGGTAACGGCAATATCCTGCCGGAGAGGGACTTCCGCGAGGGCGCTCAGGAGGGCATACACTTCCGTAGAGGATGCGGAATCTCCATCGATTTCTCCGTAAGACTGTTCAAAACAGATGCTCGCGTGGATCGACACCGGAAAATCAGGAGCGTAGCTGCTTCGGATGAAACTTTCGAGAATGAGGATCCCTTTATTGTGAATCTCTCCCGACAATCCGGCCTCCCGCTCAATATTAACAACTCCTTTTCCGCCCGGAGCGGCGCGGGCCGTAATGACCGCAGGTCTTCCGAAAGAGCGGTACCCCCGGTCATACACCGCGAGGCCGTTCACCCGGCCGACCGCGCTGCCGGTAACCTCCACAAAAAGTTTCCCCCGCACAATCTGCTCATCTATACTCGATTCGAACCGGTCCGCAAGGAATTGACGCTCCGAAAGGGCTGCTGCTACCGAATCACGGCCGATATCTTTACGTCCTTTCTTTTCCGCTATGTAATCCGCTTCCCGGAGCAGGTCGGAAATAAGGGAAAAGCGTGTGCTTATTTTTTCTCTATCCTCTGCAAGCCGCACTCCGTATTCGACAAGCGCGCAGAGTCCCGATTTTGAAACCGGCTTGAGTCCCTCATCGGAACAAAAGGTATGAATGAACTCGATATATGCAGCCATGGTTTCGTCGTTTCGATTGGTGATTCGGTTGAATTCAGCGTGTATTTTGAAAAATTTCCGAAAATCCGGATCACTTGCATACAATAGATCGTATAGATTTTCGTTCCCTACAATAATGACTTTTGTGTCTACCTCAATTGGTTCCGGTTTCATCATCGCACCGCATTGTCCAAAGAGACCGGGGCGATGCTGAATTTCGACCAATCCGGTCTGCAGCGTTCGTTTGAGATGGAACCAAGACTCCTCTTCCCGAAGAAGGTCCTCTGCCTGGATAACGAGAAAACCGCCGGAGGCCCGCACAACCGAACCGGCCTGAATCATCATGAAGGTGGTCTGGACATCAATATTCCCGAAGAGGTTTTCGTAGCTCGGATAGTGTTCATACACCACCGGAAAGGCGTCGATATCGGACCGATCCTCCAAAACATGCACCCCGTAGCGCAGAAATCCCGGGTTCCCTGCCGAGTCCCGAATGTGTTCATCCGTGGTAAAAAGATATAGATTGGTAAGAAGATCTTGCTCTAATGCAGCTAAATAAGCTTCGATCTTTTCTCCCCCGTAGAGCTCACGCAGATGGCTCACCTCCACCGCGACTGCCGGCCGAGCCGTTTCAATTTGCAGCGCCTCAAGTTCCTCATCCATGGCGGACCTGGCATTACGAAGTTCGGCAAACACCTTTTTCATTTCATCCATATATCCAAAATATTTTTCACGCTTCGTATTCAATTCATTTTCCGAAAGCTCTCCGGACGCTACCATTTCATGGAGCCGTTCGAAGTTCACCGGTTTCCCTTCATAGAGCGGGGCGATATCCATGGCCTGCCCTTCGCCTTCCCGTATGTGGATCATCCTAAACCCCTCTTTCGAGAGCTTCACTTCGAAAGAGGATATACGCCTGTTCTCCTCCTGCTCTATTACCTGTACAATTTCGTTTCGCTGCTCGATATATGCTTCACTTTCCAACCGCAGTTTTATCGTACTCTTTAAATTTTCTACAAGTTGGTGAACATCATGTTTAAATTTCACGGCGTTACCGGGGCCGAAATAAAGCACCCTCGGCTGCATCGGCTGGTCAAAATTATACACATAAGCGACGTCTTTGTGCTCCCGCAGTGCTCCGTCGTACTCCTCGAGAATTCTTTTAACGGCTGTTCGTCGGCCCGTACCCGGCATACCGGTAACAAAGACATTGTACCCGCGGCTCTGTATTTCGGTCCCCATCCGAAGTGCTTTCATACCGCGTTCCTGACCGATCACGGATTCGTTTGGCGCGTGTTTCTCGAGGCGGGCGATTTCTTTCTCCGTAAGCACGAAAGATACATCGTTTAGTGCAAGGGGAACGTGTTTTTCTTCCATATGAAAGATGGTAACATCATCGGTAATTGAATTCTACCATTTCATACAAGATGATGAACATTCGTTTATCCGGCTCGTGAGGACTTAACCGAAAGCCTTCGCGATCCTCAGGCATCCCTCTTCGACAATTGAGCGGGGACAGGCGACGTTCATGCGGTGAAAGCCTTCACCGCCGGTGCCGAACGTGTCTCCGCGATTAAGGGCGATTTTTCCTTTCTCCACCAAGAGGCGGGCGCTTTCTTCAGCGTCCCGGCCGAGCCGCCTGCAGTCGAGCCAGAGCAGATAGGTCCCTTCGGGTTTTTGAAAGGTAAGCCCCGGAGTGGTTTCTCTTAACCGTTTTTCTACCAGCCCGATATTTCTATCGATATACGCAAGAACCTGGTCCAACCAATCGCCCCCCTCCCGGTAGGCGGCCTCGAGGGCGGTGGTGCTGAAAAGATTGGAAAGATGCATGGAAAGCCCGCGATAGAACCGAAAGAAACGTTCGCGCAAACTTTTCGACGGAATGATGAGCTCCGAAATCGTCAAACCCGGAATATTAAAGCTCTTACTCGGCGCCTGCGCGACGATTGAAAGGTCCCTCAGCTCATCGGAAATTTTTGAGAAGGGCCAATGGGTCGCCCCCGGAAACACCAGGTCGGCGTGAATCTCATCGGAGAGCACGATCGCTTCATGTTTTTTACAAAGACGGCCGATTTCCGTCAGCTCCTCTTTGGTCCAAACGCGGCCGACCGGATTGTGAGGACTGCAGAGGAGAAGGATTTTTCCGCCTTGTTTCAGTTTTTTTTCTAAATCGGAAAAATCGATATGATATTTTCCCTCGGTATCGATCAGGAGGGGATTTTCCAGCAGCTTTCGCCCGTTTGCCTTCACAACGGAAAAAAAGGGATAGTACACCGGCGGCTGTACGATTACGCCGTCCCCGGGCGAGGTAAAGGCCTGAATAACAAAGGCAACACTCGGCATCACGCCGGGCAAAAACGAAAGCCATTCCCGCTCTATCACCCAGCCGTGCCGAGAATACATCCAGTTTATGACCGACTCGTAAACCGATTCGGGGGTGTAGGTGTATCCGTAGATCCCGTGGCGCGCCCGTTCTTCGATTGCAAACCGTATTCCCTCCGGAGCGGGAAAATCCATGTCCGCTACCCACATGGGAAGAAGATCGTTTCTCCCGAAAAGTTTCTGCATGTTGTCCCACTTATAGGTGTTGGTTCCCTTTCGTTCGATTACCTTGTCTAAATTATACTCCATGGCGTCTTATTCTATGCTTTGTTGATATATTTTATCAATTGGTGTACAACTTACCCCATGGCAGACTATTTGATAAGCGGAATACAGCAGGTAGGATTGGGCATCCCTAATGCGGACGCCGCACGGGGATGGATCCGGAAACACTTCGGCATGGATATACCGGTGTTCACCGATTCGGGTGAAGCCCCGTTTATGACAAAATATACCGGCGGCAAGGTACATTCCCGCACCGCCACGCTGGCCATATCGATTATGGGAGGAGGAGGTTTTGAAATATGGCAGTATGAAAGCCGGAAACCGGAAAAACCGGACTTCGAAATACTCCTCGGCGACTTGGGAATTTTCAGCGCCCGAATAAAATGCAGAAACGCGGAAAAAGCATATACGTTTTTTCAACAAGAAGACGCGGAATTAATCGGCGGGATACAAAAAGACCCTGGCGGGGCCGGACACTTTTTCGTACAGGACCCTTATGGGAACCTATATCAAGTAGTGGAGGAAAGGGATTTTTTTTCCAGGGGGCGCCATGTCACCGGCGGGGTTTCGGGCTGCATGATCGGCGTCTCGGACATCGAAAATGCCGGGAAAGTGTACGCGGATATCCTGGGATACGACCGCGTCGTCTATGACGTCTCCGGCGCCGCGGACGATTTTGCACCCCTTCCGGGAGGAGATGAAAACGTGCGGCGCGTTCTCCTTACCCATTCGGAAGCACGAAAAGGAGCATTCAGCCGCATTTTAGGGCCGTCAAAAATCGAGCTCGTCCAGTGTCTCGGACGAAAGCCGCGTAAAATTTTTAAAGACCGGTACTGGGGCGATTTGGGCTTTATCCATCTCTGTTTCGATATCCGCGGCATGGAGGCCCTCCGTAAAGTATGCGAAGAACAAGGGTTCCCCTTTACCGTGGAAAGCAGCGGCGCCTTTGATATGGGCGAGGCGAGCGGGCCCTTCAGCTATATCGAAGACCCTGACGGAACGCTCATCGAATTTGTCGAAACCCACAAAATTCCCATCAACAAGGCAAAAGGAAGATACCTGGATCTTACGAAGCGGGACCCGGAGAAACCCCTTCCGAACATGCTCCTGAAGGCGCTCCGTTTCGGCCGGGTAAAGGATTAATCGGCGCTCCTAATACCGTAGATTTTATCGATATTCTTCCGGTCCTTTTCGTCCATCTTCAAGTCGAGCTTCATCTCGTCCCGCATGTCCTTAAACGCTTTAACCGTAGTATCCACGTCTTCCTCGGTGTGGGCCGTGGTCGGGATGATCCGGAACATTAAAAGTCCGAGGGGAATAACCGGGTAGATGACCGCGGTGGTGAATATATTCTTCTCGTGCCGCAAATATTTAACCAGCCTGGCGCCCACGGTTTCAACATTCTCGCTTCCGATAGGAGCAAACACCGCGCAGATGGGGCTCTCTCCCTTTCCGATATAGTAACCAAGCTCCGAAAGTCCTTTTTTCAGGACATTCGAGATTTTCCACATGTGCTCGCGCCTTTTATCTCCGTTTTTTACCAGTTCAAGCGCTTTCCGCAGGGATTTTACGTACACCATGGGCAGGCTCTTGGCAAACACCTGGGTCCTGGCATTATAGCGTATCCACTGCACCACGTCCTTCCGCGCGGCGGAGAACCCGCCGATAGAGGCGAAGGACTTGGCGAAAGTGCCGAAATATATATCGACCTTGTCCTGCACGCCGAAATGATCGGGAGCGCCCCGGCCTTGCTCCCCGAGAACCCCGAACCCGTGGGCATCGTCGACAAAAAGCCGTGCGTCGTATTTTTCTTTCAATTCGCAGATTTCTTTAAGTTTTGCGAGATCGCCGGTCATTCCGTAAGTCCCTTCGATTACAATGAGCACGCCGCCTTTCCGTTCCTTATTCACCCGTTTGAGCACAATTTCGAGACTTTCCATGTCGTTGTGCTTAAAAACCCGAAAAGGGGCGCGGGACAAAAGGACACCGTCCACGATCGATGCGTGCGCAAGCTTATCCATAATGATCATGTCATCCTGTCCCGCGAGGGAGGAAATAGTCCCTAAAACCCCGAGATATCCGTAATTAAACAGAATGGAAGCTTCTTTTTTGGCGAACTCTGCCAGCTGATTTTCCAAAGCGATATGTTCGCTCGTGTTTCCGCTCATCATCCTCGATCCCATGGGCGCGGAAACGCTCCACTCCTCCACGGTTTCTAAGGCGCTTTTTTTTATCTCCTCGTTATCCGCCAAACCGAGATAATTATTGACGGACCACATCAATTTTTTTTCGCCGTCGTATTCCATGATTCTGCCCGGCTTATCGTCTATAACCGGCATGGTAAAGTAATTATCTCCCATGGCGCGCAATTTTCCGAAATATCCTTCATCCGTTTTACATTTATCAAACAGGTCCATTTTACAACTCCTTTACTCGCCTAATGCTTTTGTTATCGCATTGAGATTTTCCCGCACGATATCCTCCCGGGGAATGACGGTAGAGGGTTCGAGATAGCGGGTCGGTCTCTCCAATTTAAATCGCTCCACTCCGCCGCCGGTAATATTGAGCATTACCAGCGCCTCTTTTTTTACTAAGCCCGTTTTCGAAGCCTGAATAAGGCTTGCCAATGCTACACCCGCGGCCGGGGTAATATCAATCCCTTCGGTTTCTAAGAAAAGCTGCCGCGCTTCGTCCGATTCCAAGTTGGTGGCCGCAAGCACATCTCCTTCGACGTCCACAAGGGCATCGTACAATCCGCCGGTCAGACTATAGGGCGGTTTCCGGTTGGAGAGGACCTTCGCTTTGATTTCCTCGATTTGTTTTGAAGCGGTTGCAAGATCGAGTTCAACCAACTCCCTCATCTTCCGTTTCCAGCTGTCGAAAAGAAGCAGAAACGGCGCGTTCTGAGAGACCATAAGCTTCATTTTATTTTCGCCGAACCGTCCGTCCGCAAGGAGCCTACGGTTGGCTTCCCATGCGGCAATCGCGCCGGTACCGCTTCCTACGGCCTGAAAATAATACTCAGGCACCTCGCCAATTTCAACGGCGGCGCTCAAGACCGTGGTCCCCATACCGTCGCGGCGGGCGATATTCTTAGCGCCCCCCTCGGGCACATATCCGTCGATACCGCAAATCAAATTGGACAGATAAATTGCATCGAAATAATCGCTGCCTCCCCCGGCGGCAATCAGCCGCACGCAAGAGTCGATATCTTCGTCGAACCACATTGCATCCAGGCTCGTCTCCGGTACCACGACCACCAAGGGAATACGGTTGGCGGAACAGACCCGTGCAAAGGCGCGCGCCGTATTCCCCGCTGATGCAACCACCAGGGTCTTTTCAAACCCCTCCGGCATCCTCGCGCATACGGAAAAGGCCTCGCACTCTTTAAACGTCCCCGTTTTCATCCCGCAGTCCCGCTCGGGCCAGTAACCGTTGAAGGTTATATACAGGTTCGAAAACCCGAGCCGTTTTGCCAGTCCGTCGCTCTTATAGGTAATCGGCGGGGCTGAACCTTCGAGGGTCCGCCGGATGGGAAGCCAATCGGCAAACTTATACAGGCCTAAAGCGTCGGGGCCGGGATTCAGTTGTTTTTTTTCGTATTCCGCCCGCAGCAGAGCCGGAGTCCCGCAATCGCATTGGAGGGGTAATTCTTCGTCGCTTATGCTTTTTCCGCAGGATGTACATCGGAGTGTATATTCCGTATTCATATTGATTAACTCCTTACAAAGGTTGAAAGATGATGCGGTTTTTAATCAAAAGCTCCTTGACGCCGGTAATCGCCTCTTCTAAAACCACGTTGTTGGTCACCTGCAGGTCAAAGGTGAGGTCCGTCGTTACTTGATCGCCTACCCAGACGGTCTCGATCCTGTCCGGAGTAATTGAAAACCGGATCAGGTCCAGGTCGTCCTGGGTAAGTTCCACCGCCGTCACGATAAGAATCATTCCCGCGTCTAAAAAAAGATGGGCCACCTCGGCGAGCCGTCTGATTTGTTCGGTCCGGCCGCCTTTCTCTTCGGTAACATCGGCGCTGATCCCGGAAAGAATGTTCCCGATACCGATGGCATACACCAATTTCCCCTCCGCGAAAAGCTGTTCTTCGAGCTGTTCGGCGATTCCTCTCTTCGCGTCACTCTCCTGTCCGGTAATGAGGATAAGGGTGGGCCGCTGACTGTACCTGGAGGCGCGTTTTTTCGGCGGTATATGACTCGGTTCCCAGTTGTAATTTCGGACTAAAATATTCCGTCTGGCAAAGGACTGGATATCTTCTATGGGTTCCCGTATAATTCCGCCGCCGCGGATTTCATAGTCGTCTACAATGACGAACCGGCTGGTTTGAGGAATGTTGTCGACCAAGTCGAAAGCAATCGGTTTGCCGAGACGGAGAATGCATTCGGCCACATCATGAAGCTCTATCACTTCTTTAACGGCTTTGGCATCGAGGGTAGATGCATCGATGACCCGCACAATTTCCTCTACCCGTGCCTGAACGCGAACCGTTCCAATCTTGAATATATATTCTTTTTTCATAGTCACCGGCCGGCGGCCGAGCCAGAATAGGTTTACCCGGACCACCGAAGCCACCTTCGGCTTGAGCTCGTCCGCGCGTACCGCAATCTGCCCCCGAGTGACGTAAATCTGTTCCTCCAATGTGAAACCCGCAGCGTGCCCCGCGGAAACCTGAAGTTTTTGCTCCGTATTAAAAGATTCGATGCTCTTCACTTTACTCCGCTTGCCCGACGGATAAAATACCACATCGTCGCCCACCCGGAGAGTGCCTGAATCTACCGTTCCGGCGATGATTCTCCGGCTGTCGCCGTAACGAGTGAATTTATACACGTCCTGGACCGGCATTCGGAACGCCCGTTCGTTTCGGTCGGGCTCTTTTTCAAAAATATCGAGCTGCTCGACTACCGTCGGCCCTTCATACCAGTCGGTAATATCGCTTAACGTATTGATATTAGTCCCTTCGACGCCGCTTACCGGAATAAAGGTCACGTCGAAGATCTCCACATTTCGAAGAAAACGGGAAAATTTTCTCGTTATCTTTTTAAAGGTGACCTTGTTGTATTCGACCAAATCCATCTTGTTGACCAGCACACAGATCTGCTTGATCCCGAGCATGGTAAGCATATAGCCGTGGCGCCGTGAATTCTCCTGAATTCCCTCTTCCGCGTCGATTACCAAAAAGGCCGCTTCCGCCCGGGCCGCCCCGCTTACCATATTTTTAAGGAATTCGATATGGCCCGGCGCGTCGATAATGATATAATCCCGCGCCTTCGTATGGAAAAACACCCGGGCGCTGTCGATGGTAATTCCCTGTGCCTGTTCGTGCTTGAGGGCGTCTAACAGAAAAGCATACTCGAAGGGTTTAGAGTTGATTTCACACTGATGTTTGATCTGCTCCAGCTTTCCCTCCGGCAGGCTGCCGGTGTCCGCTAAAAGCCGGCCGATGACGGTGCTCTTTCCATGGTCCACATGACCGGCAATGACAATATTCATCTGTTTGCGGTCTTTCGAAACCATTACATATACCCGTCTCTGCGTAAAGTTTCCAGACCGCCGCCGTCCTCTTTGTCCTGTGCCCGGCCCGAACGCTCCGCTATATTGGAAAGGTTTCCGGTAGAAAGCTCTTCGACAATCTCAGCAACGTTTCCGGAAGACGAATCGATCGGAAAAGTACATGGCGCACAGCCCAGGGAACGATACCGTTTTCCGTTTCCTTGATTGTAGTACAAGCTTACCGTAGGGATTTTTTCCCGTTCGATATATTCCCAGATGTTGAGTTCCGTCCAATCGAGAAGTGGATGGATCCGGAGGTGGGTGCCGGGCGCGAAATCGGTCTTGAACTGGTTCCAAAACTCAGGCGGCTGGTCGTCTACGTCCCACTCGTTTTCCTTGTCTCTGGGAGAAAAATAACGCTCCTTGGACCTGGACCCCTCCTCGTCCGCCCGAACGCCGGCAATAATCCCGGTAAAGGGTTCCCGGTTTTTGTCCACCTCGTATCGCCCGGTTTTATGGTTGAACCGGTAGCGGTCCCAGGTGCCTGCAAGGGTATTGCGCAGGGCTTCGGTTTTCAACAGGCGGCAGCAGGAGAGGCGGTCCGTATTCCCGTCGGGAAAGGTGTTTTTTTCTTCTATGGCGGCGCGGTTCTGTCCGTAAATCATGGTCAACCCCCACTCTTTCGTGAGACGATCTCTGTATTCTATCATTTCGGGAATTTTAAAACTTGTATCGATGTGGATAAGAGGAATCGGGACATGACCGAAAAATGCCTTTCTGGCAAGCCATAAAAGAACGGTACTGTCTTTACCGATAGACCAAAGCATACCCAGATTTTTGAAATTCGCGTATGCTTCCCTCAGAATTCTAACACTAATATTCTCTAAATATTCCAGGTGATCCATAACGGATTTCGATAGTAAAATAAAATTTGACTTCTGTCACCCCATCGAAATGACCTTGGTTGAGTAAAACCGAAGAAACCCGTATGGTAGGTTCAATGCCTTTACATAAAAGTGATTCCCGCGAAATCCTGGAGCTTGCAGTTCCCGCAATCCTTTCTCAGATTTCCCTCACGGCTGTTGAAGTAGTAGATACGATCTTTATCGGGCAGCTTGGGCCCATCCCCCTTGCGGCCTCCGGGCTCATAATGCTTATCGTCTGGAACATCCGGATGATGGCGGAAGGGTTCGGTATCGGGCTTACCACTTGCGTAGCGAGAATGGTCGGCGCGGGGGACCTGCGCAATGCGTCTCTTTACTTTCGTGCGGCAATTATTGGATTTTCGGTCCTCGGTCTCCTGTTGGTTCCGATGCTCCGGTTTACCCACAACGGGCTGTTCAGGGTAATGCAGATGCCGAAGGAATTGTTTCCGGCGTCCAGGGACTATTTTTCATTATTCGTACTTTTCATTCCCTTTGTATACCTCCTTGTGGCCCTGCAATTCGGATTCAGGGCGGCCGGAAACACCCTTACACCGATGATCGTGGGGGTAGGAATGAATGTAGTCAATCTGGTCCTCGACTGGATTCTGATATTCGGAAGGTTCGGGTTCCCGGAAATGGGAATACGGGGGGCCGCGCTCGCCTCCGGAATAAGCTTTGTGTGCGGTGCGGGCGCTCTTCTGGTTTTATCCTTGAAAAAACCGTGGGGGCCATTCGGAAAAGGACCGTTTTTTTCCTTTTCCCATCTGGGAAAAGTCCTCCGTTTCGGTTTGCCGGCTACCGCCGAACGAATGACCATGTCCATAAGCCAAATTGTCGTAATGGCCATTTCGGTAAATCCTCTCGGCAGTTATTCAATTGCTGGGTTCCAGATCGTCATCCGCCTCGCCTCCCTTTCCTTTATGCCCGGCTTCGGCTTTTCGATTGCCGCTTCGACCCTTACCGGACAAAACCTGGGCGCTGAAAAACCGGAGCGCGCGGAACGATTGGTGTGGAAATCGGTTCTCTATGCCGCGGGCATCTTCGCCGCGGTTGCGGTCCTCTATTTTACCATCCCGGAAACCCTTATCCGGCTGTTTACCGAGTCTAAAGATATCATCTCGATTGCACGACGCCCCTTAAGGCTCTATGCGGCCATGGCGATTTTTCTCGCCCCAACCTTAGTAGTGAGCGGGGGACTCCGAGGGGCGGGAGAAACGCGGTTTCCGATGATCATTATGTTTTTAAGCAGGTTTTTCATCCGTCTGCCCCTTTGCTGGTCCTTGAGCATCCGTGCCGGGCTGGGGCTTTTTGGTGTTTGGATTGGAATGTGCTCCGATTTCCTTATCCGTTCTATCGTCCTCACCCTGAAATTCCGCCAAGGGAAATGGAAGCAAATAAAAGTATAGTAGTCATCTGCCGCCAACGATGGAAAATAATACCACTTGCTTCTTCTATTTCATTTCATTAGTTTTGTTATACGTATTGGAGTGCGGTTTTGGCTTTGGAAAAACTTGCGGGCTATAAATTTATTAAAAAACACGGGCCGAGCGGTTCCGAACTTTGGGAAAAGGGAGGAATCAATGTACTCTATCTCTATGGAAATCCGTACGAACGCGGACTTGCCCACGCGGAGCTTTTAAAAGGAAAAATCATAGACTCCGGAATAAACCGGTATTACGGTTCCTTTCTGAAATCTCTCTATTACAGCTCCGACTTTGCAAAAAAGATTCCCGGCGGACTGAAACATCTTCTTGCAGATATCCTCGACCATCTGTACTACACGCCTCTCGAAAAAATGATGCTCGAAGAAACAAAGGATGAGCTGTACGGAATTTCGGATGCCCTTGAACTGGATCGAGGACAAGCGGTACGCGGTGTAGTTTCTCCCGATCTTATGGAAATCCTTGCCGCCGGGTTTCTGCAAGGCGGTAAGGAAACCCTTGGAAACTATTATCTCGGCGGGTGCAGCGGGGCCTATGCGCGAAAGAGCGCGCTGAAAGCGGGAGCTAAGGCCATGTTTGCCCGAAATATGGATTTCCCCGGGGTATTTGCCTGGAAATATCCAACGGTTATCTACTCTTATCCCACCGAAGAAATAGAAATGTATGTTCGAGGAGAAAACGGCTCTTTTCATTGGGAAAAGCGGAAAAAAGCGCCTTATGTATATATTTCCGCGGCAGGATTTCCCGGGAACGGCTTGACCGGGATGAGTTCCTTTGGAACGGTCATGAGTATGTTTGTATACCTCTCGAAAAATGTAGCAAAAAAGGGCATGCTCTCCCTCGATTTCAACCACTACCTTCTTACGCGCACGGAATCGATCGAAGGTATTGAACATTTAATCAGGAATGAGAAACTGACCTGTGGAACTCCCCATGCCGTCCTTTTCGCGGATAAAGCCGGGGCGGTTTCCGTGGAAAATGATTCAAAACGTTGTGTCATCCGCAGGATGGAAGATGAGTTTGATATAATGGTACAGACCAATCATTACCATAATCCGAGACTCAAAAAAGATGAAATCGAATTCCCTCTCCTGCAGGAGAACACAATTGGAAGATATCGTATAATCAAAGATGCTCTCGAGGAAAATTACGGCTCTCTAACGGTACAGCGGATGATCGATATAATTTCATGCAATTATTCCGCCGCCGCGGAAGAATTACGACTTCTCGGCGTTTTTCCCGCCCAGCCGATTACCCTTACCAGTGTAGTATTCGAACCGGAGACCATGCATTTTTGGGTGGCCGGCGGGAAACCTCCGGCAGTCTGCTACAATCGTTATATCGGTTTTAATTTTCCTAAAGACAGCAGCAGCGCTGTCTCAGTCGAACGGCTTCCGTCATACGTAAGGTCGAACCGGCCGGTTTTCCACAATACACCGTATACCGCAGTTACGGAGGATATGAAAGCCTCCCTCCGGCATGCGATGTTTTCACAGGAATATTTGAAGATCGGCAAGCTCTCTTCCTCTTTGGCTTCCATGCGCAGAGCGGTCGGCCTGTACGATGATCCTCCATACCGCTACATCCTTGGGATTTTATATTTAAAAAACCGGGAATTCGAAACTGCCCTGAAAATTTTTAAAAACTTGAAAAAAAATGATGCGTTCCCGCCGGTGCTGCATTCCCTCCTTTTTCTCTGGGAAGGGAGGGCTTTAGACCTTCTCGAAAGGAGGCAAGAGGCAGTGAAACTCTATACTGAGGGGCTGGATGAACCCGGCCTCGTTCCTCATGTAAAGGATGTGCTCAAGAAAAGCATTAAACGACCTTTCGTATATGCAAAGCTCCCCGCGTCTTTCGATTACTATCTCCTCGGGCCGTTGGTTTTTGCATGAAGATTATCGTTTGTATAAAACAAGTGCCGGATACGGCGGAACTCACGGTGGACCCGGAAACAGGGACCCTGAATCGGGAAGGGGTGGAAAGCATAATCAATCCTCTCGACTGTAACGCTGTAGAAGAAGGAATTCGCCTTCGGGAACGGTATGGCGGGGAGGTATCGGTCCTCTCCATGGGCCCGAAACAAGTCGAACATTCTCTGCGCGAAGCACTGGCAATGGGTGCGGACCGCGGTTTTCTCTGTTCGGACAAGATGTTTGCAGGCGCGGATACATGGGCCACGGCAGTGACACTTGCCGAGGCTGTGCGAAAAATCGGCGATCCGGATATAATTTTGTGCGGAAAGCAAGCGATCGACGGAGATACGGCCCAAGTTCCCGCGGAGCTGGCGGTCCGTCTCGGAATACCCTTTCTTCCCTATGTTTTTAAAATCAACAAAACGGAAAGGAGCACACTGCAGGTTGAATCGATGACCGATACCGGTCATTTTATTCTTGAAGCTTCTCTTCCCGCGGTATGCGCGGTGGTCAAAGACATTAATACGCCCCGGCTCATAACCCTTCCGGGATGGGAGAAGGCGTTTGCCGAGGAACTTTCTTTTTTTACCAACCAAGAACTTGGTTTCCAAAAGGGCGGCGTCGGACTGTCCGGTTCCCCCACGAGGGTAAAAAAAATCGTTCCAGTGTCCCACGACAAAAAGGTCCGGTTTCTTGATCCGGACCGGGAAGAAGACCTGCGCATGGTCCTCGAATTGCTGAGAAAAAAAGAAACGGACCGTCCGCGGGCTAGGGCCAACGATTCACCTGCAGCCGCTGCTTCCCCGGCCGCACCGGGTCCCGATGCAGCTGTATCCGACGAATCTCAACACCGCAAAGCAGCGGTTATCGGAGAGATCGACCCTGAAGAAAAGAGCATCCGCTCCGTAACCTTCGAACTGCTGGGAGAAACCCGAAGGCTATCTGAGAAAGCAGGGACCGCGGTTACCCTTCTCTTTGCCGGACCGCACTTACGGGAGGTCCTCCAATCCGCCGCATTTCCGGGTGTAAGCACGGTCTGCTATGCCGAAATAGAACCGGAGTTCGCCGGTGAAGTAAACGTTCTCGCAGAGGTGTTAGCGGAAGCTCTAAGAGAAATCGATCCGGCGTTTGTCCTCGGGCCCGCAACATTAGGAGGCAGGGCTTATATGCCCCTCGTAGCCTCCCGGCTCGAGACCGGACTTACTGCCGATTGTACCCGTTTCGATATCGACGATAAAACCGGTCTTCTCCTCCAGACGCGGCCGGCCTTTGGGGGAAATATCATGGCAACCATTACCTGTCCGGACCGGCGGCCCCAAATGGCGACCGCCCGCCCTCATGTGCTGAAGCCGATCGAAGACGGGGCCGCCGGAAACGCCAAACCGCGCGCTTCGGTCACTCCCTGCGCTTCGGCCGGCCGCGGGGGAACGGCCCCGCCGGTCAGGGTCCTCGAACGAAAACGGACAATCCGCGGAAAATCGGACATTGCAAATGCCCGAATCATCATCTCCGGCGGCCGGGGCCTGGGGGGTAGAGCCGGCTTCGAGCTGCTCGAACGGTTCGCCGCCATGGTAGGCGGCGCAGTCGGCGCTTCGAGAAGCGCCGTTGAAGCCGGCTGGATTCCTTATCCCCAACAGGTCGGCCAGACCGGGAAAACGGTCCAGCCGGCGGTCTATTTCGCCTGCGGGATTTCGGGCGCGGTGCAGCATCTGGTAGGAATGCACGATGCCGAAACGGTCATCGCGGTCAACAAGGACCCGGACGCGCCGATTTTCAAGGCGGCGGATTACGGGTTTGCGGCCGACTACTCGGTCCTGCTGCGCAATTTGATGGAGCTCCACGGGAAGGATGGATATTAATAAGGTAGATCCATGAAAAAGGCATATTCAGGAAAAGTTATTACGGATAAGAAAAAAATCGAAGAAAGCTACCGCCAGATTCTGCTCGACGAATCGAAACTCGACCCGGAAGTTCCAAAACGCCTCTACCTTACCGCCTCGACCCGTGAAGTCGCGGAAGCAGTCGCGGAGTGCGCCGCCGACGGGCTGCCGATTACCGTCTCCGGCGGCAGGACGGGGATCGTCGGCGGCGCGGTGCCGCAAAAGGCCGGCGCCCTCCTTTCCATCGAGGCACTGAAATCCGTCTTCGGATTGCGGTACGACGATGAGTTCGGATGCTGGGCCCTCCATGTGGGCGCCGGGGTCACCTTACAGGAGCTTCTGGAAACCCTCAGGCAGAAACGGTTTCCGGTCCTCGGTTCTATCTGCGGCAAAGGGTCCGATAAAGGCAAGCTGACTGAAAAAGCGAAGCCGCCGGAAGGGGAGCTCTTTTTCCCCGTCGATCCGACGGAAACCACGGCCACCCTCGGCGGCATGGCGGCTACCAATGCTTCGGGTGCCCGCACCCTCTTGTACGGCCCGATGCGGGACTGGGTACTCGGCCTGACGGCGGTTCTTGCAGACGGAAAGGTCGTCAAGCTAAAAAGGGAACCCGAAACCCGGGCCGCCGAAGAAATCGGTACCGGCGGCGGGGCGGAAAACAACAGCAAAACGGCCCTGAGGTCCATTGAGCTTCCCGCTCCCGTATCAAAAACGGTTTCCTTCCGCCCGGTCGCAATCCCTCCGACGAAACACGCTGCCGGTTATTACCTGACCGAATTCGCAGAACCGGTCGACCTCTTTATCGGAAGCGAAGGGAGTCTCGGCATCATTACCGAGCTCGAGCTCAAATGTATCTCCCCTCCCGCCAAAACCCTCTATCTCTGCATATTTCTCCCGGAAGATACGCCGGAGGAAACGGTACGGCGCCTTAAAAACGCCGAAAGCTTTTCTCCCGCAGCTGTTGAGTACATGGATGAAAATTCATTAAGCCTCTTGAAGGAATTCCGCAGGGAACAGGGGGAGGCAAGCGGGGTACCGCAGCTTCCGGAACCGGCCCGAGCGGTTCTGTATGTGGAAATCGGTTTCGAACGACAGGAACAGTTCCTTACAATTTCATCGGAAATCCAAAAAATCCTTGAAGAAAAGGGAATACCGGCGGAGTACACCTGGGCCGGATTTTCCCACCACGATCTCACGGCGATGAAAAAATTCCGTCACGCCCTCCCGGAGCGGATCAATTCCATTATCGGCATGCGCAAAAATTCGATACCGGAACTTACAAAAATCGGCACCGATATGTCGGTACCCGATCATGCCTTCCCGGAACAGCTTGCGGAATACCGCCGGGTACTCGAGGGTGCAGGGCTGGAATACTGCATGTTCGGGCACATCGGGAACGGGCATCTCCACGTTAATATCCTGCCGAAGAACCTAAAAGAACAGGAATCCGCCTGGAAGCTGTACGGACAGTTCGCCCGGTCCGTGGTTGAACGGGGCGGAAGCGTCAGCGCCGAACACGGCATCGGGCGGCTTAAACGGAAGTTTATGCACCTGCAGTTCACCCCGGAAGAGCTCGAAGAGATGCATGCAATAAAGGCGGCCCTGGACCCGCAGGGGCTCTTCAGCCCGGGGGTACTGTTCACCGAAGATATGAAGGAGGAGCGGAAATGATGAAGGCGGCGGAAGTCCAGTATGCTTTCGAACTGGTAGACGGGTACAAAGACAGCGTTATCAAAGCAATGATTCATATGTAAAAAACAGCAACAGGAGGAGTGCCATGAAGCTCTCGAATCTTGGAAAAAAACTGACAAAAAACACCGGTATACTCGAACTGATGGATGATCTCGGCACGGCGGTCTCTTCAAAAGAGCATTACTATATGCTCGGAGGCGGAAATCCGGCGGCGATTCCGGAAATAAACCGCTTGTGGCGGAGAAGGATGGAGGAAATCCTTGCCGACGGCGATTCCTTCGAAAAAATGGTTACCTCCTACGATTCGCCTAGAGGACGGAAATCCTTTCTCGAAGCGGCGGCTGACTTTTTCCGGCGCGAATACGACTGGAAGATCACCGAGAAGAACGTTGCCGTCACCAACAGCAGTCAAACCGCCTTTATGATGCTCTTCAACATGTTTGCAGGGACGGATTCATGCGGGGACTGCCGTAAAATACTCTTTCCCCTCCTTCCGGAATACGTCGGATATTCCGATCAGTTTATCGCAGAGGACTGTATTCGGGCGGTACCGGCCCGTATCGAAGAGTACGACGACCACACATTCAAATACCGGGTCGATTTTGAACGAATCGAAATAGACGACGACACAGCGGCGGTCTGCGTTTCAAGACCGACAAACCCTTCCGGAAATGTGCTCACCGACGGGGAAATTGCAAAACTGAGCACCCTCGCCAAAAAACGGAACATCCCCCTCCTCATCGACAACGCCTACGGAACGCCCTTTCCCAACATCCTTTTCGTCGATGCGGAGCCGTATTGGGACGACCATATCATCTATTCCATGAGCCTTTCAAAACTCGGCCTTCCGTCCACCCGGACGGGGATCATTATCGCCAACGAAGAGATTATCGACGCCCTTTCCGCGTTCAATGCGGTCGTAAGCCTCGCCTCCGGAAGCTTGGGACAGGTCTTGACCGAACCGTTCATCCGGTCGGGAGAGATCATTGCCTTAAGCCGGGATCTAATCAAACCGTTTTACCGGGCCAAGTCGCAGCGGGCGCAGGAATGGGTGCACGAGACAATGGCGGGACAGGACTATGCGCTCCACCGGAGCGAGGGGGCCATCTTTCTCTGGCTTTGGTTTAAAAATCTCTCTATTCCGACGACGGAACTCTACTCTGTCTTAAAACGGCACCGGGTGCTGATTATCCCGGGAAAACACTTTTTCTACGGGTATTCCGGGCCTTACCTGAAACACAGCGATCAGTGTATTCGAATCAACTATTCCCAGAACGATGAGGACGTCCGAAGAGGAATCGAAATCATTGCCGAAGAAGTAAAGCGATACTCCCATTGATTCGTTAAAAAACCCGTTATAAAATGAGTGTGGTGATACCAAATTTAAAAAGTCCGCTGCCCAGGAGAGTGCTCTATTCTCTCGGCGCCGTCTGTCTGTTTACAGCCTTGTTTTTTCTCACCTCCGGTGTATTTCATAACGGTGAATATTTATTCATCTTCATCCCGGTTGTGACGATAACCCTTCTCCACGGCCTCGTCACCGGGATTATCAGTACCGCCGTTCTCATGACCGGGACCTACTTTCTTCTCCGTCCGGCGACCGACCCAAGCATCACCGCCGCCGACCTCTATCCAACGGCCGGTATGATCATTGTTGCCCTCTTAATCTTCATCTCCGCATACCTCAGATGGGCGCTTAAAAAAAATGCGGAGCGGGATGCCCACTACAGGGCAATTACCGAATACACCTACGATTCCGAATACTGGTACGACACAAAGGGGAATCTCATCTATCAGTCTCCCTCTGCGGAGCGGATTACCGGCTATCCTGCCGAGGTATTCCTCGAGGGAGAACAGGACTTTTATCTAAAGATGATTCATCCTGACGATAGAGAGGGGTATATCAACCGTTTTCATAAGAAGACAAAAGAGACCAACGAACCGATTACCCACCGATACCGGATCACTACAAAACAGGGAGAAGTACGGTGGATGGAATCGATCTCACAAAAGGTATATGACGATTCGGGAGTATACCTCGGCATCCGCGGAACCACCAGAGACATTACCGAACGGAAACGGTTTCAACAGGCCCTCGAGGAGAGTGAGAGGGAATACCGCACCATTGTTTCACATGCAAACAGCGCGATTATAAAGTACAATATGGACGGGACCATCACCTTTATCAACAGATTCGGAGAAGAGCTGTTCGGCTACCCGGCGGAAGAAATCGTGGGGAAAAGGGGAATCGAAACAATCAATAAACCGCGCAATCAAAACGAATATGCTGAGACCAAAGCGTTTCTTAAAAAACTCATCGAGAACCCCGAGGATTATGCCAACAATATTAACCAGAACACAAAGAAGGACGGTACCCGGATATGGGTGGCTTGGACAAACGCTCCGCTGTACGACAACGAAGGCCGGCTTACCAGTATTATCTGCATCGGTACCGACACAACCGAGAAAATACGTGACGAGAAAACCATAAAGCAAAACCTCGAGGAGAAGGAGATCCTCCTTAGGGAGATCCATCACCGTGTCAAGAACAATCTCCAGATTATTTCGAGCATGATCCGCCTTCAGCATTCGACCATCAATTCCGAGGAAGATCTCGATATCTTCATCACCTGCGAAAACCGCATAACCTCAATGGCTTTGATTCATGATCACCTCTATCAATCCGACACGATTGCCCGGATCGAAGCAGCCGATTATATTCCGTCCCTCTGCGAGGCAATATTCGACTCCTACAACGCGAATGCACGAAAATTGAAGATGGATTTTTACATCGATCCAATCAGCATAGACATCGATACCGCGGTGCCCTGCGGACTCATCATCACCGAACTCGTTTCCAACAGTATCAAGCACGGATTCCCATTGAATACCACAGGGAAAATCGAGGTCAGGCTTTCGGACTCGGATGCGGAAACGGTCCTCGAAGTGCGGGACAACGGAAAAGGGATGGATCCGGCGGCCTTCCAAAGTGCGGGAACGGGAAACAACAGGTCTCTCGGGCTCAAGCTCGTAGACGCCCTGGTTTCTCAACTGAAGGGCAGCATCGACTTGTCATGCGGTCATGGAGTCCGATGGACAATACGGATTTCACCGAGTCTGCATGTTTGCAAATGAAAACCAACAGATACAATTTATCTCAGCGGCCGGGGATTACTCCTTTCTTCTTAACAAGGGGTACCCCGAAAAACCGGTGAATGAACTGGTGGGAAACCGCTACCGCCTTCCGTCGGAACTCCGGAAGGTCCTCTATCGGGGCGTATTGAAACGGGAAGAAGCGGAAAAAAACTATGCGAGGCTTGCGGAGCCGGCGCCTCCTCGTGCCGGTACATCTGCCCTCCATATCGACGGGTACAATCTTCTTCTTACCTGCCTCCACTACCGCCTCGGAAAACCGATGTTCATCGCCAACGACGGGTTTTTACGGGACGTCGGGGGGAACCACGGGAGAATTCAGCAGGAAAAGCTGCTCTTCGACGTAGCGGAAGGGCTTCTTCGGTGGTGCGGGGCACGGCTGCAGACGCTTTTCCTGATCTATCTCGACGCCCCGGTTTCGAAAAGCGGCCGGCACGCGGAGAGGCTCAGGGAGATCGGAAAAATGCTCGGAATCCGGCTCGAAATAGAACTGGTAAAATCGGCGGACTACCTTTTAAAGCAGCAGACCGCCGGGTTCGCCGTTACATCCGACTCGGGCATCATTTCCAGACTCCATATACCCGTCTTTGATCTTGCCCGAACCTTTTTAGAAGCCGAGTACTCCCCCCGTTTCTTCGACCTCCGGAAATTACTTGATCCGGAAAAGGAAAAAGCGTAAAGTACTTCCATGATTCAAATAATTTCAGGGCCGTCGATTGTAAAAGCAGCAGGCACGAAACCGAAACGCATCGAAGAATATGTAGGAAGGGTCAACACCGGCACATCCGAAGTGAGCATTGCCCGGATGAAAAGTCCTCCCGGATGGTCGGAACCGGCCCAGCAGCCCGATTTCGGCGAATACACGGTAGTCCTCAAGGGAACGCTTACGGTGGAGACGAAAGAAAAAACCTATGAAGTTGGAGCAGGAACGGCGGTTTTTGTGCCCGCCGGCGAATGGGTACGGTACGGCTCGCCGGGGCCGGAAGGAGCGGAGTACATATCCGTGTGCTTACCCGCTTTTTCACCGGAAACGGTCCACCGGGAAGAATAACGGCCGCTTACACCGCCTCATCCCGCGGGAATACTCCCTCTTTCCTGACGCAATAGAAAACCATGAGGGAAACCAGCAGACGCTGAATTTCGGTACGGGAAGCCCGGAGAAAAAAATCGAAATAGGCAAGCAGGCTGATGATCCTCTCGAGACTCACCGCCGAATAGTTCTGTATTCCCTGCTGGTAGGTCCGCTGAATACGCTTGCTCCGGATTTTTTCCTGTTTGCACGCTTCTTCAAACCCAAATTTTCTCTTCGTAAGCAATGTAATTCCAAGAAGCTTTTTAAACTGCCAGATCAAACCCGCAGCCAGCTGTACCCCGTCAGACTCTCCTGAAAGGAGAATTTTCTCCGAAGCTTCGAGGGCTGCGGACAGTTCTTTGCGTGCAATCTTCTCGAACAGGGAAAACACGTTTTCTTCCTTGCTGTGGTAGATAAAATCTTCTACATCTTGGGCAGTCAATCGTTCCCGGTCATTGAAAAACAGCACGAGACGATTGCATTCCCGCTTCAACTCGAGGGTATTGTTTTCCACCAGTTCGAGAATCAATTCAACTGCCTGTCCTTCGATTTCGATTTTATTTTTCTGGAAGTATTGTTGAATCCATTCTTTTTTCCTGTTTTCAAACATCTCCCAAAAAATCTTGGTACTATTTTTCGTTACGGCGCTCCGAAGCCGTTTGTCTACCGGAACCTCATCGCTTACAAGGAGAAGCGTTGCCGATTCCGCGGGGTTTTGGAGATACGATACGATCGGTTCAATGTCCTGCTTTTTCGTCAGTGTTTCGACTTGATAGAGGGTAACGACTTTATGGTCCGAAAAGAGAGAACCGTTTTGGAGGAGTCCGATAACCTCGTTTATTTCGGTTTCAAACGGATAAAACCTGTACTCTTCCAGTTCTCCCGCGGCTTGTCTTAAATTGTTTTTCAGCTGCTTGATAAAGGCCGCTTTTTCACCGTTTTCAGGGCCTAGAAGTAAATAGGCAGGTTCAATCTTCATAATTTCGAAATATAAAAATCAGTTTTCCCAGAATTTGTATATTCTGCGTATAGATCGGGGGATAGACCGGATTTTCCGCCTTGAGTTTTACCCGATTCTTCTCCTTGAAAAAACGTTTCAGCGTGACCGCTTCGTTTACCATTGCCACGACGATTGACCCATTATCCGCGACATTCTGCTGAACGAATACCGCAATATCTCCATCGAGGACGCCCGCTTCCTGCATGCTGTCCCCTTTGACCCGAAGGGCGAAATGCCTGCCCTTTCCAAGCATCGATACCGGCAGGCGGACGTCGCCGTCAAAATTCTCCTCGGCAAAAAGGGGGGCCCCCGCGGCCACATTCCCGAGGATCGGGACCGTTACAAGTTCGTCCTCTTCCGCCTGCCCGACGATTTCGATCGCCCTGGAGCGGTTTATATCACAACGGATAATGTTCTTCCGTTCGAGGGCTTTGACATGATCGTAGGCGCCCTTCACCGAAATATTGAAATTCCCTGCAATTTCACGGATTGTCGGCGGATATTTGTGCATTTCGATAAACTCTTTTAAAAAAGTGAGGACCTGTTCTTGTCGTTTCGTTAGGGCTTTCATTTTTGAATCTTGATTCCCAGCTTTTTGATCTTTCCGTGGAGGTTGCTCGGATATATGCCTAAGACCTCGGCAGTTTTTGATATGACGTACTCATTTTCCGCCAGCTTCTTGGTTAGAAGCTTTTTTTCAAAAAGGTCCTTAGCATCGTTTAATTTCATGCCGGAAAAATCTTGTAACTCATCCCCTCCTTCTGTTTTGAGTTTATCCCCGAGATACTTTCGGACCGTATCCGCGGAAATCAACCGCTCGTCACTCATAATGGTAATACGTTCTATGAAATTTTTCAATTCCCGAATGTTTCCGGGCCACTCGTATTCCCTAAGTACCTTCATCCCCCTATTGTCGATCCGTTTCGGGCCCTCTTTAAGCTTCGGAGCGCTGAATTTTTCTAAAAAATAATCGACAAGGACGGGAATGTCCTCGCGCCGCTCCCGCAGCGGGGGAACATGAATCGGAATAACGTTGAGCCTGAAGTAGAGGTCTTCACGAAACCGTTTCTGTTCGATTTCTTTTTTTATATTTTTATTCGTCGCCGCTATAAGCCGGAGCTCGACTTCGATGGACTGTTCGGCCCCGATTCGTTCAAATTTTTTTTCCTGAATGACCCGCAGGACCTTCGCCTGGGCATTCGGGGACATATCGGCAACCTCGTCAAGGAATATCGTCCCTCGGTCCGCCATCTCGAACTTTCCCTTCCTTCTAGAGGCGGCACTGGTAAAAGCCCCTTTTTCATGACCGAACAGTTCGCTCTCGATCAAGGTATCCGGAATGGCAGCACAGTTTACTTCAACAAAGGGTCCTCCGGAACGACGGCTTTTTTTATGAATCATGCGGGCAACTAATTCTTTCCCGGTCCCGTTCTCTCCCGTGATAAGGATCGTTGAATCGGTTGCAGCGCTTTGGTCTATCAACTGCCTCACTTTTTTCATCCCTTCACTTTCACCGATCATCTCGTCTTCCATAAAGATGGAATCCTTAAGTTCTTTATTCTCTCTTTTAAGGTCTTCAACCATGAGGGCGTTCCGCACCAGCGTGGTCACCCGGTCGAGAGAGAGGGGCTTTTCAAGAAAATCAAATGCACCGAGCTTTAAAGCCCGGACCGCCATATCGATACTTCCATGGCCGGAAATAATGATAACCTCGATACCGGGATTTTTCTCCCGTATCTCCCGAAGCACGTCCATCCCCCCCATGCCGGGGAGCCACACATCGAGAATGACCAGGTCGATATCTTCCTGCTCCATGATCCGAAGGCCCTGAATACCGTCGCCGGCAGTAACGACTTCATACTCTTCGTCTTCGAGAATTCCGGAAAGCACTTCGCATATGGCGGGCTCGTCATCAATGACAAGAATGCAGCTCATGACAACTACTCCGAAGGCAAATCAATATAGAAGGTGGTGCCAATATCCGGTTCCGTATCGAACCAGATACTTCCCTTGTGATCGAATATAATACGCTCTACAATCGCAAGCCCCAGACCGGTTCCGTGATCTTTTGTAGTAAAATAAGGATGGAAAATCTTTTCCCGATCCTGCTCTTTGATTCCCGGACCGGTATCCTGAATCTGTACTCTAGAATAATGTATATTTCCTTTCGTTACAAGTGAAGCGTACAAAGTTATTTCGCCCCTTTCGCCCATTGCGTCAATTGCATTTTTTATCAAATTCTGAAATATCCTTCCAATTTGTCCCCGGTCCGCCCGTATGGTAATGTCTTCTCCGACATGCTGAAAAAAGCCCACCCCCGGATAGGAAGCCTGAAAGGAAGCTATGGTTTCTTCGATTAAATCTTTTAACGGGACGATTTCCGTCCGGGGCGCCGGCAGACGGGCAAAATCACGGAACTCCCTCAGAAGATCGTTGAGATTGTCTACTTCCCGTACGATCGATTCCACCGCCGGTTCGAGAATCCCTTCGAACCCCGAAGGGTCGCGGCTGTATTTCTTCAAAATTCTCTGGGCCGAGAGTTTTATCGGTGTTAAAGGATTTTTAATTTCGTGGGCCATTCGCTGGGCTATTTCCTGCCAGGCGGTCACTTTTTCAGCCTGCAGCAGCTGTCTTCGGGAATGTTCCATTTCCGAAACCATCGTATTAAACGATTGGGTCAAAACCGCAAGTTCATCCCGGCTGCGGGAGAGTATCCGGACAGAGAAATCACCCTCAGCGACTTTTCTCGTCGCCTCTTCGAGATGCACGATGGGGCGGATAATCTCATCGCTTAAGATAAAACTAACAAGGATCGAAAGAAGGAGGATCGGGACCGAGAAAAAGGAGTAGAAAAGAATCAGTACCAGCCGAAAAATTGTATTATATTCTTCGAGCTGTCTGAATACTTCTAAGGACTTTGTAAGGTTTCCGGCCTCGAGATCGAAATTATCGGGAAGGAATGAGCTTAATACGACCTGATATTCCGCTCCGCCGGCCTTCACGTTTCGGAAAACCCGAAGCGCGGATATTTCTTCGGTGGTATCTTTTATAACCGATCCCTCCCGAACGAGGGAAGAACTGTACGCTTCAATTTCTCCCCTTCCGTCTCCAAAGAAAAAGAGGCTCTCTTCGTTTTTAAAAACTTGAAATGATTCGACCATCCGGTTTACGGAACGAATGTTTTCCCACACCCGTTCCGGTCTGTACTCAATGTCCTGCATGAGGGAGTGAAAAACCCTGCTCGAGGAAAAATCCTGCAGACTCTCCACCCGCTCATTATAATGGGTCAAAGCGATATGGACGCCTCCTTCGAGGGCCCGGCCGAGCCGGGCGCTGAACCAGGAATTGAGGGTGGTATCTAAAAAACTGATCGAAAGGATCCCCTGGGGGATCGACGATAGAAGAGAAATGAAGGTAAAAAACAGAATGAGACGAATTTTAAATCGGACTCCCGGTTTATTCGCCCGTTTATCCCGGGCAAGGCGGATAATGTTGAAAACAATGATCCCGAGCAGGGCGAGGGGAAGAAGGATCCCGATAGGTATGATGATGGAATTGGAAAGTCTTCCTTCTTCCGTCACGTCCTTAAGGATTTGGCTCGAAAAAAGGAGTACCATGAGGATGAGGATGATATAGATAAATACAACACTTAATATCCCCGCCGTGGAGGAAGCGGTGCCTCGGAACAGCTTCATCTGCCGTCCTCTTCATCGGGGCTGACCGGGACCCGCTTCCAGGGTGTAGTATATCTTCCTTCCGGGCGAACAAGCTGGATGATGGATATCGGTGCGGTCAGCTTTACCGGATTGATCTGTCCATTGACAAGGAGATAATAACTTCGATCGTCATCGAACTCTACTGAAAGACGCAGATTATGTACGGAAAACAGTTTTGAAAAAAAAATTTGTTTCTCTTTAAAAGCATGTCTTCCCCCGGATTCTTCCGTAAAATAGAATACTCGATCGAACATGTCCCAGCCCGCTTCCCGGGTTAAATTCACTTCTTGTACGAGCCGGTCTCCAAGAAAGGAAAAAAGCCCTTCGGTTTTGCGATATAATTTGATATTAAAATTGATTTCCCCGCGATAGCCTTTTTCAAAGCTTTTCAAGATTTCTTCGGTCGGCATGTCGTGCAGACGAATATCCAGGGTAATGGTTTCTTCATCGCATAAAACATCAACATGCAGACCTGCTTCTATTGAAAAAAGCGGGCAAAGAAAAAAAAGAGAAATGAAAAACAGATATCTGAATAATCGACTAATCTTCCTCAAACCTTTTTTCGAACAGTGCGGCAATCGCGTCCACTGCCTGTTTCTCATCATCACCCTCGGCAATGACTTTCAGTTTTGTATTGTACCCTGCTCCGAGGGTAATGATTCCCATGATTGATTTCCCATTCACCCTATCGTCATCTTTTTCAAAGGAGATCTGCGCGTCATACTTATTCGCCGTCTGCACGATAAGTGCGGCCGGGCGCGCGTGTATACCGGCCCGGTTTTTAATCGTAACTTCCCGCTCTTCCATTTTTTTCCTTAAAAAACCGATTTCTTTTTGAAATAAAGGTTCCTCGCGTTCTCGCTCTCGAGCCACTTTAAAATATTTTGATTAAACTCTTTCGCGCTGTAAAAACCCATCTTTTTAAGCCTCTCATTCATTGCCGCGGTTTCTATAATAATCGGGATATTTCTACCCGGTTTTACCGGGATCATCAAATAGGGAATATGGACGCCTAACAGTTCCTCCGTATTGTTCGAAGCTCCCAGCCGGTCATATTCTTTGTCCGCGTCCCATTCCTCGAGTTCGACTACGAGCTGGATCTGCTTTTTGTCCCGAATGGCCCCCACCCCGAACAGATGGGTTATATTGATGATTCCCAGCCCCCGGATTTCCATGTGATGGCCGATGGCCTTATTCGCGCCGGTTCCGGTAAGAATATTACCGCTCACACATTTCATCTCAACCGCATCGTCCGCAATAAGGCGGTGGCCGCGCTCGATAAGCTCAAGAGCGGTTTCACTCTTTCCGACACCGCTGTCTCCCTTAATGAGAACGCCGATACCGAATACCTCCACTAATACTCCGTGGATCGTTTTTTTCGGGGCAAACACATTATTGAGGGCCCACATAAGCCGCACGGCCAAATCGGAAGAAGAGAGTTTCGTCTGCAGGACCGGACACTGCGACTCTTCCGCAAGGCGCATAAACGCTTCGCTCGGAAAAAGGCCGTGGCTGAAAATGCAGCACGGGAATTCGTATTTGAACATCTCGATAAGGGGCTGGGATTCCTGTTCTCTTTCGAGTTTCAGGAGATAGGCCTGCTCCCCTCTGCCGAAAAGCTGGATACGCTGGTATGCAAAATTATCAAAGAAACCGCCGAGGGCAAGTCCCGGCCGGTTCAAATCGGGTACGGTAATTTCACGGACCAGTCCGGGCCGTCCGCCGATACATTTTAGATAGAGGGCGTTGTGGTCTTTTAAATCCAGGTCCAAAAGATCTAATACGGTAAACTTTTTCATGCCGAATGGTCCTGGACCTTTTCCTTTTCCTTGCGCACTTTCCGTTCCATTTTATCCATGAGCAAATCAATACCCTCGATAAGGTCGAAAGCCTTGACCTTTATATGACTCGTAACATTCCATTTAAAATGGATATTTACCTCTGCTCTGAAATCCCGCTTTTCCTTGGTTAATGTAAACAGTAAATCTACAATCAAATCTTTTGCAAAATCGATTCGATGCAGCTTTTTATGGATATACTCTTTAGTATCATCCCCAATCGAAAAATGGACAGCCTTGATTTCGACGTTCATAAAACCTCCCGCATATTTTATCTGTCGTAGGACGACATAATGTCCAACTCGCCTCTATATTTAGCAACGGTCCTTCGGGCGATCTGCACTCCTTTTTTCTTTAGTTCATCGGCAATCTTTTGGTCCGATAATTTCTTTTCCGAGGAATGCTCTTCTATAAGCTCCTTGATCATCGCCTTAACCCCCTCTTTCGAGAAACGAGAACCCTTAGATCCAGCGCCGGAAATGGAGTTGGAAAAAAAATATTTGATTTCAAAAGTCCCCCATTCAGTCTGGATATATTTTGCGTTGGCAATTCTCGATACGGTGGTTTCATGGACACCGACCTCATCAGCAACGTCTTTGAGAGTAAGAGGGACGAGATATTTCGGGCCGCGCAGGAAAAAATCCCGCTGAAATTCGACAATTGCCTTCGAAATTTTAATAAGCGTTTCGTTTCTCTGATGAATGCTCCGAATAAACCACTTCGCGTCCTTGATCTTATCGTTTACGTACCGTTTTACATCTTTCTTGCCCGCGGTATTTTCGTCATCGTGGAGATGGGTAAAAAATGAATTAATCCCTAAAACCGGTATCTCCTCGTCATTTAAAACGAGGACAAATTCCCCGTCTCTTATTCGTACAAGAACATCCGGGATTACATAACGCGCGGTTTCCGCGGAAAACTGGGTCCCGGGCAGCGGATTGAGCGTCCGAATAAACTCGAGGATTTCTTCCACTTCCTCCTCTTCCATCTCCATCTCTTTCGCCACCTTGTCGATTCTTCCCTTCTCGAGGTGTTGGAGATGGTTTTTTATAAGTTCGACCGTTCTTTCCGGAGCAGTCGGCGCATACTCAGCCTGTACAATAAGCGATTCCTTATAATCCGCGGTACACACACCGACCGGTTCGAATCCTTGAATTCGCTCGATCATATCATCTAGGATTTTTTTCTCCGCGGGCGGAATGAGGTTCTCCGGTTCCTCGATATGAAACCCGTTATCGTCGAGATTGTGTATCAGCAGGCGCCCGATCTCGAACTCCCGTTCACTGATCGGCTGAAGCCGAAGCTGCCACATCAAGTGCTCGTGAAGGTTCTCCGGACGGGAGAGGGCATTTTCCATAAACTTACGCTTCGCGTCACTCGCCTCGTCATCGAAAGATCCGGTATAGCCCGGGTCCGAGGTGTTGTCGAAATATTCATACTCCTCCCCCCTTTCTTCGGTTTCCGCTTCCAGAGAAGTCTCGGTTTTCTCTTCGATAATTTCTAAAGCAGGATTGTTTTGCAGTTCTTCGTGGATCCGAAACTTCAGCTCCTGCACCGGGAGGGCCATCAGTTTTATCGACTGATAGAGCTGGGGATTCATTTTGAGTTTCTGCTGCTGTGCCATTTGCGGCTTTTGGTACTGCACAATGCGCTCCAATCATTAATAATGAGGCAGGGGGAACAATTTGTCAATTGACCGCTACATGCGGAATTCTTGTCCTAGATATATCTTCCGCGCCACTTCATTGCCGAGGAGTTCGTCCCTTGTTCCGCTTACCAGAATATCTCCGTTGTTGATAATATAAGAACGGTTGGTAATTTCCAGCGTGTCCCGGACATTATGGTCGGTGATAAGAATACCGATACCTTTTGCTGAAAGATTTTTGATAATCTTTTTAATTTCATCAACCGTAATCGGATCGATTCCGGCAAAAGGCTCGTCTAAAAGAAGAAACTTCGGCTGAATTGCCAGAGACCGCGCGATCTCCGTCCGTCTGCGCTCGCCACCCGAGAGGGTAAAGGCCTTCTGTCTGCGAACTTCTACAATTCCGAGTTCCGACAATAGACGCTCGAGCTGTTCCCGCTTTTGGTGTCTCCTCAGATCGTTTCTGGTCTGCAGGACCGCATAAATATTTTGTTCCACCGTTAATTTCCGAAAAACCGAAGCCTCCTGGGGAAGGTAGGAAATGCCTTCAAGTGCCCGCCTGTACATAGGAAGAGGGGTGATATTCTTTCCGTCGAGATAAATACGGCCTGCCGTAGGCTTGATAAACCCTACGATCATAAAAAAACAGGTAGTTTTTCCCGCGCCGTTCGGACCTAAAAGCCCGACAACCTCTCCTTTGTTCATCGAAAAAGAGACGTCCCGAACAGCAAGTTTTTTCCCGAATGCTTTTTTTAGCCCCTCGACACGCAGGGTCGATTCAGTCATTTGTTCCGTTTTCACCGTTTCCGGTGCCGTCTTCACGCTCCTGTTCCTCCTCAGATTTTTCTTCAGTAACCACCGTTCCTTCGACTTCTCCCTCTAAAAGAATTTCATCCGTATCAAGGTTGATGACGATCCTCGAAGCGCGATACTCGTCGCCTTTCCAGTATACATAAGGGACGCCGGAAAGTTCCAGTATCTCCTCTTCCCGCCGGTACCGGGCAAACTCCGACCTGCATGCCAAATCTTCTTTGAGAATTCGGACCCCGATTTGAATGATAGTAATTTCAAGATCGCCGAAATGCTCTAAAAAACCGCCTTTCACAATCAGCTCGTTCTTTTGGTCCTCCATTTCAGCATAGCCGTCGACCCTGCTTCTGTCCTCTTCCCGATCATAAAAAAGGCGCTCGGAAGTCAAAACAATCCCTTTTTCAGGGTCCTTGACCACTACATCGCCGCTGCAGAAAGCGAACCTCGAGTCTTCGCCGTATAATTCAATGGTTTCCGCTTTTATGTGGGTGCTTCCGGATTGTATTGAAGCATTTCCCTTTAAAATAGTCCGTTCTTTCCCCTTTGCAATGACCGAGTTCATAGAGTCGCCGGAAAAGGTAAAGGTATCTCCCGAAACAGGAAACGTGCAGACCAGGAGGCAGAACAGCGTACAGAATCCGCCCCGGCGCCGGGGGTTACTCATTCTTGTTGTTGTCCTCTTCATCTTCCTCTACCCAAATCCCTTCAACGCCGGAGGAGAAACGAAACTCTTTTCCTGAAATATTGACGGCAAAACCTCTGCCGGACAGGGAGGAACCGTCCTTTTTCTCCATGATAATTCTTTCTTCCGGTTTACCCGAAAGAGTATTTTCTTCATCGTTATAATAGAGATAGTCTCCCTCGATTCCCGCTTCTTCATCGGCACTATAAAAATCGAGGTTTCCCTCGAGTTCGGCATTTTCTGTTTCCGTAAAGTAAGTAATCCGCTCAGCGCTCCCCTCGGTTACAATCTCTCCTTCGCTTCCGAACTCCTGGAACAGCACATTCTCGGCAACAGTCTCCTTTTTTTTACCGTAGGTCTCGGCCCTGCTTCCGTAGACCCGGTACTGAGGCCTCCCCTTATACATGCGGACCTGAGTGAATTCCCGCAGGACCGTTTCGGGTACGGTTTCGTCAAGGTCCTCGGCGATCCGCCCTTCTTCATAATCGAAGGTACAGCCTGCGCAGATGAGAACAAAGGCGGCTAGCATCGGCAAATATTTCATTTGTGTATGCCCGCCCGTATAAAACTGACGAAAAGAGGATGAGGGTTTGTAGGTCTGGACCTGAATTCGGGATGATACTGTACTCCGATTCCCCACGGGTGGTCCCGCCACTCCACCGATTCCACCAACGCGTTGTCAGGCGTTACACCGCCGATGATAAGTCCGGCCTGGGAAAGGGAGTCTCTGTATACGTTGGAAACCTCATACCGGTGCCGATGACGTTCAAATATCGATTCGGAACCGTATGCCTCTATTATTTTTGTGTTTGCAAGAAGTTTTGTTTCCGATTTCCCGAGCCGCATGGTTCCGCCGTATGCTATTACATCGATTTGCTCTTCTAAAAGGCTTATTACCGGATGAGGGCCTTCGGGAGCGAACTCGGTACTATTAGCATGCTCTAACCCTAAAACATTGCGGGCATACTCGATTACCATCACCTGAAGCCCGAGACAGATACCGAAATAAGGAATCTTTTTCGTACGGGCAAGCTCCGCGACGCATACCATTCCTTCAATTCCCCGTTGGCCGAATCCCCCGGGAACAAGAATACCGTCAATTCCCTCGAACAAGGATTCCCGGCTCTCCTCCTTTTCGAGTTTTTCGGAATCGATATATACGATTTCCGTCTTTACCTTATTCGCCAATCCGCCGTGAATGAGTGACTCATGGATCGATTTATACGTATCGTTCAGTTCCACATATTTCCCCACCAATGCGACCCGCACCACTTTCTCCGCCCGGTTGTAGGTGTTCACCACCTCCTTCCAGGCATTGAGGTCCGCCCTGCCGTTTTTGATGCCGAGGCGTTCCACTACAATCTTATCCAAGCATTGACCGTGATACATAAGGGGAATTTCATAGATCGACGTCTTGATGTCGTAGGCCGAAATGACCGCTTCTTCCTCTACATTGGTAAAGAGTGCAATCTTCTTCCGCATCGCATCTTCCAGCAGATAGGGGGCACGGCACAGAAGGATGTCCGGCTGTATTCCGATTTCCCGAAGAGCTTTAACCGAATGCTGGGTCGGTTTCGTTTTCAGCTCCCCCCCCGCAACAGTCGGGACGAGGGTGAGATGGACGAAAAGAACATTCTTTCTTTCTAAGTCGTGAATACATTGCCTGGCAGCTTCGAGAAACGGTACCGACTCGATGTCGCCCACGGTTCCGCCGATCTCAATAATGGTAACGTCCGTTCCTTCTTCCTGGCCGATTTTAAAGATACGCCGCTTTATTTCATCGGTAATATGCGGGATGACCTGTACGGTCCGGCCGAGATAACGCCCTTCCCGTTCCTTTTTGATCACCGATTCGTATACCTGTCCGGTGGTAATCGAGTTTTCTTGACTCAACCGCCCGGAAGTAAACCGTTCATAGTTGCCGAGATCGAGGTCCGTCTCAGCCCCGTCATCGGTTACGTACACTTCTCCATGCTGATAGGGACTCATGGTCCCGGCATCAACGTTGATATAAGGATCGATCTTAATCATCCTGATATTTAAACCCCGGGCTTCGAGAAGACATCCAATCGAGGCTGCCGCGATTCCCTTTCCAAGGCTCGAACAGACACCGCCGGTCACGAAAATATATTTCTTCATGTATATGAATTATAAATAACTCGGGAAGGATTGACAATGACACGATTCCCCATCATACATAGAGAATTATGGTCGACTATCTCTGCATTCACGGCGGATGGGCGGGAGGGTGGCAGTGGAGCAAACCTGCCGATACGCTGGCACAAATGGGTCACCGCGTATTCAGACCGAGCCTCACCGGCATGGGCGAGCGATGTCATCTCGCCGCACCGGAGACAAATCTTTCCTCCCATATTCAAGATGTCTTACAGGTTATTGAATATGAAAGACTCTCGGATTTTATTTTAGTAGGCTTCAGCTACGGCGGGATGGTAGCGACGGGCATCGCGGACCGGGTCCCTGAAAAAATACGCCTCCTTGTATATCTCGACGCCTTTATTCCTCACCCGGGACAGTCCCTCTTTGACCTCTTCGGCGTGAAAATTACCCGCCGTCTCTCCTCGATTACCGAAAGTTTCGGCGACGGTTGGAAAATTCCCCATTTCGACACCTATGACGGCAGACTCACGGACCAGCCGATCGAAACCGGAAGGGAAAAGCTTTTATTTTCCCGAGATACCGTGGACTCGATACAAAGTGTCTATATCGAATGTACGGAAAAACCGGAATCCTGGACATTTACGCCGATTCTTAAGAGAATAGCAGAAGAGTACCGAGACCGCGGCGGATTTTGCCTTTATCTGGGGACGGACCATTTCCCTATGCACTCCGACCCATCCGGCCTCGCGAACCTGCTGCACGAAATTCCGCATAGAGGAGTCTATACATGAGAGCGGTAATAACGGTTATCGGAAAAGACAGGGTGGGTATTATTGCGGGAATAAGCCGGGCGCTGGCCGAGTGTGAAGTCAATATTCTCGATATTTCTCAGACCATTATGCAGGACATGTTTACAATGATCATGTTCGTAGACCTGGAAAAAGCCCGGAGCTCCTTTGCCGATATTTCGGATAAATTAAACGATGCGGGCAGAGACCTCGGTGTCATGGTCACTATTCAGCACGAAGATATCTTCAACAGCATGCATAGAGTGTAGGTGTACGGCTATGTTTATTCCTTCGGAAATTAACGAAACTATACGGATGATCCAGGAAGAAAATCTGGATATTAGGACCATTACCATGGGCATATCTCTCAGGGACTGTATTTCCCGGGACCCAAAGGACGGCAGGCGGCGAATTTACGATAAAATCACCAAATATGGAAAAGACCTCGTCTCCACGGCCCGGCAGATCGAAAAGGAGTACGGAATTCCCATCGTGAACACCCGAATTTCCGTAACCCCGATCGCACTTATAGCCGAGAGCGCGGAAACGGAAAATTATCTCGGATTCGCCGAAACCCTCGACGCTGCCGCTGGAGAAATCGGAATCGATTTCATCGGCGGCTTTTCCGCCCTGGTGCATAAAGGCTATACCACCGGGGACCGGAATCTCTTGGTTTCCATACCCGAAGCCCTTTCGGCAACAAACAAGGTATGTTCATCGGTAAATGTCGCCACCACCCGGAGCGGGATCAATATGGATGCGGTACGCGAGATGGGAAGGATTATTATCGAAACCGCGGAAAGAACGAAAGAGAACGGCGGGATCGGATGCGCGAAATTAGTGGTATTTGCCAATGTACCGGAGGACAACCCGTTCATGGCAGGTGCATTCCACGGGATCGGCGAACCGGACTGTGTCATCAATGTCGGGATCAGCGGCCCCGGGGTCATTTACAGCGCTCTTCGGAAAATCGGAGATGTCGACTTCGAGATGGTTTCGGAAACGATAAAAAAATGCGCCTTCAAAATTACACGGATGGGTCAGCTGGTGGCCCAGGAAGCTTCGAAACGTCTCGGGGTCTCCTTCGGCATCGTCGACCTCTCCCTTGCCCCTACTCCCGCCCGCGGAGACAGCGTGGCCCGTATAATCGAAGAAATGGGTATCGAGGCATGCGGGGCCCCGGGCACCACGGCTGCCCTCGCCCTTTTAAACGACGCGGTAAAAAAGGGCGGATCCATGGCCTCGTCGTACGTGGGCGGCTTGAGCGGGTCCTTCATTCCGGTAAGCGAAGACGAAGGCATGATCGAGGCGGTAAAGTCCGGGGCAATGTCTTTGGAAAAACTCGAGGCAATGACCAGCGTCTGTTCCGTGGGCCTCGATATGATCGCGCTGCCCGGGAACACCCCCGCCGAAACAATATCCGCAATTATCGCGGACGAAGCCGCGATCGGGGTGGTCAACGACAAGACTACGGCGGTCCGTATTATTCCGGCGCCCGGTAAAAAAGCGGGGGACAGCGTGGAATTCGGCGGACTCCTCGGAACCGCGCCGGTTATGAAATGCCGCTGCCTCGACAGCACCCGATTTATCAGACGGGGCGGACGCATACCGGCGCCCCTCCGCGGACTGCGCAACTAACGCCGACGCGTTTAACCCCTCGTCCGCAATTATGCGGACTTGCCACGCCTCTATACATCCACTACACTTCTAGGGTGCCAAAAATAATCTTCGTCATCCTCTTTCTCTGCAGCGTGCTTCACGGCGGTTATACGGAAAACCGGGAAGACAATGCCGCGGAAATAGCTGCTGTCGAATTCGACGTTTCCTTCGCGCCGGCGGACATTTCCTTCAATCCTCTCCACACCTTTACCGCTACGGAAGCACAGATCTACACCGCCCTGTTCGAAGGCCTTGTAAGTTACCATCCCCTGACCATGGAACCTTTACCGGCCGCGGCATTCTATTGGGAGGTTTCCGAGGACGGTACGGTTTACCGCTTTTTATTACGGGAAAACGGAAGATACTGGAACGGCGATCCGGTAACCGCCTACGATTTTCGAAAAAGCTGGCTTACACTTCTCGACCCGGAGGAAAAAAGCGAGTATTCCTTTCTTTTCGACATGGTCAAAAACGCAAAAAATTACCGGACCGGGAAAATCAAAAACGAGAATGAGGTCGGGATTCATGCACTTTCTCCCTTTGTTCTCGAGGTGGAACTGGAACATCCGGCCAGGCATTTCCTCAAAGTCCTCTGCCACCACAGTTTTGTCCCTGTACACCCTAAGTTTTTAGACAAATCCGAATGGGATAAAACAAACATTATTCCGGGCAACGGACCGTACTATGTCTACTCTCAAAACGATGAAAAAATTGTTTTGCTGAAAAACCGCCTCTACTGGGATGAAAAAAATGTCGAAGCGGACAAAATCATCATTCACTTTCATGAAGACCCCGCGGAAAGCACACAAAAATTTAACGCAAAAAAAATGGAATGGGTCGCGGACGGCATCATACTCCATCAAGTTGAGAACACCGATGCAATCGTCATCAACCCGCTCTTTGCGACAAATTATTTCTTTTTTTCCTGCAAGGAAGCTCCCTGGAACAATCCGCCGGTGCGGAAGGCATTGGCCCTCGCGTTGCCGTGGGATACGATCCGGTCCGAACGGTTTATGTATCTTCCCACAGCCAGGCTCATTCCGAAGCTTCCTCACTATCCCGCGGCGGAGGGAATCGAGGAAAATAACACCGAAGAGGCCCTCCGGATTCTCGAAGAGGAGGGTTTTCCGAGGGGAGAAGGGCTTCCGGAAGTGGTCATTAAAATTCCATCGGGTTTCGAAAGCAGGAGAATCGCCCTCCTTATGCAGCAGGCATGGGAAGAGGTCCTCGAGGTGGAAGTTTCGGTGGAGGAGTACGATTTTTCCGAATATTACAACGTGCTCCGGGACACCGAATATACCCTCGGAACTATTTCATGGATCGGTGATTTTGCCGACCCCCTCACTTTTCTCCAAATGTGGACGACAGACAGCAACTTGAATGATGCCGGATATAATAATTACGAATATGAATCGATTATAGAAAAGACCATGACCCAGTCGGGAATCGAACGGTACCGGACCCTCGCCGAGGCGGAGGAAATACTTTTGAAAGAAGCGGTGGTCCTGCCCATAAACCATCTGCCTGCTTGGAACCTGGTGGATCTCTTTCAAATCGGAGGATGGTTTCCAAACCCCTTAGATATACATCCTTTTAAATATTTACGAAGTAGAAAACTCGAAATCGGACCGGGGATCGCCCGGAAATCGGTCCTGCCTTAAAAGCATCGTTCCCTCCTCGGGATCACCCTCCGTGCCTGTTCGAGAACCTTTCAACCAGCTTGCGCAGACGCTCTCGAAAGAAAAACCCGATAACAAAGAGCACCACTGCCGCACCGAAGATGATTCCCGCCGGAAGCCACCGTTTTTCCGCGGCGGCGTCTCCCATCACCGCGCTGCCGATAATGCCGGGCAGCCTTCCCAGGGTCGAAATAAGTAAAAAGGGAAGAAATTTCATGGGAGTGATGCCGGCAACATAGCAGAGGGTGTCTTTCGGAAAACCCGGCAAAAGAAAAAGAAGAAAAAAAGCGGCGGTGATTTTTTTGGACTTTGCAAAGTTTTCAAACTTATCAAGCCGTTCTTTCTTGAGGAGAGAACGGACAAAGGGGCGCCCGAGCACGCGGGCAAGGTAGTAGTTAAAACCCGACCCGAGGGTGATGCCGATGAGAGAATAGAGAACACCCAGCCACACCCCGAAGAGGTAGCCTCCGGCTATCTGCGGGACTTCTCCGGGGATCACCGACACGATCACCTGCAGCAGCTGAAGGCCGATAAAAATAAGCGGCGCCGTTACTCCCCGGTCCGACACCCAGTTCCGGATCCTCTCCGGGGAAGAGAAAAGTTCCCACAGCTGTTCCCGGAAAATTACCGCTGCCGCAAATGTTGCCGCAATAAAAACCGGAAAAGCAATAAGGTGGAAAAGTTTTCGCTTTTTAACGTCGATTGGAACCATGATGACAATAATATAGTAATTTATCCTTGCTCTTTAAAGGACAAATTGGTATACTTTTTTACCACTTCCAAAACAGGAGTAGGGGATGCTCATAATACCAGCCATAGATATTTTCGGTGGAGAATGCGTTCGTTTATACAAGGGCAACTATTCGCAGGCTACGGTTTATGATAAAGATCCTGTCGCCGCCGCCCGCGAATTCGAGCGGGCCGGTGCTCAGCGGATTCATATTGTCGATCTCGATGCGGCGCGGGGAGGAAGCAAACGGAACAGGAAAAAAATCCGTAAAATCAGAAAGGCGGTTTCCTGTACCATTCAGCTCGGCGGCGGCATACGGGATGAAGAAGATGTGGCCGAGTTGATCGACCTTGGTATAGACAGACTTGTTGTCGGCACCATTTTTGCACGCAATACCAGCAGAGTCGAAGGGTGGATACAGCACTACGGCCCGATTTTCATTGCCAGTATCGATTCTCTCGACGGCAAAGTCCGGATAGACGGATGGGAGCACGCTACGGAAATACCGGATGAACAGCTCGCCCAGCGGGCGAAAGAAATCGGGATTACGAGTTTGATTTATACATCCATTTCCAAAGACGGGACCCTTGAAGGCCCTGATGTAGACGCCACAAGACGAATCGCGGAAGCCTCGGACCTGCCGGTGATCCTTTCCGGGGGAATCAGCAGCGAAGATGATATAAAAAATGTTATCGCCCGGGGAAACGGCAAAATTGTCGGACTCATAACCGGGAAAGCGGTGTATGAGTCCCGTTTCGATCTCGAAAAAATGTTTCAGGCCTACCAAAAGGTCCCTGAAGGAACAGTCTCCTGGTAGGAAATATTACCAGCGGTGATGTACATCCGGCTTCACATAGGTTTCGTATATTTTCTCTACCGTATTCATCACCTCTGAATCGAGAGGCGGAAACTCAGCCGCCGCGATATTTTCTTCCGCCTGGGAGGGACGCTTCGCCCCGGGGATGATACAGGACACTTCATCGAACATGAGTATCCAGCGAAGGGCGAACTGTGCCATAGTCATCCCTTCCGGGCAAACTTTCCTCAGCTCTTCCACCGCTTCAAGCCCTTTTTCGAAGTTGACGCCGGCAAAGGTTTCTCCCCTGTCGAACCGCTCGCCTTCCCGGTTGAAATTTCTGTGATCGCTTTCGGGAAACGTTGTGTCGCGCGTCATTTTTCCGGTCAGCAGTCCGCTCGCCAGGGGTACCCTTACGATAATTCCGATATTTTTCTCGGCGGCCCGTTTAAAAAACAGGTCCGCCGGCCGCTGCCTGAACATATTAAAAATAATTTGCACGGTCTTTACCCCCGGATATTCGATCGCCTTTAACGCCTCCTCAACCTTTTCCACACTCACGCCGTAATTCTTGATGATCCCTTCATCACACCATGAATCGAGGGCATCGAAAAGCTCCGGATGATAGTACGATTCCGTCGGCGGACAGTGAAGCTGAACCAAATCCAGGGTGTCGGTTTCGAGGTTTTTAAGACTGTGTTCGATAAATCCCCGTATATGTTCCGGAGTGTACCGTTCCGCCGTGTGAGGATTGAGCTTCCTTCCCGCCTTTGTAGCGATGTAAAATTTTTCCGGATGTTTTTGTTTTAACTCCGCGAGGAGCATTTCACTCTTTCCCATCCCGTACACGTCCGCGGTATCGAAAAAGTTTACCCCTCTTTCAAGAGCGGTCTCGAGGGCTTTCCGTGATTCGCCGTCCTCCACCGGTCCCCATTCGGAGCCGAGGGCCCAGGTCCCGAAACTGATTTCCGAAATTTCCATTCCGGTTTTGCCTAATTTTCTATACTTCATATAAAACTCCTATTTAATATCGAATCCATCGAACAATTTCTTTCAATGAATATTTTTTTCCTGTCATTAATATACCGACACGAAACACTTTTGTCGCGCCCGCAAGAGCCAAACCGATGGTTCCCGCAAGGATCGCCAGGCAGGAGAGAATCTGCCAAGCAGGGGGGGAAGCAATCAAAACCCGAAGAAACATGACAATCGGCGCGGTAAGGGGGAAGAACGAGAGAACAACGGAGATGGTTGAACCGGGATCCATAACGAGAAAAGTCACAAGCATCAGCGGTAAAACGAGGAAGAAGATAAGCGGCCAGCCGAGCTGCCCTAAGTGCTGATCGTCTTCCGCCCCCGCGCCGAGGGCCGCGTACAAACTGGAGTAGAGGAAAAAAGCCAAAACGAAAAAGAGAAAAAGATATCCCAGATTCACCAAGGTCATGGTTGCCGGAAGCTCGATGCGTAAAGCGGGGCCGAGGACCCGGGCAATCACGAGCGCAACGGTTATCCACACCACATACTGCAGAATTCCCGCCAAACCCCGGCCGAATATTTTCCCCATCAGCAGTTCTCCCGGCCGTACGGAGGAAAGCATGATCTCCACCGTCTTGGAATTTTTCTCCATAATGACCGCCCTGCCGATCATCTGGCCGTAGAGCAGCACGGTCATGTAAATGAGCATGACAAAAGCGATCGAGGTCAAGATGATGGAGAAAAAATCTTCCTTCCTGCCGGATTCAAGGGCTTTCGTCTCGACCGATGGGTGCCTCGTGAGGGAAGCGACCTTGTCCGGCGAAAGTCCCTCTTCGATCAGCCTCCTGCTCAAGAGGACCGAATTGATGATACCGTTCAGCGCCTCTGAAATATAGACATCGGTCCCGGTTTTGGAGTAATAGGTAATGGTCCCCCCCTGTAAATAATCTTCCGGGAACTCCAAAAATCCGTTAATTTTTTCCTCTCCGATCATTTGCACCAATATGTCCCGGTCCTGTTCACTAATAAAGGTGAAATTGGTCCCTTCCGCAGCCTCTTCGAGGGACCGGACTAAGGCCGGGGACGCTCCGTATATCCCGATATCGGCCCGGCGATTGCTCATTCCCCGGTTGGCGAAGAACCCCGGAAGCACGGCCATTGCAATAATGAGAAAAGGGCCGATAATCGTCACAATAACGAAAGCGCGGTTTCCGGCGGTCATTTTGAACTCCTGCCGAACCACCTTGCCGAGTTTACCCAATTTCCACCTCCTCGGGAGGTTTGCCCACGAGATCTACAAAAATTTTATGGAGCGACGGACTCGCCACCTCGAACCGCCGGACCGAAATACGTCCGGCCAACTCCCGGAGCAGTTTATCGGGAGAACCGTTTTCTCCAATATCGATTTCTATCCAGCGCGGATACCGGATCAGCTGTTCGACACCGGGCAGGTCCGCGATAAAATCCGCGTTTCCATCGAACTCGAGAGTAACCGAGCGGCTCCCGTAAGAATCCTTGATACGCGACATGCTGCCGGAAACTACTTCCCTGCCCTTGTTGATCATAAAAATATTAGAACAGATCCGTTCCGCGCTTTCCATATTATGGGTCGAAAAAAGGACCGTTTTCCCCTGACGGCCCATTTCCACAATCGATTCTCTGAGCAGGTCGGCGCTCACAGGGTCAAGCCCCGCGAAGGGTTCATCGAAAAACATCATATCAGGATCATGGGCCACCGCGGCAATAAACTGGGCTTTCTGGGACATCCCTTTGGAGAGCTCCTCGATCTTGCGGTCTTTCCAATCGGTCAGTTCAAACCGTTTAAGCCACCGGCCGATGTTTGCTTTGCCCTTGTATGGGTCGACTCCCTTCAAGTCCGCAAGATACCAGAGCATATCGCCAAGTTTAACTTTTTTATACAGACCCCGTTCCTCAGGCAGATATCCGATACGGCTTTTGTCCTTTTCGCTGATCTTTTTTCCGTCAAAAAGTATCTCTCCGGTATCAGGTGCCAAGATATTCATAATCATCCGAATAATGGTCGATTTTCCGGCGCCGTTTGGACCGATGAGGCCGTAAACCTGACCGGGCACCGCGGTAAAAGATACAGAATCCACGGCGGTGAGCTTACCGAAGCTTTTTCCCACCGAACGTACTTCGAGCATGGGTAAATTATACCGGGAAAAGATCAGTTGTCAAACCGTGAAAATTTAGTATCATCTAAAATAGGAGAAAAAGATGCACTCATTAAAAGGTGACATGGATCTTGCCGATTTCGAAGATTTAATTGAACTCATTCAAAGCCAACTCGAACTCTTAGTGGAAGAACGGTACAACGGGGCCGGTGCAGTCACTTTGAGCAATAAAAAAATGGACCTCTTCGATTCGATAGACAAGCTGAAGAGACGGGTGGAAATGTATTGAGGAAATATCTTAACTGTCTGCGTTTTTATATTCCGAAATCAAGTCTCGAATGCGCGCGGCCTCTTCGTAATTTTCTTCTTCCACAGCTTTTTCCAATTCTTTCTCGAGTTTTTCGAGCTTCATCGCCTTCGTATCGTCTTCCGCGGTCTCGCTTACCTGATCGGTAATCGTACTCACGGGGATGCCGGCTTCTTCCACCACCTCTTCATCGATAAAAATCGGGCATTTGTCCCGTACTGCCAGTGCGATAGAGTCGGAAGGCCGAGCATCCACGATAAGCTGTTGTCCCTGCTGTTTTACAATGAGCTGTGCGTAAAACGTTCCTTCCTTTAACTCGGTGATTTCGATCCTTTCGATGGTCACCCCCACTTTCTGAATAACCGATAGAAAGAGGTCATGGGTCAAAGGACGCGGCATCGGTACGTTGCCCATGCCGATGAGGATCGACTGCGCTTCCAATTGTCCGATGAAGATTGGCACTGCCGTGTCCGACCCAACAGGCCTCACAAGAACAGCGTTGCCCTGATCGGTACGCGCAATTGTCCAAACTTCAGCTTCTACCAGCATATCTACCTTCTGAGATAATCAATTAATTCCCTTACATCGAGAAACCCTATATCCACGGCGATTTCCCCGAAAAGCCGGTCGTCACCGGCGTTCTGGAGTTTCAAGACCGCCTCGACCTCTTCCCGGCGCATAGCTTCCCTGCGGATCAATGCGTTTCCGATTTTCTCTTCAATACTGAAATCAACTGCCATTCATTACCCTCTTTTATATAGAATAGAAAATTTACGCGAAATTATCAAATTTTTTCTACAAAATATTTTCCCGGACGTATTGCACCCCGCGATTAAATATCTCCATCCCGCACTCTTCAGGCACTTTCTGCCTGGTCCAGCCGGGATGGTTCTGTTTGACGAGAAAAGCTTCGGGATGGGGCATAAGCCCTAATATGCGGCCGCTTGGATCGGTTATTCCGGCAATGGAATTGACCGATCCGTTCGGGTTATTCTTCCAATAGCGGAGGGCCGCCAGCTGCCGGGTTTCGAGTTTCTCCAGGAGGTCTTCGTTTTTCATCCAAAACCTCCCCTCTCCATGCCGGATCGGAAAATCGACTTTACCGAGTCCTCGGGTCCAGATACAGGGAGAATCGGGATTCGCCTCCAAGGTCACCCATGCATCGATAAACACTCCGGAATCATTGTAGATTATCGTCGCCTCCGGCTCCCACTTCCCGCCGAGATTCGGCAAAATACCCATCTTCACCAACACTTGGAACCCGTTACAGATACCAATTACCAGGTTGCCCCGTTCGATAAACCCGCGGATAGGAGTATAGAGGCGCTGTCTGCAGAGATGAGCAAATACAAGGCCTGAGCCCAGATGATCACCAAAGGAAAATCCTCCGGGAAATGCAAGAATGTGAACGGAATCGAGAAGTTCCGGTGTCGCGATCAAATCTCTGATATGGACAATCTTCGCCCCGGAGCCGGCCCGCGTAAATGCTTCGGCGAGTTCCCCGTCCGCGTTGATGCCGTAGCCGGTAATGACGACGGTACGTACATCTTTCACGCGAGCTTCCTTTCGAGGGATTTCCAGGCCGTCTCAATTTCCTCGAGGCGGCAGTCGATACAAACCGACCCGCGGCTGCGGGCGATAAATCTTCGGCGGTCCGTGACTCTTCCGATCCGGGCACAGGCAGTCTTTTCCATCGCCGCGGAAAACTCTTTTCCCTTCTCCCGCGGAACTGAAAGGACAAACCGCCCGGGAGTTTCGCAGAATAAAAGGCGGGATGCATCCGGCTTTTGGCCGTCCGGGACCGGGGCCGAATCGATGTCGATTTCGGCGCCGTACCGGCCTCCGAATGCCGATTCCGCGCAGGCAACCGCCAGGCCGCCGTCGGAAAGATCGTGGCATGATGAGACGAGTCCCGCACATACGGCGCGGTAGAGGGCACGGTAGAGCCGGATCGATTGGCTCGTGTCCACAGTCGGTACATCGCCGTATACCGAGCCGGTGCATGCTTCCAAGGAGGTCCCGCCGAGTTCTCCCCGGGTCTCTCCGAGAAGAAATATCTCATCGCCGGGCCGCTTGAAATCCGTGGAAACCGCCTTTTCTATATCGGGGATGAAGCCCAGGATGGAAATGAGGAGGGTGGGCCTCACCGAAACCTTCCTGTTTCCGAGCCGGGCATCATTCTTCATTGAATCTTTTCCCGAGATAAGGGGAATACCGTAATCCCTGCAGCCGTCGTACAGACCGCGGCACGCCCGAACAAGCTGGGCCAGTTTATATGCACCGTCCGGGGTCTGTTCGGAAACAACCGGGTCGGGCCAGCAGAAATTATCGAGGGCTGCCGCTGAGTCGGGATCGCCGCCGCATGCCACGTGGGCCCTAAGCGCTTCGTCGAGGGCGCACATGGCCATATGGTAGGTATCGATATCCCCGTAGCGCGGGCATATGCCGTGGGTTACCGTAATGCCGAGGTTAGCGTGAAAAAGAGGCTTTAAGACCGCTCCGTCGGAAGGGCCGTCGGCCCGCGCTCCGCAGAAGGGCTTTACAACCGACTCCGCCTGCACTTCATGGTCGTACTGCCGCACCAGATGCTCCTTCGATGCCACGTTGGGGTGGCTTAGAAGAGCGAGGAGGAGCGGAGTCAGGTCTCCCCGCGAGGCATGCGACGGCCCGCTGCGCCCCTGCCGGGTGGAGCGCTCCGGCGGTTTCCACTCCGCTTTGAGCTTCATAGCCGGGAGGCCGTTATGCAGAAATTCAAGAGACAAAAAAGCTACGGTCTCGCTCTTATACATTACTTCCACATACCCGGAATCGGTAAACTCTCCGACCACCGTCGCCTCAACGTCACGCCTGGAAGCTAGTTCCAACAAGGCATCTACTTTCTCCGGGTCCACCGAGAGACTCATCCGCTCCTGGGACTCGGAAACTAAAATCTCCCAGGGAGCAAGACCTGGATATTTGAGGGGGCAGCGGTCGAGCTCGATCCGTACGCCTCCGGAGAGTTCGGCCATCTCTCCCAGGGACGAAGAAAGCCCCCCCGCGCCGTTATCGGTAATTCCCTTGTAGAGCCCTTCGTCCCGCGCTTCGAGAAGAAAATCGAGCATTTTTTTCTGGGTGATCGGGTCGCCGATCTGCACGGCCGAAGTCGGGGAGGTCTCGTTCAATTCGAGGGACGAAAAGGTAGCGCCGTGAATGCCGTCTTTCCCGACCCTTCCGCCGACCATGACCGCCTTGTCTCCCGGGTCGACGTGCTTGATCCACGACGCCTCCCCTTTTACCTCGGCGGGCAAAACACCCCCGGTTCCGCAGAAGACCAGCGGTTTACCGGTGTAGCTCTTGTCGAAAAGGAAAGCACCCGCAGCCACCGGAATTCCCGATTGGTTGCCTCCGTCGATAATTCCATGATGCACCCCGCGCAAAACCCGCTTCGGATGGAGCAGCCCTCGAGGAAGCTCCTCCGGCGGGGTGTCCGGCATACCGAAACAGAGTACATTAGTATTGAAAATCGGCTTTGCGCCTTTTCCCGTACCAATAATATCGCGGTTTACCCCAACAATGCCGGTTATTGCACCTCCGTACGGGTCGAGAGCGGAGGGAGAGTTGTGGGTTTCGACTTTGAAACAGAAGCAGTGTTCCTCGTCAAATTGGACAACACCTGAGTTATCATGAAATACGGACCGTAAGAAATCTTTTTTCTTTTCCAAAAGGGCCGTCACGCCGCGGATATATGTATTGAAGAGGGACACGATTTCCTCTCTTTTATCTCCTTCGTAATATTCTATTTCCGCATTGAAAATTTTATGTTTACAATGTTCGGACCAGGTTTGGGCGATCATTTCCAGTTCAACATCCGTTGCGGCCTCGGAAAGTCCATGTTCGTTCCGCGTCCCTATCGTTTCGGGGGACAAAAAATACTCCTGCACGGCGCGCATTTCTTGGGCCGACAACGCGAGCAGCCGCCGGGAAGAAAGTTCTGCAAGTTCAGTTTCCAATAGGCCCCGCAGATCAAAGGTCTCGATTTGCACCGCGCTCGGAGGCACCGCATAATTATAGACTTCCGGAGGCCGCTTTCCTTCGCGCCATTCATCACGCCGGATTACTACCGCCCGCTCGATCAAGGGGTTGTAGAGTGAGGATACCACCTCATCCATACGTTCTCTATCTTTGAAATTGATCAAATACTGCCGCGCCGCCCGGACCGTGCCTCCCGGGGGGAAATCGTCTCCGAGTTCGGTACGAAGCGCGTTTTCCGCGGTAATGCCAACCGGGTCCGTTACCCCGGGTTTATAGGATATTTCAGCGCAAATGTCCCAACGGGGGAAAAAACTGTCGGCGGCAAAACCGCTCTCTTTTCCTGCGGGGTGTACGAGCTCCTGGATGACCGGGTCGCAGAATACCCGTTCCGCCTTTTCCTTCGAAAAAAGCTGCAGGCCGGCTGAAATATAGACATCGATGCACACAACATCTGTTACGGCATATCCTGCGGTGCGCAAGGTTTCGGCCTGTTTGACCGCCCTGCCGTCGAGTCTGGGTGAGGGGAAAAAAACTTCCGTACGCATTTCAAAAAAGATGATACCAGGAAACAAGAACACCATGCAATGCTTAGGGAAAACCCTTTACCTTTTTCATAAGATATATGATAGTGTACTAAGCGGGGTAAGTAATGCAGGATCTCCATTGTTCGTTTCTTGAAGGCAGCGTGTGTGTTCTACACAATAGGGAGAAATTTCAAGCAATCAGGGAACTTATCGAAAAAACAAGCGTATTTTATTCGATTAAAAACAAGGAACAGTTTATTGAATCAGTTTTACAGCGGGAGCACGAGTATTCCACCGGTTTCGGACGCGGCGTAGCGGTGGCACATGCTCAATTCGAGGAAATTAAATCGGTTATTATGGGACTCGGCGTTTCCTGGGAAGGAATCGACTACGGTTCTGTTGACGGTAAACCGGTCCATCTTCTCTTCCTCATCGCGAGTCCGCCGGGTTTTCACGATGATTACCTGCAGGCCCTTTCCGTCCTCGTCAAACTGCTGAGGCAGACGAATTTTCGACAAGAAATGCTCGACTGTACCTCGATAAAAGAAATGCGGTCTATTCTGCATGCGCGGTTCTGCCGGCAGCTGGAAGAGGAAAAGAAAAGGACCCCGCGGCGTGTATTCGATTAGATCTGCCAGATTTCTTTCAGACCGGAGAGCAGATTTTTTTCTGTTGATTCTTCCAATCCCTTCTGAATGGACAGATCGTATAAAACTTCGAGAATCATTTCATGGGTCTCCTGATCTTCAATCGTCTCCGCCATTTCCCAAAATGAATCGCTGTCGTTGACTCCGTTTTCAAATTCCATTAAACATTCTTCATAATCGGTAAAGTCGAGTTCATCGAGGAGCACATCCAATTCATTCAATTCGGAATCATCGAAGACACCGTCGGCCAAAATCATGTTTTTTATACACCCGGCGAGAAATACTTTTTCATGTGTCGTGAGGGCAGATATCTCTTTCATTCCCTTCTCCTTGCAATCAGCTTGATTCTACATAGAACATAAAATTATTCAAGAGAATTATTCAAGAGAAGAACGGCTCCGATATCGGCATTGACATGATCCGCAATGACCGCGCATTTTGCGATGAATAAAAAATATATAAGCCTCTTTTCCGAGGAAAGGGATTCAAAATTGCCCTGTCCTTTACTTAAGACCAGGTCGCTCGTAAAGAAAAGGCGGACGAATTCTTGGCTCGACTGCGGCAGAATTATACCGGGAATATCCGCACCGCTGGAAATTACCGTTGCGATTTTATCAATTCCGCATTCTTTGGCATCTTTCTCCGTCACATCGTTGATAATTGGTCCGCCCCGCACGGCAAAATAGATATGCAGGTCCGGATATAACCGATCTATTTCCTCGATAAGCAGTTTATCGAACACAATTTCTCCGGCATTGTCTCCTATGTAGAGCATGGTTTTGCTTACGGCAAGTCTTTTTGAAAAGCCCTCATAATCGAATAGGTCCCGGTCTTCCTTGGAAATAATCTTTTCCTCCATTTCCAGGATCCGGTTGAGTTCGTCTTCGATATTGATTTTGCCCTTTACGCCGAAATCGATTATATTCCCAGCCGCCGCGAACTGAATCGCCCGCAGGAGAGGTGTTTCGCTCTTTTGAATCTCCTCTTTAGCCCGGGGATACAACGTAAGCGCCTTTTTATTACTTTCCCTTTTTATGCGGGCATAAGGGTCCTTTCCGTCAATTTCTTCCCGCACCAGCCGGTGGAGATACCCGGCCATTTCGACCGGTGAATGGTCGAGTTTGAAAGACGGTATCTGTCCCGCGAGGGTATTAACTATTTTTCTCTGTGTTTCTTCTCCCAGTCCGTTCAACTCGGCGGCCTCGAGGGCCTGCCTGAAAAAACAGGGAATACATTGCAAACATGTTTTCATAGTTACATATTCCGCCGGACTTTCATTCCGCAGCGGTTATTTTTTTCACGATCTGCCGTATCGCCTCGGTGACGGCGTTCCCGTTACGGCTGGCGATGAAGGGCTTTCCCGCGTCTCCCGACTTCACCACTTCCGGGTCGATGGGTACGCTTCCCAAAAAAGGCACCTGCATCTCCCCCGCGGTACGCTCTCCGCCGCCTCGGCCGAAAAGCTCGATATCTTTGCCGCAGTGCGGACAGGCCAAGCCGCTCATATTTTCCACCACTCCGATAACTGGAATATTGAGCTGCTTTGCAAAGTTGACGCTTTTTCTCGAATCGAGAAGGGCCACATCCTGGGGGGTGGTCACGATCACCGCACCGTCCATACCCGGGATCAGCTGACATACACTCAGCGGCTCATCTCCCGTCCCCGGAGGGCTGTCGATTATGAGATAGTCGAGTTCAGACCATCGGACATCGGATAAAAACTGCTTGATCGCTCCCATCTTGAGGGGGCCTCGCCAAATAATCGGCGTATCATTCCCGTACCCGGCGAGGGCAAGGCTCACCGCCGTGAGGCCGGGGAACACCTCGATCGGTTCGATGTATTCGCCGTCCGATACAAGATGCCGGTCCTCGATACCGAGCATTTTAGCGATATTCGGTCCGTGAATATCCACATCGAGAACACCAACGCGGAATCCATCCATCGCCAACCCGAGGGCCAAATTGACGGCAACGGTGGATTTTCCGACTCCCCCCTTTCCGCTCATGACGATGAGTTTGTGCTTGATTCCGCTCATATTCCGTTCTAACCGTTTGTCCTGCTCTTCAGTTTGTTCTTTCGTCTGTCCGCTCATCTTTTGCTTCTCCATCTGTTTTTGTCATAAGTCTACAATTTTCCCATATATTCCGCAAAGACCGGCTGATGTCATCATCTCGAAACTCTACATAGGGAATACATTCCGAAACCGAATCGATGACCAGCCGGGAATAGGGAATTTCGCCAAGGACAGGTATATCCTTATTTTCACATTCTTTCCTAATTGAGTCGGTCTGCTCAGGGTTGATGCTGCTCTTATTGATCACTACGCCGGTTGGAATTGAAAAGAACGCAGCAAGTTCCAGGGCCCGCCTCATATCATGAATACCGGATACCGTGGGTTCGGTGACCAGGACCGCGGCATCGGCGCCTGTAATAGATGCCATAACGGCGCACCCTGTTCCCGGCGGGCCGTCGATGATACACCAATCCTTTTTCATATCCTCACCGAGCTGTTTCACTTTTTTTCTGACTTCGGTTACCAGTTTTCCCGAATTCTCCTCTCCCGGGAATAGCTCCGCGTACACCATTGGACCGTACTTTGTTTCCCCTGCATACCATTCTCCGGCTTCCCGCTGCTCAAAGGAAACGGCGTCAACCGGACAAAGGTGATAACAGACTCCGCACCCTTCGCAGAGAAAGGGATTTACCATAACCACGCCGTTTTCTTCGGAAATCGCATCGTACCTGCATGCCTCAATGCACTCGAGACACCGGGTGCAGCGCTCCTGTATGATTTCCGCGCATTTTGGTCCCATAAAAGAATGAGTTTCCTCAATGTCCGGATGAAGGATTATGTGCAGGTTCGAAGCATCTACATCACAATCCGCATAAAGTGCGTTTTGCGCCAGCGCCGCAAGCGACGCGGTTATAGACGTTTTTCCGGTCCCTCCTTTTCCGCTGAATACAACGATCTGTTTCATCGGCTCCCCCTGCTTACCGAAACTTCTTTTCCTACCTGTTCCGCAAGATCAATCAGTTTACGGCGGTATTCAGTTAGTTCCGTTACAAAGGGAATACCCCTTGAGTAGAGCCTGGCAATTTCTTCATTAAAGGGAATCCGCATGAGTACGGGAATTTTTTCCGATTCGAGAAATGCTTCAAGACCGCTTGCTCCGGTATCGTACCGGTTGATCACCACGCCGAGGGGAACATCGAGGTTGGCCACCGCCTGTATCGCAATTTTCGCGTCATGGAGCCCGAAGGGGGTATTCTCGGCAACCAGAATGCAGTAATCGGAGTCCGCCACTGCCTGCACCATGGAGCAGGTCGTACCCGGAGGGCTGTCGATGATGATCGTTCCGGTTTTCGGAATACGATGCTGAACTGCACGAATGACCGGGGGAGCGAGTGCCTCTCCAATATTGAGTCGACCGTAAATAAAATGCAGGTTTTCCTGCCTGCCCCACAATACGGTTCCGATTTCCCGTTCCCGTTCAGTAATCGCTTTCTCGGGGCAGAAACGGCTGCAGCCTCCGCATCCGTGGCAAAGCTGTTCGAATACCAGCACTTGGCCGCCGATCACGGCAAGAGCGTTGAACTCGCAAATGTCCACGCACCTTCCGCACGCCGTGCAGCGCTCTTCGTTTATAACCGGTATCTGTACATGAACGGCTTTCTCGCCCTCCACCGGTACCTGAATAAAAAGGTGGTCGTTCGGCTCCTCGACATCGCAGTCCGCAAGACAGACTTCACCATCGAGTGAGAGGGCGAGATTGACGGCAAGGGTGGTTTTTCCGGTCCCTCCCTTGCCGCTTGCAACGGCAATTCTCATTTTCCCTTGACCGTGGGGCCAGAGGTCTCTTTGCCGTCGTAAATACCGTCGATAAAATCTTTTTTCGCCTTTTCAACGGTTCCGCCGACGCCGGTGACAATCCGTATACCGGCGGCGTCTAAGACCTGAAACGCATTCGGCCCTACATTGCCGGTTAGTACCGTCTTAACGCCGCGCTCCGAGACTAGCTGACCCGCCTGGACCCCCGCCCCGCCCGGAGCGCTGACCGCCGGGTTTTCCACTGCTTCAAAATCGTCCGTCTCGGTATCGGCAAACACGAAATACTGGGCCCGGCCGAAACGCGGGTCCACTTCCGATGTCGGCTCTTTTCCTTTTGCTGTGATACATACCTTCATGCTATGACTCGTCCTTTTCTTTCATTTCCGACAGCCGTTTCTCTACCGAATCGAGCCGCTCGCGCAAGAACTCGGCTTCGTCCTTGAGCATGTTTCTTTCATCCTCTTCGGAATAAGCGGGATAGCTGTACCCGCTCCAAGGCGCAGCCGGTGCACCGGGAGCGAAGCCTCTCCTCAAGCCTCGTCCGTAACCATAATAGCTCCGAAACCCGCGCCCAGGCCCATAGCCGTAACCGCGGCCGTATCCTCGTCCGCCGAATCCCGGCTGCGTAAACCCGGGGGTATCGTATCCGGCGCAAAATCCTAAACCTCTTCCTGTCATCGGTCCGAAACCGCTCGGTCCTGTTCCGTCTCCTCTTGGCATAATCTATACCTCCAAACTTGATTTTAATAATTATTATCACTTATCCTGAAAAAAATAAATTTCCTTTACTCGCCGGTTTTCCGGCACTCGGCGCAAATACCGTAGTACTGGACCACATGCCGCTTAACGGCAAAATCGTATGTTTTTTCCAGCTTCGCTTCGATATCAGCATATACTTTCTGCTCCTCCTCCGAAAAATCGGAATATTTGATCACGCGAAAACAGTGTGAACAAACGAGCAGGTGGTGATGTTTTTCCCTCTGTCCCCGTTCCGTCAGTTCATAACGGGCCTTTCCTTCCCCGAATTCAAATTTCGAGACAAGCCCCATGTCGGATAGCAGGTTGAGGGTCCGATACACCGTTGCGAGCCCGATCCCCGGATATTCTTCATGCACCCTCATATAGACTTCTTCCGCGGTCATATACTTTTGGTCTGTGGTGTCAAGCACCTCGAGAATTACCTGCCGCGGCAGGGTCATTCGCAACCCTTTTCGCTTAAACCTGCCGTAGTAACCGCGACAAATTCGGGGATCTACCATAATCTCATGCCCTTCATAATCATTTATTGATAATAATTATCATTAACAATATACCTATATAAACAGATATTGTCAAGAGTATTTGTTAATAATATCCGAAAGCCGTTCCTTGAGTTTTAACAGAATTTGCTCTAACTCCGGATAGAGTTGCTTTACTCTGTCTATTTTATCGGCCCGGGCCGCCATTTCCATTCGTTCGGCAATATCATGACAGGAGCCTGCGCCGATAGTCAGTGAAACTCCCTTTAACGAATGGGCCAGACTGATCAGTTCATTAATATTATGATCATTCAATGCTTGCTGAAACATTTCTATTCTACCGGGAATTTCCTCGAGAAAAATTTGATAAATCTCATTGAGAAACTCTTCGTCTCCCTGCACGTGATCGAGGGCGGTTTCCCTGCTTAGCAAAACGTTTTTATCAATATCGCCGGACATGCAGTATCCTCATGCAAAGAATTCCTTCAAAGGAGACTAAGACCCCGCATTTCCTCGAGCAGTTTCTGCTTCGATATAGGTTTCGGTATGTATGCCTCACATTGTGAATTAAATGCCTGTATGATATTTTTCGGATCATTTAAAGCGGTGGTCATGATAACCTTGACGCCTGAAAGCCCCTGAATCCCCGCATCGGCTTCTATTTTTCGTACTTCCTTTAATACCGTCTGCCCGTCTTTTTTCGGCAGCATAATATCAAGGCAGATTAAATCGTAAGGCTCCTTTTCTTTTAACGCAAGCGCGAATGCTTCGACCGCTTCTTCTCCGTCTACAGCCAAATCACAGATTCCGTAAGGAGAGAGAAATTTTTGCAGCAACTTTCTGCTTCCAAACTCGTCTTCGACAATCAGGATCTTCAATTTGATTCTCCTACATTACTTCGTGCAACCAGAATACCCGGAAAGAGCCGTAAAATCAAGCAGAGACTTATTTTTCTTTATTCGCTTTTTCTTCCAGCTGTCCGGATTCCGAATTAAAGACGATAGTAATGCCTTTTTTTTCCTCCTTCGACTCGAAATATCTTCCGTGACTCTCTATTACCGCCCCGGGATACAAGGTCCCTCTCACACGGACCTCGGAAGGAAAGTGTTCTTCGAACTTTTCCCGAAGAGTGAAAAGCCGTAATCCTCGTTTTTCCAGGACTTTCATAAGTTTATGTTTTTCTTTGCGCGCCTTCTCCAGCCGGCTGCGATCGCCCTGTTTTTCCATTTTATGCATATACACATCGAAAGTGAGAAGTTTGTCTTTGATTTTTTGAATTTCCCGCTCTTCGATTTCAATCTGGTCCGCGATAAGATAATCCTGCCCGAAACAAACCTGCGTTTTTACTCCTTTGTCCGAACCGAGATTCATTACGTCAATCCCCAACTTGCTCCGTACCGTACCGCCCACGAGATGGCCCTTCTCCGACATAAGCTGAAACCTGCCGTTACATTTGACCACCGACCGGAAACAAAAATTTTTAATCATAATATCTTTGACCGACAGCAGGGTGGACATTTCCACAAACCCGGCTTTGATGTTTTCCTTTGCGCGTATTACCGCTTTTCCTCCGCCTTTCACCCCGTGGCCGATTAGAATATCCCCTTCCGCGGAAAGAAGGGAGCCTTCGACCCCTTCTCCTACCTGAATAGCATCTCCGGCAACTACGGAAAAGCCGCTCTCAACGCTTCCTTTTATCTGTATCAGCCCCTTAAATTTTACGTTCCCGGTTTTTACGCCCACGTTTCCATCGACTAGGTGAATATTTTGAATTGCTATCGATTTTTTATCGTATACCAGCTTTCCGTCCCTGTCCGCAATAAGGGTAAAACCACCGTCTTCCTGTTCTTTTTTTACAATATTCTCTCCGATTTCCAGATCAAACCCTTGAAAACTGCGGGCGCTTATGGTCTTTCCCGTAATATCCCAGCCGTCCTCGCCGGCTTCCTCCGGGGGCAGGATTTGAGCAATCGGCTGGCCGCGGTTTACCGCAGTAAGTTTGTTCAGATTTTTATAATCGGCAGTACCGTCCTGTTTTATGGTGACCTTTGAGTCAGCAGCGAACTCGACAAAAAATTTAATCTGGTTTTTACTCGCGTGCCTCGGTTCCTGCCCCTCCGCTATAAGCAGATTTTCAACGGGTTCGCCTTTTTTTGCAGTTTCTATCGCCTTCTCGATTATTTCTTCTTTGAGCCCTTTTATTATGCCCCGTTCTTTGATTTTTGTCCAAATTTGCTCCGGGGCGATCCCTTTCCCCGCTCCTTCCGGCGGTATAATCGTGAGGAATGCTTTCATCATATCTTCGGCGGTCCTGATCTCCATCTCGCCGTCTCGATACGGCCGAATTCGAAGCATAAGAGCGCCGTTTGCAATTCCTTTTTCCAGCACTCCGGAAACTTCCGCGGTATACTCCTCTCCCTCGGTTAACACATTCTCAAAGGTTTTTACCATCGGGTTGGGAGGGTCCGCTGCCGGGACCTCTTTTCCGTATACGTTCCTTCCATTTTTTCCTTTCTGCTGTTTTTCGAAATGTCCAATCGGCTGGTGCCGGACTACATAGCCCATTTCTTCCACGTTATCGAGGGGAAACTCATCCTCTGAAGTAATTCCCATTTCCGCGGACATTAAGCCGGCGAGTCTGTTTTTAAGGGCGTCCCGTTCTTTCTCGGATAAAAATTTTATATTTACCACGAACTCAGGAGTGTCCGGCTGTTCCGGCGGGGTACCCTCGACAAGGAGATAGGAATCGAGCACCTGCTCGGTGCTCCGGTAGAAAGCCAGAATATCATTTTTTACTTTGTCGGATTTAAAACCCCTAACCCCGCTTTCCCGCAGGGCCGTGCCTACTTCCTTCAAATCGAGAGGTTTCCCATTTCCCCTCCCCTTTTTTATGGTGAGGGTCGCCTTCATGCTGTCTTCCGAAACCGATATTTCGACCTCCCCGTCTTCATCGATACTGATGGAGCGGCCCTTGACCTCTTGTCCTTTTTCCAGGGCTTTTTTAAGGATACGGTCAACCTCATCGGGTTCGATAAGGGTATCCGGATCGGCCCCTTTTCCTTTCGCCGCCTCGATGATTTTTTCTCCCCTCGGAAGGGCCGCCCGGGAGTCGCCGGGAGAAAAATCGAGGAGCGCCGTGGCCTTGTCAGTGGAAAGATCGACCTCCCACGAATGGGCGGAGAAAGGGATAACTTCGGCCCAGTCGGCCCCCCTTCTGAAAAAACCCGTTGCCGTTGCAACGACATCGTTCCGCCGCTTTTCCACCCCTTTACCGGGATATACGGCGATCGCGGGCTCCCGTTCCGGCATCAACGGGGTACCGTAAATATCCTTCCCCATTTTTCCCGGCCGGCCCGGGTATACCGTTGCGATTTTCATCCCTTCTTCGACCCATCCGGTCCCTACCACCGCGGGGTCTACCTTGACCGCCTCGGGGACTTCCCTTTTTTCGATTACCGTGACAATCTCTTCTTTCGCGGGCAAAAAGCCGAGTTTCTGCTTTTTCTCGACCTTTTTCTTTTTCTGGACTTTCTCGACCCGGTTTTGGATGATTTCCGGCTCACCGGCTTCCGCAAAGACCTGTTTCGCCTCCTCCTCAAGTTCTTCCGGTATCGGCAGTTCAATCCACTCCGCCTCTTCGTCTTTCGGCGGCTCCGGAGGTACGCCTTCAGCCGCCGAAACAGTGATTCTGCCGTCCTCTCCGGGTTTGGGAGGGTTTTTCAAAAACCCATCGATCGCATCGCCTTTAAACCCTTCGGTGATGCGGTTTTGAGAAAAGAGATTTAATATTTTTTCTTTGTCCCACACATCCCCCTGTTCGTCGGGGAGATATACCAGACGCGCTTCCAGCCCCGAACCGTCTATTTCAATCTGTACGGTTCCTCGTAATTCAGTTTCACTCATAACTCTAATATTCTGTCTATAAATTCAGCCGTCAAACCCGGCTTCGATTGCTCGAACTAGTTTTGTCTTTAAAAATGTATTTTCTTTCCGCAGCTGATTTATTTCATACTGCTGAGTCTTTATCGTCTCGACCAAGTCTCCCTTAGTGAGAGCTCCGCTGTGGAGAAGGTCTTCCATATAGCGTAATTTTGTTTCGAAATCGACTTCGGCCTCGATTTCAGCCTCTTGATAACCTTCTTCCAGATTTCCGAAATCCACCGGTCCGGGGCTTTCTTCTTCCGTTTGGACCAGCTTGTCCGCGATTCGGTAAATCGCCTGCGAAAGCACGGTATCCGGTTTATACAGAATGATCGGCAGCCTGCTCTGGAGGGCCACGTCCTGAAGCTCGTCACGATAAATAATCCCTAAATGTTCCATATCCACTCCCAAATACTCCTTACATGACCGACTGAGCCGTTTTGCCTTGTTCGCGTCCTTTGGGTCATCGAGAAGATTGAGTACGAGCCTTGGTTGAAAGGAGGAAGCTTTTTTCTGAAACTGAGCATAGCTCTCAGGATCGCGTTCGCTGATAGCCGTTAAAAGTTTCGGCATATAAATCTGCTGAAAGGTCGTACCGCTTTTGAGAAGTGAATTTATATACTCCTGGGCTTTCGAATCTTTTTTAAATGAAGAATGCATAATCCGGAACACAACATTTTTAATAAAAAGATACGCGTTGAGATTCGCAGTCGGCGTTGGTGCAGTCACGACAATTCCGTTTCCGGAAATGAGAAAAAAATCAATCGTATTGAAATTGGTTCCCGCACCGAGGTCCATGATCAGGTAGTCCGCGTCAAGAGCCAACAACCTTCGGAGGAGTTTCTTCTTCTGAAACGTTTTTAGGTTTGCCGCCCCGGGAATTTCCGTATCCCCGGGGATAAATTTGAGATTTTTATATTCCGTATCCAGGACAATTTCCTGAAAATCCATAGAAGAATCGTTTAGAAAGGTGCCGATCCCTTTCTTTATTCCCATTATCCCTAAGATGAGATGCAGGTTTGAGCCGCCTAAATCCAGATCGGCAACAATGACCCGTTTCCCGGCCTGCGCCAGTGCCAGAGAAATATTGGCCGCCAACAACGATTTACCGACCCCCCCTTTGCCGCTGGCAATAGGGACAATTTGCATCTATTGCTCCTTTACCTCGATCTCATTCATACGTTTATATGATACTAAAAAGAAAAAGAAAAGCAAATCTAAAAGAAGCAGAACCGCAAAGAGGAGGCCTACATTTGCAAACTGCCTTTCGGCGCCCGCAAAGGTGATGATTCCAATCGAATTGAGCAATGCAAACAGGAGAGGAAACATTTCCAATAGTTTGCCGAGGGCGAGGAGTTTGCGGAACTGAAAATAGGTTTCAGGGAAAAGAGCAAAAACGAGAAACCCGGCAGCCATTAAGAGGGCCGGAGAAGAGAGAATCATAATCATCAAGATATAAACTTGATCGAATGCCGGGGTGAGAACACCGAGGCCAAAAATAAATAGAAAACCGAACCGGAACAGTTCATACACTACACCGATAAAAAATATGGGGCGTCTCGTCATCATCTGTTTGCGGAGTTTACGAACTTCGGAATGAACAGTCAAGCGTCGCGGGGATATAATTTGCCTGTCTTGACAATTTCCTCTTCAGCCCTAGAATAAAGGCAAGATGAGAAAACAACAAAAAGAACGAATAACCTGGTTCAGTTTGACCGCGGTCATCCTTCTCTGTACCGCCCTCTTAGTCTTTGCGCCGGGCGCATTCGCAGATTCGTCAAACCGAAGCATCCAGCGATATATAAGCCTGTTCGAACAGGTATTCAGATTTGTCCATGAAAATTATGTAGACGAAGTGGAACCCGAAGTGCTCTTTGAAGGCGCAGTAAACGGATTGTTCGAAAGTCTCGACGATCCGCATTCCACCTATCTCACTGAACAAGAGATGCAGGATTTGACCGACACGACATCGGGAAAATTCGGAGGCGTAGGCCTCTATATATCCAAATCCGAACGAGGGGGAGGGAGGGAAGAAGCCGTTGAGGAAGACTATTCTCCCTATGTCCGCGTCGTTGCGCCTATCGAAGACACGCCTGCGGCAAAATCCGGAATACACGCGGGCGACTTGATTACTGCAATCGAGGGAGAAACGACGAAGGACATGGATCTCGACGAGGTTGTAGACCGGCTTCGCGGCACTCCCGGTACGGATGTCTCGATCACCATCCTGCGCGGCAAGGATATCGAGTTTCCCGTTACCTTGACACGAGCAATAATCGAGGTACCAACGACGAAACACGATATGATTCCCGGCGGAATCGGTTATCTTCGTATTATCCAATTTACTCCACTGACGGATGAACGTGTGCTCGATGCTTTAAAGTACTTTAAGGACCGAAATTTTAACGCTCTTATTATCGATGTCCGAAACAACCCCGGGGGACTTCTCACTTCCGTGGTGGACGTTGCGGATTACTTCCTTTCCGGAGGGATCATCGTCAGCACCCGTTCGAGAATTTCTTCCGAGAACATGGTATACACGGCTGAGCCGGAAATAGAAATCAATAAAAAGATACCGATCGTAGTACTGATTGACAAGGGATCGGCTTCCGCCTCGGAAATTCTTGCGGGGGCCCTCAAGGACCGAGACAGGGCATATCTCATCGGGGAAACTACATTCGGTAAAGGATCGGTGCAGCAGATAAAATACATTGGAGAGGGCGGCTTTAAGCTTACCATGTCGAGATATTATACGCCATCCGGAACTAATATTGATAAAATCGGCATCGAACCGGATAAAGAAGTGAAAGAGCCGGAACTCAACGAAGAAGAGCGTGCTTCGTATAGAAAACTTCTTGAAGAACAGACTATTTCCGATTTTGTTGAAAAAAACAGGCCCCTTACCTCCGGGGAAATCAACCGGTTTATTCATAAGCTTAAAAACGAAGGAATCGTCTTGGAAGAGAGGATATTGAGAAAAATGATCCGGAATGAACTAAATAAAACAAACGATTCTCCACCGGTATATGACCTCGAATACGATCTCGCCCTTCAGGAAGCGGTCGAAATGTTAAAAAGCGGGAAAATTCAGTAATCCCGCAGGAGGGTGTTTATGGCTGCTAAAAATTTCAATCTTCGCACCCGTGATAATGTAGAATTCGTCAATATTACCTCCGAAGTAAAGAATATTCTTGCCGGGATCGGTATAGACGAGGGGTTGTGCACGGTGTACTGCCCCCACACGACGGCGGGCATTACCATCAACGAAGCCGCGGATCCCTCGGTCGTGCAAGACATCATAAAGGAACTCAATACAATTGTTCCTTTCAAAAACGGATACGCCCACATGGAGGGGAATTCAGCGGCGCATATTAAATCGAGCATTATAGGACCGAGCGTGACGATTCCGGTCGAAAAGGGAAACTTAAGCCTCGGGAC
>CAYWIK010000005.1:0-4005 GCA_964458315.1 uncultured Spirochaetales bacterium | reverse complement strand
TTATAGGACCGAGCGTGACGATTCCGGTCGAAAAGGGAAACTTAAGCCTCGGGACCTGGCAGGGAATATTTTTTTGTGAATTCGACGGCCCGAGAAGCAGAACGGTGACTGTCTCGACCGCAGCGGGTACGTAATGCCCCGATGAGACAATTTATTCTCCCTGTCGAATACCCCGGAAACCGGCTTACCCTCACCGGAACGGACAGCCATTACCTCATTCAGGTGCTTAGAATGAAGACGGGGGATACCTTTACCGCACGGACCAAGGCCGGTATTCAATATACGGCCAGAATCGATAAAATATTCTCAAACAACTGTGAAATTATCCTTAAACCTCGCCCCATGGAAAAAAAGATCCCAAACACCACCGAGATCGTTCTTGTGCAGGCTCTTCCAAAGGGAAAAAAAATGGACCTTATCGTTCGGCAAGCTGTTGAATGCGGGGTATCGAAAATCATTCCGATTGTAAGCGAATATTCGGTTGTGCGGATTAAAGCGGGGAAAGAGAGCGAAAAAGCCGAACGCTGGAAGAAAATTGTAAAAGAAGCGGTCCAGCAATCGGGGACAGCAATTTTCCCTGAAATCACTCCTGTAGCGTGCATAGAGGAGATCCCGGCAGCGAAGGGAACCGATTCTCTCGGTTTATTCTTTCATCCAACCCCACTTGAAAATTATACTCTTCATCGTTATCTTTCTTCCAATAAAAAGTCGCTTTATCTTTGTATTGGACCGGAAGGCGGTTTCTCTGAAAAAGAGATTGACATATTTAGTTCAAAAGGGTATAAACCGATTTTTCTAGGAAAGAACGTATTACGGACGGAAACCGCGGCGGTATACGCACTCGGTGCCGTCCGGACTTTAATCATGGAGCAGCGGGCGTGGAAAGCAATACGGTAAATTACTCAAAACGGATACATGTACTGGACATACCCATCGACATACTCGCCGCCGATGAAGTGGATAAAAAAACGGAACAGCTTCTTGCAGACGGGAAGGTGCATCAAATTGTGTTTGTAAACACCCTCGATATCCTGCGGGCCCGTAGAAACCAGGAGTACAAATTATGTTTGAAAAAATCGAGTCTCGTCATTCCCACATCAAAGGGAATCGTTCGGAGCGCTCGCTTTCTGCAAAAATCGGTACCCCACCGGCATATGCCTTTTGAGTTTGTTATCCGCCTTCTCGGGGCATTGGAAAAAAAACAGAGGTCTCTGTTTTTAGTGGGTCAAAAAGAAGAGCAGCTTCGAACGGTTGAAAACAATCTGCGTACATCTTTCCCTCAATTAAGGATTGTCGGGAGATATGTGGGCTATTATCCGAAAAATGTACACGAAGATATAATCCTTGCCATAAAAAAAGCTTCTCCTTCCCTTCTGCTTGCCGGCCGGGGGGTTTTAAAAAACGATCTCTGGGTCTATCAAAACCGGGAGCATTTTAACCCGGGCATCTTTGTCTGGTGCGGCGAATGTTACGATATTTTTTCCGGCAAAAAAGAACGTCCGTCAAAACAAGCGTGGGAAAGCGGCTCTTATAAGCTCGGAAAGCTTCTTGCCCGGCCCTGGAGGTTTTTAATGGTCTTTATCTATTTCTATTACGGTTTTCTTCTGGTTATCCACAGAATTAGAAAAAAGTAGTTTTCAGCTCTGGCTGAGCTTGAGATACTCGTACAGTTCAATAAGCCGCGTCTTCATCAGACCGGATATACCCCGTCCGACTGCCTTTCTGAGAAGAGGTAATAAGAAGATAAGTCCGAAAAAATCGGTCACAAATCCCGGAAGAATGAGCAACAGGGTTGCGAAAAGTGAACCGATAAACTCAGCAAAGCCTTCTCCGGGATAATCTCCCTGACGGACTTTATCTTTTATCGTAAAAAGAATTCTCCGTATCCTCGGAACCCCGAAAAGGAGACCGAGCGCGGCCGTTGACGCGGCCACGGCAAGGGTGAGGAAATGTCCGATTTTTCCGCTTATTATGATAATCACGAGCATTTCCCCAATGGGAACGAGGGAAATGAGCAGAAGCAGAAAAACCAGTTTGAGTATTGTCGATGGCTCTAATAATTTTATAAGTGTCCTGTTGCTCAGCATCAAAGGAAAAAGTATCACAGCAAAGCGTACGAAGCAAGAGTTAAGAAGCCCGGCGGAAGAAATATACCGCGCAATGTACTTGCAAAAAAATTTGAAATCAATACGCTTTATCGAAGGATATGATTACCGTGTTATACATTGATCAGGAAAAGGAAGCCCACGAAACCCTGAGGCTGGTTTTCCCCAGAGAGTTTTATATTTTTTCCGCTTACAGCGGGGAAGAGGGTCTCCAGCTCCTTCGAGAGAAAAAACCGCAGATTGTAATTCTCAATATCTCACTGCCCGATACATCGGGTATGCAGATGCTTTCAAAAATTAACGCGTCCATATCCGCGCCTCCGGTAATCATGATATCGGACCGAACAAACGTCCAGTATATTGTACGGTCGATGAAACTGGGGGCCTTCGACTATTTGGAAAAACCCTTTCCATTAAAGGTTCTTAAAGAGAGCATCCTCAAGGCGGCCCGGCTTCACGAATCGAGAAAAAGCGCTCTCCGCTCCATTGTGACACATCCTGAATTATCCCCCCTTATCGGCGAAAGCGAACAAATGCTCGAAGTAAAAGGGCTGATTCAAAAATACGCGCCCTCGGATTATCCCATCCTTATTACCGGTGAAAGCGGAACCGGCAAGGAAATTGTCGCGCATACGATCCATAAGTTGTCGCCCCGCTCATCAGGACCCTATGTTGCCGAAAACTGCGGCGCCATCCCGCGGACCCTGATCGAAACCGCGCTTTTCGGTTCAGAACAGGGGGCTTATACCGACGCCCGTTCAAAGCCCGGGAGCTTTGAACGGGCCCATCGCGGCACCCTTTTTCTCGACGAAATCGGCGAGATGAAATCCGCAGCCCAAATTAATTTGCTCAGGGTCATCGAGAGCAACGAACTGGTGCGGGTCGGAGGAACCAGACAGATCCGCGTCGATGTAAGGATTGTGTCCGCCACAAATAAAAACCTTTCGCACGCGGTATGGAAATCCCAATTCCGCCAAGACCTCTTTTATCGGATCAACACCCTGCCCATACATCTTCCGCCGCTTCGTGAGAGGAAAGGGGATATTCCGCTTCTGACCCGCTATTTTATCAATACAATGGGGGCTGATAAGGATTATGACATTACTCTCAATGCGTTATATAAATTGACGGAGTTTTCATGGCCTGGAAACGTACGAGAGCTGCGGAATGTGATCCGGCGCGCCCTTCTCCTTGCGGACCGCGGCAGGATCGAGCCTGCCCATATTGTTTTTAATTAACGGGCCGGATGTGAAATCCGTCTAAGACCGGAATTTTATTTCCCTCTTTATCAGTTCGCACATCTACAATTTTTCCTGCGACCATGACATGGAGATTCGGTTTGATTGCATCCCTCGGCTCTCTCCTTGCTCTTCTTGCAGGCACACGCTCGGCAAATGCAGGGCCTTCGATTCGCACAATGCAGAAGAACATCCTCACATCGGTCGTACCGAGCCATTTCCCGCCTACGAGAGTCAATTCTGCGAGAAAAGACTCGGGCTCTTCCTCTATTACTTCGATCGAAGAAATTGCACCGTCTAAAATCAATATTTTATCAGTGGGGACGGTGTCCGCGGGGTTCCGGGCATAAAACCGGTCTAAAAATTCGAGATTTAGAGAAAAATCGACAATCTGCTCAAAATCCTGCCGGCTCTGGGCGATTGCAGGCAGGGATGAAACAATAAGAAGGAATAGAAAAAAAATGGTTTTTACTCGCATGTATAGGCCCCTCGAATGGGAATTATTGTATTCTAGGATGAAACGATCGGTGCAGTCAAGATGTATTTTTTATTGTCTTTTTTATGGTATTCTATTTGACAAACCGCCTCTTGACTAATAATATAATATACATATAGTTTTAAACAAACTCTTAATATTCAAGAGGCAACATGACGAACAACGA